>JBPOHG010000042.1:0-14041 GCA_052035835.1 Bacteroidota bacterium | reverse complement strand
TCAATTTCTGCTGGACAACAGCACCTTCCATCCTGAATACAGACGGGTTAGCCCTCGCTGCCGTTTTAATGGCTGTTCCATCGCATGTTAATACAATGGGTGCATTCGTTGCAGCAGATTGCAGTTGCTTTTGAAAGCGTTTTTCCACGTCGGCCTTCTGAGCGGTAATAATATATAACTGTTTATTCTCCTTCAACAATTTATCAGCCAGTTCAATATCTCCAGCCCATCCCGATGGATAGTCATTGAGGCCTTTAATAAACAAGAGGTAATACGTCCCTTCCCTTCCCAGGATGGCAGCAGTTGTATCTATTCCGGAGGCTGTACTAAAAGCGAAATCGTTGATCAATGGAATATTATTTTTACCCTTCTGTACCAGCTTTTGTTTCCGTTCTTTAAATGACCAGGTACTGTCGGGCAAACCTGTTACTGCAAATTCCTTTTGTTCACCATTCTTTTCATATACAAACATGTATTCGTATTTATCAGGAATCGCATCTGCAGGCATCTCCCTCAACTTCAGGATATTATTCCCTTTTTTGTAGGGAAGGCAGTCAACAACCGGCAGGTGCTTCAGCACATAGAATTGCAGTAGCAAGGTTGCCACCGTAATTAGTAACACATACATTCCAGCCAAAAATGGTTTTGCTAACGGCAATATATACCTGCGGTTCGCCATAAGGAAAACAACAAACAACAACAGGATAATATCTTTGGTAAATGTTTGTACAGGCGTAAGTGGGATGCAATCACCAAAGCAGCCACAAGCCCGAATCTTGCCACTGAATAACACATAACTGGTAAGGAAAGTAAAGAACAGGATCAGCAACAGCAATATCCATGTTGTAATTTTCTTCTGCCAACCGAGCAGCAACGCGGCACCAACTGCTACCTCCAGCGTAATCATACCAACCGAAAATACAAGGGCGTATTCATTGAGGCCATTCATGAGGGACGGCAGGATCCCATCATGCGACCAGGCTTCAAAAAACTCCTGCATTTTGTAAGCCAACCCACGTGGGTCGATGGCTTTCACCAAACCTGAAAAAATAAACAATGAACCGGTAAGAACCCTGATGATATTCGTAACAATTTTCATACTCAAAGTTGATGTTGCCCTTCGCTGATTAAAATTAAGGCGAATACTGCATAGTTTAATATATCATAATAGTTGGCATCGATACCCTCACTGATGAGTGTTACCCCTTCATTTGAAATGATCTGTTTGATGCGCAACAATTTGGCAAGGATGAGGTCGGTAAAACTTTCCTGGCTCATTTCACGCCAGGCCTCCCCGTAATCATGGTTTTTATCGAGCATCAGGTTCATGGCTTCCAGCGCCTTTTCATTATACCTACGTTCTACTTCAGCTACGGGCATTTGTTCAGTTTCCTCCTGATTGATATCGAGTTGGATCAACCCAATGATGGCATAATTGAGGATCCCTTCAAATTCACTTTTGATATTATCGCCAATTTTCTGTTGCTTTTTCTCCTGGATGGTACGAATGCGTTTGGCCTTGATATAGATTTGGTCGGCTATGGAAATCGTACGGTATACCCGCCAGGATGTGCCGTAGTCTGCTGTTTTTTTAAGAAAAATGGCCCTGCAATGATCAATAATTTGTTCGAATTGTTCTTTCGTTGTCATGAATAAACTGTTTATTCGGGGAAAATTAAAAGATTCCCGGGGAAAATTGCCGGCTGCAAACTATAATCTGCAACTTTGCTTATTGGTTCAAAATTACAATTAGTAGGTCAATGAACACACTTAACTGCAGGGGAAATCTTCTTAATCTGAACAGCCCGGTGGTCATGGGGATTATCAATGCCACACCCGATTCATTTTATGAAGGGCATTTACCTTTATCGCAAGATAGCATACTGGAAATGGCGGCTTCTATGTTAGCTGCTGGAGCGCAGATTCTTGATATTGGGGGCCAAAGCAGCCGCCCCGGAAGCGAACGAATCTCCTCATCAGAAGAAAAAAGCCGGGTGCTCCCATTGATCCACGTCATCCATAGCCATTTTCCAGATGCAATTATTTCGGTTGATACTTATTATGCGGAAGTTGCTGCTGCGGCTGTGGAAGCAGGAGCAGGTATCGTGAATGATATCAGTGCTGGCAACATGGATCCCCGAATGCTTGCCACTGTAGCCGGCCTTCGTGTACCCTACATTTGTATGCACATGAAAGGCACCCCTGAAACCATGCAGCAACATGCCGAATATGAAGATGTGGCAAAAGAAGTATTGGATTTTTTTATCAGCAAATTAAACGAATGCCATAAGGCTGGCATAAACGATGTCATTCTAGACCCTGGTTTTGGTTTTGGGAAAACGGCAGCGCATAATTTCAGTCTCTTACAGCAACTCAATATTTTCTCTATGCTTGGATGCCCCGTCCTGGCCGGTTTATCGCGTAAGAGCACGATTTATAAAACCCTGGGAACTACAGCTGCCGGGGCATTGAATGGTACTACCGTACTAAATACCATTGCATTATTACATGGTGCATCACTCTTACGGGTACACGATGTTAAGGAAGCTATGGAGGCGGTAACGCTGGTTGAAGCATATAAAAAAGCCGCCCGGTAAATGGCGGCTGTATATTCGAATGTTTTTCCCTTATTTCTTGGCGGTAGTGTCAGGCTTGAGTGCCGCGATACTATCCCTGTAACGCTTTTGCTTTTCTTTCATTTTGGAAAGCCTTTCTTTAATTTCTGCATTGGCCTGTTCTTTACTAAGTACATTCAGCACATCAATATCGAACACGAGGATCGAATTTGGTGTAATATCCGGCCCGGCAGATTTACTTCCATATGCAAGCGGTGAAGGAATATAAAATTTAGCTTTAGCTCCGTTGCTCAATACTTTAAAACCATCTGTCCACCCCTTAATTACCGGTTGTCCCAACGAAATATCATTGGTCATGTTAACAGTAAGTGGTTCTACATGCCCTTTGGAAGGGTCGGTATTGCTATCGAACATCTTACCATTGAGGAGGCGCCCGGTATAGTTTGTTTTTACCACTACAGACGTATCAATCAATGGTCCGGTTCCCTGTTGAATGATTTCAACATATGTACCAAGCGGAGTTTTGACTGTTTTGATATTATTTTTCTTCAGGTATTCTTCCAGGGTCTTATTGTCTTTCTCCATTTGTGCAATACTGTTGATAGAATCCCTGCGGATAGATGCTGCCATTTCAGCCTGGCGTGCACTATCAGCCTGGTCGCTGGTTTTGAAAATATTCATCACTTTTACGGTAGTGATCAGGTAATTCCCCTTTTTAAAGAAAGTGGGCATGCTACCTGGGTATTTGGCAAATGCCGAGTCGGTAAGTACCCTGATGACAACGCTATCGCCTTTTTTTACCTGCGACAGAATTTTAAAATATGCAGGAGGGGTAGAAATAGAATCTACGATTTCGATAATAGGCCCGCCACTGTTACGGGTATCATTCATCAGCGAGTCTACCTTACCGTTATTATAGTACTGTCCCAGGTGCAACTGCATGTAATCACCCATTTTAATCGTTTCTCCCTTACCGTTTGAAATAATCTTGTATTCCAACCCGGCCTCTCCTTTTTTGAATGCCTGGTCCTTGCAAGCCGAAAATGCGGCCAGCGTTACCAATGCAAGAGATACATAAATTTTACGCATGCTTATTTGTTTGTATTGTTTACATTTAAAATTGATAAGTACTGAGTGAAGCCCTGTTTTCTGCCATGGCTTTTTTAAAATTTTCAACTACTACTTCCAGTGGCTCCCTGCTTTGCCCTCCAGCTGCATTGAAGTGCCCGCCTCCATCAAAATATTTACGGGCAAAAGTATTCACATCAAAACCTCCTTTACTGCGGAACGAGCATTTTCGTTCATCTCCCCGATCTATAATGATCGCTGCTAATTTGATCCCCTGGATACTTAATGGGTAATTCACCAGCCCTTCGGTATCTCCGGTTTTGATATCATATTTAATAAGATCGGCCTGGGGAATGGCGATCAGCGCCGTATTGTATTCGTAAAAAACTTCCATCCTGTTTTGCAATACATTCCCGATAAACCGGAAACGGTTCTCAGAAAAGTTGTCGAATAAAGCTTCATGAATAGGATTGTGTTCTAAACCCCGGCTGATGAGATCGGCTACCAGGCGATGCACATTTGCCGTAGTAGAAGTGAACCTGAAGGAGCCGGTATCTGTCATAACACCTGCATAAATACACCTGGCCACATCGAGATTGATCTTTTCGGCCTGTCCCGAACCAATGATAAAATCGTACACCATTTCAGCTGTAGAGCTTTTTGATGTATCGCTTATTCCGTATTGAAATACATCTACTTGAGGCTGCTGATGATGGTCGATAAGTATTTTTTGCGCAGAAGCGTTCAATAATGGTTCCTCCATTTTCTTGGTTCGCACCATCGTATTAAAATCGAGGCAGAAAATCCAATCGGCGCCAGCTATGAGCTGGTTCGATTTTTCGGTATCACGTTCATAATCGAGCACTTTTTTGCTTCCTGGCATCCAGTTTAAAAAAGCCGCCCAGTTGGTTGGCGAAATCACCGTTACCTGGTGCCCAAATTGAACAAGAAAGTGATACAGGCCAAGCGTGGAACCCATCGCATCACCATCGGGTTTCTGGTGCATCGTGATTACGATGTTACGTGGACTATTCAGTAATGGATAAATTGCTTCTATTGGCTGCATAAAATGAGGCGCAAAAGTAAGTTTAATTCATGAATGAGCAAATTTGCAGCTCCTATAATCCGAATACGCCTTATCTTTGCGCCCAAAATAAAAGAATAATGAGCAACAGAACATTTACCATGATTAAGCCCGATGCAACTGAAAAAGGTTATACCGGTGCTATTTTGGAAAAGATCAACAAGGCCGGCTTTCGTATCGTAGCCATGAAAATGACCCATCTGAGCAGCCAGAAAGCAGGTGAATTTTATGAGGTACACAAAGAACGCCCTTTCTACGGCGAACTTGTAGAATTCATGAGCCGTGGCCCAATTACTGCCGCCATTCTTGAAAAAGAAAACGCAGTGGAAGATTTTCGTAAACTGATCGGAGCCACCAACCCTGCCAATGCAGAAGAAGGTACTATCCGCAAATTATATGCTGCATCTGTTGGTGAAAATGCCATTCATGGAAGCGACAGCGATGAAAATGCTGCCATTGAAGGCAATTTTTTCTTCAGCAAACTAGAACAGTTTTAAATAAATATAGCTCTCAATAAAGCGCCACCTACCCGGTGGCGTTTTAGTTTAACAAAACATTGAACAACGACAAAAGCATTTATCTTACAGCTTAGATATCATGTACGCAACCATTTGCATCATACGCTATCCTACTTTCACTGCCTTTTTTGGTTTTTTGTCGATGGCATTGTTCAGGCTGCCTTTGTATTTCAACAAACAAATGGTTTTTTATAAACTGATGGGAAGTGGGAAAAACGGAAGTTTTGATAAAACCCCAGATTTAAAACAATGGGCCATTTTTACTGTGCATAAAAATTCAACAGAGCAACAAGGCATTAAAGAATTGTATGGCTCATTTATTCATACGTGGATTAAGCTTTTTGGTTGCGAAACCTGCCTGTTCAGTTTAACTGCACAAGAAGGCCACGGGCAATGGGATGGAAAAAATTTACCGGGGAAGGCCAACAGGGACCCTGATGCCAACGGAAAAATTGCCGTACTAACGAGGGCCACTATCCGATTATCCAAACTTAGGTACTTCTGGAAAAATGTGGCACCTGTTGCCAGGCAAATGAATGCTGCTCCCGGGCTACTTTTTTCTGTAGGTATTGGAGAAATACCATGGATCAAGCAGGCCACTTTCAGTATCTGGGAATCAAAAGAGGAAATGAAAGCATTTGCATATGGCACCAAAATGCATTCATCGGTAGTGAAAAGAACGAGGCAGGAAAAGTGGTATAGCGAAGATATGTTTGTTCGCTTTTCCGTAAATAGTTACCAGGGTACCAACAAAGGGCTGGATCCATTAAAACCCAAAGGCTGATTTTGTATACCTGGCAGCATGCCCTATCTTTAAGGTACGGCACATTTAAAGTACCTATTTTGCAGGCTTCTATGTTAAATGGAACTGCACGATAATAAATCTTAAACAATGAAAAATATAAAACTGATTGAAGTCCCATCCGAAATCGGGGCAGGAACCAGGGGAGCGAGTTTGGGGGTAGATGCCGTAAAAATTGCTGCATTGGATTTCATGAGTAATTTTTTTGTGCACTTCCCATCAGAGAAAGTGGAAACAGAGAACACACTCCTGTTTGAACCGATTCAATCACCTTATGCCAAACGCATACAAGGCGTGTTAACGATGTATGAACGAATCAGCAAAGCTGTTTGCGACAGTATCAAAAATAATTTCTTCCCGGTTATATTGAGTGGCGACCACAGCAATGCAGGAGGCACGATTGCTGGTATCAAAATGGCCAAGCCAAAAAGCAAACTGGGTGTCATTTGGATTGATGCCCATGCCGACTTGCATACGCCTTATACTACCCCATCGGGCAATATGCACGGGATGCCCCTGGCTACAGCCATCGGGGAAGACAATGAGGAAAGCAAAGTGCATGAGGTAGATGAAAAAACGGCCCGGCTTTGGCAGCAATTAAAATCTATTGGCAAAATCAACCAGAAAGTACTGCCCGAAGATGTAGTGTTTATTTCGCTTCGTGATTTTGAAAAAGAAGAGAAATTCCTCATAGAAAAACATGGCATGAAAGTAATCTCAACGAGTGAAGTGAGAAGGAATGGTGCCGAAAATATCAGCAGAAAAGTGCTGCGCTACCTCAGCGACTGTACAGATATTTATGTCAGCTTCGATGTAGACAGCCTCGACTCATCTATTTCCAAGGGCACCGGCACTCCTGTAAGCAATGGCCTGCGAGAAAGGGAAGCAGAAGACCTCATCAGTAAATTTATGCAGAACCGCAAAGTATGTTGCTTTGAGATTACAGAAGTTAATCCAACGCTTGATAAAGAAAACCTGATGGCTGAAATCGCATTTAACATCCTGCAACGGAGTGTGAACATCCTTATGATGAACTGATGAAACATCTTTCAATCACCTGGCTCTTCTCTTGTGTACTGGTGCCAAATTTCATATTGGCTCAAAACAAATCGTACAACGATAGTCTGTTACGTTTCCGTGAACAATATATTCAAACGCATGAGGTAGTGAAAGGGCATGACAAAACTTTTTTCAGGTTTTATGAACCAAATGAAAATTACCTTGTCAATTGCAGGTTTACTGCTATCAGCGACAGTACAGGGTTTCTCATGCGCACTTCTGGATCAAAAACTCCCCGTTATTTTGTCGCTGGAAAAATATCCTTTCAATTAAAAGGAAAAATGCTACAACTCATTGTATATAAAAGTGAAAAGCTGATGAATGTTGACGAATACAAAAACTACTTGTTTGTACCATTTACGGATCTTAGTTCTGGTGAAAAAAGTTATGGTGGTGGACGATACCTGGAGTTTTATAGTACTGAAGTAAAAAAGGACTCGGTGAAAATTGACTTTAATAAAGCGTATAACCCTTACTGTGCGTATGCAAGTGGTTACAACTGCCCTATCCCGCCCAGGGAAAATGACCTACCGGTTGCAATTGAAGCCGGTGAAATGAATTTTGGAAAAGAACATCCATGACTGCAACATGTACTTCCCAATTGTTGATGATTGAACCGGTAAGGTTTGGATTTAACCCTCAAACTGCTGTCAATAATTTATTTCAGCAAAACACCCATTCCCAGGTTCAGGAAAATGCATTAAGGGAATTTCGGAATTTTGTGTCCCTTTTAAGGGAAAACGAGGTGGATGTACTGGTGATACAAGATACAGATGAACCATTTACCCCCGATTCTATTTTCCCCAACAACTGGATATCGTTCCATAAAGACAACAGCATTGTTCTTTACCCAATGTTTGCAGAGAACAGGCGCCTTGAACGGAAACAAACGGTCATGGATACCCTCCATGCTGCTTTCCATATCAAAACAATACACAATTATACAAACTACGAATTGGAAGGAATTTTCCTGGAAGGGACAGGAAGCATGGTCCTGGACCGTAACCATAAAATTGCATACGCCTGTTATTCTCCGCGAACAAACAAAGCATTATTTGAAAAATGGTGCACAAAGCATGGATACCTTCCTGCAGGTTTTCACGCAACTGACTCAAATAGCAATAGCATTTACCATACCAATGTTATGATGTGTATCGGTAGCAGGTTTGCAGTGATTTGTTTGAATGCAATAGCATCAGCAAGTGAGCGGTCATTCATTGAAACACTTTTGACGAAATCACATAAAGAAATAATCCCCATCGGCAAGGAACAAATGCACTGTTTTGCCGGCAACATGCTCGAAATTCAAAACAAAAAAGGGGAGCAATTATTGGCCATGTCTCAACAGGCTTATGATTCGCTAACCCAACAGCAAATATCGAAACTGAATACACATGCCCGTATTTTATACAGCGACCTTCACAGCATAGAATCGGCAGGAGGAGGAAGTGCCCGTTGTATGATGGCAGAAGTTTTCAATAGCCCTAAATAAGAAACCGGGAATTGCTTCCCGGCTCTGTTGTCCTGTAAAAATCAACCATTAAAAAAGCTTCTTCAATATTTTTATCAAACCGAAATTCAAATAGAAAACCCAAAACAATCAGCCGGGCGAATTACTTTTTACAATTTCATCACAGCCCCATCATCTCTTTCTTCCTTCGTAGCGCACCAAGCGAAGGGTCCATCTCTATCGCCTTGTCGCACATTTGCTGGCCGCGGTCCTTCTCTCCTTTCTTCTGAAAACAAAGCCCGGCCTGGTACAAAGCTTTTCCATCTTTTGGGTCTATTTCCATAAGCTTCTGGCAGTAACCAAGTGAGCGATCATACTGATGTTTCTGATAAAGCACTTCTGCCATACCACGCAACAGGTCCTTGTTATTTGGCTTTTTGCTTAAAATGTCTAGTAATAATTTTTCGCCCTCGTCATATTCCCCACTGTATAAAGATGCATATCCGAGGTTTTCTTTAAAATCGAGCGATTGTACATAACCGTTAGCTGCTGCCAGCTTAAATGCATTCATTGCTTTTGGGTATTCGCTCATATTGAACAGGAGGATGCCATACTCATAAACCCACAACACTTTAGCATCTTTCATCGTAACCACTTTTTCATACCAGCTAAGCGCCTTTTTGTACTCATCCATATCAAGGTAAACACGGGCCAGTGTATATGTTGCCTCTGCATCGTTTTCATTTCCTGCCAATGCCTTTTTTAGTGCAGTTTCTGCTGCTGGAAAATCTTCCTGGTGGTATAAACTCATGCCGAGGATCCGGTGGTTGTCCTGGCAATCGGTGCACATTTTGGCAAATTCTATAGCTTTATCAAACTGTCGGTAATTGTAAAACAGCGTCATCAACTCCCTTACAGCTGTTTTGTTGCCAGGTTCCAATGCATGAATTTGCAAAAAAATGGCTTTAGCCTGGTCTCCTTTTCGCATTTCCAGCTGAGTATAGGCATGCTGAATAAGTGTATTGATATCTCGTTCGTTATAAGACAGTGATTTTATAAAGTACTGGGAGGCAACCAGGTAACGCCTTGCATTTTTTTCCTCCATGCCCTTTTCGAAGTAAAACCGGGCACTATCGGCTGACTGTCCTTGTACAGACAGGCACACACAAAGGGATATTGTGGCTAAGAGGTGTTTCATATTCTGGTTGGCGGATATTCGTTAGCGGAATATCATAGCACTTAACGCCGGAATATCCAGAATTATTTCACAGAGTTTCCTTTTTTTATCAATATGGTTGATCGTAAGATGTTCATTCAAGTATTCACCTGTACCCCAATATGCAATATCATTGCTGTTGAATATTTCTTTCCAGTGGTTTTTTCCTTTCACCGTGAATGTTTGGTGCCTGAAATCCTTATTGGTAACATTGAGAACGACAAGTATATCATTTTCACGGTGTTTACCTTTGCGTTTAAAAGCTAATATCCCATCTTGCTTCCTATCCAGCACCACCCATTCAAAACCTTTACGCTCGAACTGATATTCATGTAAAGCCGGTTCATTTTTGTACAAATGCGAAAGGAATCGAACACATTCCTGTAGTTTGTTATGTGAATCGTGTTGCAGCAACTCCCAGTCGAGTTCCGACTTATCATTCCATTCACTGCTCTGTGCGAATTCATTCCCCATGAATAATAGTTTTGCCCCGGGGTGCATGTACATGTATGTGTATAAAAGACGAAGATTGGCGAATTTTTCCGATTCGTAGCCCGGCATTTTATAAATCATTGGGCTCTTACCATGTACCACTTCATCATGGCTGATTGGCAGCATGAACTTTTCATCATAGAAATACATAATACTGAAAGTAAATTTATCCTGTGCAGCCGGCCTTTTAGCGTGGGGAAGCTTGAAATAGCGAAAAGTATCATGCATCCAACCCATCATCCATTTCATACCAAAACCAAAACCATTCTTACGAACAGGTTTAGTGATCCCCGGCCAATCCGATGCTTCTTCAGCAATCGTTTGTACATCAGGAAAATCATGATAAATAATCTCATTCATTTTTTTGAGAAAAGAAATTGCCTCCAGGTTCTCATTGGTGCCGTGTTCGTTGGGTTCCCACTCACCTGGTTTACGGGAGAAATCGAGCCGGATGATGGAATTTACAGCATCAACCCTTAAGCCATCGGCATGGTACTTATTCAACCAGAAATGGGCACTGCTGATAAGAAATGACCGCACTTCCCCCCTGCTGTAATTAAATATATAACTATTCCAATCGGGATGAAAACCCTTTCGCATATCCTCGTATTCATAAACATGGGAACCATCAAACTGGTAAAGCCCGTGTGCATCGCCGGGAAAATGCGAAGGCACCCAGTCGAGAATGACCCCGATCCCTTCTTCATGAAAACGTTCAATCAGGTGCATCAGTTCTTCGGGTAATCCAAAACGTGAGGTAGCGGCAAAATAACCTGTTCCCTGGTATCCCCAACTGCCATCATATGGATATTCCATCACAGGCATGAATTCTACATGTGTAAATCCCATGGCTTTAACATATGGCACCAGCCGGTCGGCTATTTGTGCATACGTATTAAAACTGCTTTCATTGTTTTTTTCGGGGCGCATCCAGGAAGCCAGGTGTACTTCATAAACATTCCAGGGAGCATGTAAATGGTTATGGTTATGGCGGTTCTGCATCCAATGCGTATCCTTCCAGTCATGTTCAAAATGCCAGGTTATAGATGCAGTGCCAGGCCTCTTCTCTGCAAAACGTGCGTACGGGTCTGCCTTCAGGTAAATATTTCCATCATTACCAGTGATGCTATATTTGTACAGGCTTGCTTTTGGGATTCTCGGAATAAACCCTTCCCAAATACCTGAATGGTCGAGCCGAACATACAAAGGATGTAATTCCCTTTTCCAGCCATTGAATTCCCCTACTACAGAAACAGCCGTAGCTGCAGGGGCCCACACAGCAAAATAATACCCTTCCGTATCCAATACTTGCAGCGGGTGGCTGCCAAATTTGTCATAGGCATTGCTCAAAAGGCCCTCCTGGAATAGGCTGATATCTGCTTCCGTAAAAAAGGAATAATTCCAAACCATTTTCCGGGTATCAATAAAATGATCGTCTTCGTATGCCATTGTAAACCTTTTGTAACCGCCTGTGTAAAATGCTTTTAACCTAAATTTAAGAATAGTTAGTTTGCGCACATAATTTATTAGTTGAATTTTATCTTTTAGCCACGATCAACAAATCTAATTGCATGCTCAGAAAACTAGCCAGCTTTCTTGTGTTGCTCTTCCTTGCTGCACAATCCTACGCTCAACAATCAACGGTAACCGGAATCATTAGGGATACCACAGCCAATATGCCGGTAAAGAATGCTGTTGTATTGATGCTTTCGCCAAAAGATTCGGTACTACGTTCGTTTACCCGTACCCGGAATGACGGGAGTTATACATTAAACAATGTTGTGCCGGGTAAGAATATCTTAATGGTGATGCACCCATTGTTTGCCGACTATGTAGACGATATAGAGATAAAACCGGGAACGGAATCATTGTCTGCTATCCCCATCACTTCCAAATCAAAAATACTGGCAGCGGTGATCGTAAAGAGCGGTAGCCCAATTAAAATCAAGGGTGATACGACCGTTTATACTGCAGATAGTTTTAGCGTAAGCGCCAATGCCAATGTAGAGGAGCTATTGAAAAAACTACCCGGTATACAGGTTGATAAGAATGGCGAGATTAAAGCCATGGGAGAAAAAGTTGAAAAAGTACTGGTAGATGGAGAGGAATTTTTTGGAGACGACCCTGGTATGGCCGTAAAAAACCTCCGAGCCGATGCAGTAAAGGAAGTTCAGGTGTTTGACAAAAAAAAGTGAACAGGCCGAATTTACGGGTATCGACGACGGGCAAACGAAAAAAACCATCAACCTAAAGCTAAAAGAAGACAAGAAGAAAGGTTATTTCGGTAAAATATCACTGGCTGGTGGTGTAGGGAATGATAT
The DNA here is from genome assembly GCA_052035835.1 of Bacteroidota bacterium. Lineage (GTDB taxonomy): Bacteria > Bacteroidota > Bacteroidia > Chitinophagales > Chitinophagaceae > Ferruginibacter. The sequence goes on along the minus strand of JBPOHG010000042.1, from coordinate 1,455 downwards.
CACCAACCGATTCAATAACAACCTTATGTTTGGTTCTTTCAAGGGCAAGAGAAAATTATCTGCCTTTGTGCTCAATGGCAATACCGGACAGGATGGATTGGGCTGGCAGGATAGTGAGAAATATGGTGGCAATGACGATATGAATATGAATTTTGATGAAGAAAGCGGGTTCATGTATTCATGGAGGGGCGGTGGCGCTGATGATGAGCCTTATGTAAATACAGAAAATGGGTTTATCCGTAATATCAATGCCGGCATACAGTACAGCAATAAATGGAACGATAAAACCACTTTCAATTTTTCACCGAAATATAACCTGCAGGATTATTCAAACATCAAAAGTATTTTCACTCAAACACAGGTAAGGGATACTGCCAATAATAAAGCAACATTCCTCAATGAAAATACGGCAGTGTCTGAAACGGTTAAACGTTTTAATGTTAAAACCAATGCAGTATATGATGTGAAGATAGATTCAAACAATACCCTCAAAGTAACCCTGAAGGCGAATTTCTATAATACGGAGAGTGTTGAAAACCGTATTGCGGCAACCAGCAAAGATGAAGACGGATCTGCGATTAGCAGTTCTTCCAGGTTACTTACAAGGGATATTGAAAAACAAGCTTATACTGCCAATGCTATTTTTAAACATAAGTTCAGGAAACTGCGCCGTACCTTATCCTGGACGGCAGACTGGAACCTGTTGAATACAGACGGTAATAATATCAATGAATCGAGTAACGAATCTTTTGATCCGCAAAACCCTTTTAACCTGGACGTCAACCAGCAGATCATAGGAAAAAAATCTACCCAAAAATTAACTTCAAAACTAGTTTACACAGAGCCACTCAGTAAAAAATATGCACTTGAATTGGGTTATGAGTTGTCATATAGTTATGGAAAAAACGACCAAAATACGTATAGCTATAATTCAGCAACTGGCAAGTACGACGAAGAAGTTGATTCCCTGACCAATAATTTCAGGCAGTCAATTACCATAAACAAACCAAGTGTGAAACTGAGTTTTAGTGATAAAAAATTAAAGTTTAATTTCGGTTCAGGTTTTGGAATCACTCAATTCAGGTTGAAGAACATTTCTATTAACGAAAAGTACGACCGCAATTTCACCAACTTCTTCCCCAACGCTTCGCTTACTTATAACTATAAGAGTAACCATAGCTTCAGGTTTAGCTACAATGGCAATACATCTCAACCTACCATCAACCAGTTACAACCGTTGCAAAATAATACCGATCAATTTAACCAGTTTATTGGCAACCCCGATTTAAAACCTTCTTTTTCCAATAATTTCAACATCCAGCACAATGGCTATGATTTTATTAAAGACCGCTGGATGTACCAGTCTTTCAATGTTAACATTACCAGCAATTCTATCACGAATAGCCGTGTGATTGATTACAACTCGGGAAAAACCATTACACAGCCCATCAATAC
>JBPOHG010000231.1:0-2839 GCA_052035835.1 Bacteroidota bacterium | reverse complement strand
TTGAAGTAGTCCTCCTTCGTTAATGCTACGGAGGATAAATCGGGAGTTGGGAGTTGGGAGTCGGGAGTCGGGAGACGGGAGATTGTAGTTACAAAACGTATCGCTATTCTATTCATTCTGCAGAAGTGTTTTGTTGATTGGATTAAAAACGACCGGAGTGCTCTTTCACCCTGTAGGGTTCTTTGTTGGTTGGATTGGATTAAAAACGACCGGAATGTGCCTCCACCCTGTAGGGGTGCATTGTTGGTGGCCACTATATAGACCGAAATGCCCCCTTCACTCCGTAGGAGTGTTTTGTTGGTCCGGGAATGATGAAACAAGGAATATCACATCATTAAAAAACGAATAGCCACAGTCACCCTCAAATGAAAATTGAGAATTGAACATTGAATATTGAATATTTCCCTGCTATTGTTCAACCCACCACCTGGCAGCATGTTACATTTCCTTTTTCACCTGCTTAATCAGCGATGGTATTTCTCTCCGCACTTCCTCACGGACTTCATCTTCCGTAATTCCCTTTTTAAAACAAGTGACCACGCGCCCGGTTATAAGCCGGAACAGCCGGGAACTTTTGTTTTCATCCGGGATGGCTTTGTACAATCCGGAAGCCACGGTGGAAGCCTCCCCCAGTTTCCTGGCATACTCCATTGTTTTTTTAAATTCCGGGCTGCTTTTTACCCGTTTACCAGTTAACCGGCTTTTGCATCTCACATAGCCGATTCCGTTCATCGCATACCAGGTCATATTGTTGACCGTGCCGATGAAGATCATGTTTTTTTGTTTTCCCATGACCTAAAAATAAAGGACGGATTTGCTGAGAAAGGTAGTAGTGTTTATCATTTTTTATCAAAAAAATTTCGTATATACAGGTGTCCCTTCCAGCCCTTTTTTGAGGACTTTCTTAAGGTTTTGCCCGGGTTTGCTTCGTACCTGCTTCCTGCCATCTCCGATACATGTCCGGGGTTAAAGCGCACCAGGCGCTTTAACCCCGGACATGCCCCGGCTGTGTCTCGAAGCAGGTACGGCTGTGGTGGGGAGAAAACCACTATTAAATCGAAAACCCGCCCGGGTGCGCCGTTCTGATGAGAGGCGTGGCAGGTCTTGTTCGGAATATGTTATCTGGGGTATTAATCCGGTATATTACCGCTCAGGAAGTCAATACCACTTTAGCAGCAGATGAAAGAGATTTGCTTTCCTTGACTTTAAAATCTCTCCGGACAGCAGCCATGGTTTGGTTCATTTCCATAATGGCGGCTTTGTGTGAAGGTTGGTTAAGAATTTCTTTGAAACCTTCCAACTTCGCATCAATATCCGCAGCTTTAGTAAATTTTTTGAAGGTTGACATATAAAAAATTAGTTTTTGCAATGGGTTATTTCCAAATAGGTTCATCCAGCCAATTTTCCGGAAAACCCATTTCTTTTTCGTCAGTAAGTTTACAGCTTTTCATGAGCTCTTTTAATCGGGTGTTAAATGTATTTCCCGGACTGATGATATGTAAAATATATGTCATGCTGCTAAGGATAGCATAAATTTTATTAGGGTAAATTTTTTTATTATTCAGATATGGATGAATTGAGTTATCCGGGATCTTAGGGGTTGTTGTAAATCGTCGGTTCCATAGTCTTCCATGATGAGCACAAATATTCCGCAACTGTGCAAAAGCGTGCATCCAGCTTTCAAGAATAAACGGATGAGATAAGCCAAATGATTTAGTTATCTCTTTTTTATCAGGCGAAAGTTTTAAGTTTTCGAAAAGTTTAGACAGTAAACCCATTGAGGCAACTTCCAGGCTCATCCAGGATGGTGGATTAGGGGGTTGTGTATATGTGTTTTTATAGTGCTTAATGAATGTTTCATTTGACCTGTCAATTTCTTCGTATAATTTACCCAAATCGCGAATCACCCGGCTTTGACTACGGTAAATGCTTATGTTTTCATGCCAATGACTTCCGTATAAAACAGAGTAATGATAGATAATTTTTGTCCGTAGAGCGATTTCAATTTTTTCTAACCCGTCAAATACAAGTAATCTTAACCTGCGGTCGAATACATACAGATCAATGATGTCATCGAATGACACTTGTTTAACAAAAGGGTGGTCGGGGACCGAATTATCCTGGAATGGGTAAGTATATGCCCGTAACCGGTAGTAGCTGATGTTAGAAAGATAATGTGCGGCTTTCGTCTCGTCTGTAATCAGGAGACCCCTTTTTTTGAGCAGACTGATCTGGTCTGGAATTGAAATAGGAGGTTTATTGAAATTCATATAGCTGGACTATATTAAATCGAAAACCCGCCCGGGTGCGCCGTTCTTATGAGAGGCGTGGCAGGTCTTATTGCCGTAAAAGTAAGGAAAATAAATTCTAAAATAAGAGCAGCTGGCCTTAATTATTTTTAAAAATCCTGAATTAGCTGCTATAAATATTTATAGTTCTAGATTATATTGTAAAGAAAAAGAAATAATGATGTAAAGCAGTATTCTAATATGCTGAAAACGAAAGGGTTTCGATTCTACAAATATTATTGCTCAAAACGTCTAAGTTTTAACTACGCCCCCTTCACCAACCCCTTCTCCTCCTTCGTCAACCCATATAAATCAAACACCAGCTCGTCAATCTCCGTCTCCCAATGACTGGTATCCGCTGCCGGATCGGCTTTCTTGGCGGCGAGAATTTGGTCGACAAGAAGGCTAATTTCTTTTTGTTTATTTGAATTAAGCCTAATGGGTAAGTTTTTAAATTCTTCCACACGGATTTTTGGGAAAAGGTCGTCAAACTCATTTTTTTCATGTCGGAAAAACCATGCTATTAGTTTTGAACTTAAAATTCCTTGAAT
>JBPOHG010000276.1:0-3673 GCA_052035835.1 Bacteroidota bacterium | reverse complement strand
CCCTGTCTTTCTTCTCCACATAGGTGCGCTTGATAATGGTAGAAATAGTTGGGGCATAGGTACTCGGCCTTCCAATCCCCAGTTCCTCCAGTTTTTTTACGAGCGAAGCTTCGGTATACCTGGCTGGGTGCTTGGTGAAACGTTCTGTTGCGGTCATCTGGTTAAATGCAAGTGTTTGGCCGCTGGTAAGATTGGGAAGCCTGCTATCGCCATCATCTTCGTTGTCTTCATCATCCGTACTTTCCATGTATACTTTCAGGAAGCCGTCGAATTTTAGTACTTCACCGGTAGCAGTTAATTCTTCCTGGTTGGTGCTGATATTTATTTTAGCAGTAGTCTTTTCAAATTCGGCATCACTCATTTGCGATGCAATGGTACGCTTCCATATCAATTCATACAGTCGGCTTAGCTCGGGGTCATTCACCGTATGGTTTTCCATGTACGTTGGGCGGACGGCTTCATGTGCTTCCTGTGCGCTTTCATTCTTGTTCTTGTATTTCCTTACCTGCAGGTAATTGCTGCCAAAACTTTTATTGATCTCCGCTTTAATTGCATCCATGGCTGTTTCTCCCAGGTTCACACTATCGGTACGCATATAGGTGATTTTTCCGCTTTCATACAGCCGCTGGGCAAGCAACATGGTTTTGCTAACACCGTATCCAAGTTTCCGGCTCGCTTCTTGTTGAAGGGTAGAAGTGGTGAATGGGGCAGCAGGTGTCCTTTTGGCCGGCCTTACCTGGATGTCCTTTACGGAGTAAATGGCCCCTTTGCAACTCTCCAGGAATTTTTCGGCCTGATCTGCCAAACTGAACTTGTTACCTTCTGCTTTAAAGCTAACGGTACGATTGTTTAGGTCTGTTGCCGAAAGCGAAGCTTCAATTTTAAAACTACCCGTAGCAGTGAAAGCATTGATTTCTCTTTCTTTTTCAACAATCAGTTTAACCGCCACACTTTGTACACGGCCTGCACTCAGTCCGCCTTTTTGCCCAATTTTGCGCCAAAGTACCGGACTTAGCTCAAAACCTACAATCCTGTCGAGTACCCGCCTGGCCTGCTGGGCATTTACCAGGTTCATATTTATTGTACGCGGCGTTTGTACTGCTTTCTGGATGGCTGGTTTCGTGATTTCGTGAAATACAATTCTTTTGGTTGTTTTGGGGTCGAGGTTCAATACTTCCGCCAGGTGCCAGCTGATGCTTTCCCCTTCGCGGTCCTCATCCGAAGCCAGCCAAACCTCTGATGATTTTTTTGCCAATGCCCGCAGGTCTTTCACTACTTTTTCTTTCTCAGCGGGTACGATATAACTCGGATTGAAATTATTGTTAATATCAATACCCATATCATTTTTCTCCAGGTCACGGATATGGCCATAGCAACTTTTAACTTCAAAGTCTTTCCCCAGTATTCCTTCAATGGTTTTGGCTTTGGCCGGGGACTCCACGATCAATAAATTTTTCGCCATAGTGTCGTTTGTTTCTTGGTACAGGCTATCGTCTAGTTCAACAATCTTTGCTTATATATTATTATATGCACATTTGTACAGGTTTTAGCTTACCTACCGTCAAATGTGTGCAAGAATAGTGCAATATTAGTTTAAAATTGAGATTTCCAATTTTTTTTGGATTCGAACGGCATTTTGACTGTAGGGGTAGCGTAAGAAATTAACTACCTCATCTCTAATTTCCGTTGTCTTGTATATTTTGCTGTGTCCCAATCCTTTTGTATTAATAAATTGCACATTTGGTTGCTGCCTTTCCTGAACTTTTAAGGCATCTTCATATGGGGTTGTATCATCCTCTTCATCATGAAGCCATAACACGGATGCCCTTATATTTTTTATTGCCCTGCTTACAGAAAACCACTCAGCGTCTTTACCACTCACGTTCAAAATAGTGTCTTCCAATGCCTTTTTAATTGTTGGATTGGTGATTCCCAACATCATAAACGCATTTTTGATTGCTGTGGTTGTCTCGGTAGCTGGAGCGATGAATACGGCCCTGATACCCGAATGATGGGGAATTTGTTCCAGCGCAAGGCTGAGAGCAAGTCCACCAAATGAATGGGAGATATAGGCGTCGATAGCACCATATTTGTCATGAATTGCCAGGATAAGCCGGCTGTATTCCAGCGCATTCACCGTTTTACCCTCACTTCTTCCATGAGCCGGCGCATCAAAAGCAATGATTTCATACCCTTTTGCCATTAAGGGCGCTATGTATTGGTCAAAATGCTGGGCCCCTGAAGTAAAACCATGGAGGATAAGTGCCCTTTTTCCAGCGTTTGTATTGAATCGGTAGCCCCTGAGCTGGTTCCCCTGAAACGCAAGTTGCAGGGTTTCTGCCTGCTCAAAAACGGGGCTTCTTTTCTTTGACCTGCTCAACGGGGTACAAAACAACCTGAATGCTTCTTCGCCTGCTTTTTTGCGGTTGATTATTGCCAGGCTGTTTAATTTGGCCCTCACTAAACCGATTGCTATTTTTTTCTGTACATTCATCCCATCAAAGTTAATGCTTATGAAGGTTGTGCTGATTGGATCAGGAAATGTTGCCACTGTACTCGGCCGGCTGATCAAAAAAAACGGTCATGAAATATTGCAGGTAATGAGCCGCAATATAGACCATGCCCAAATCCTAGCTAATGAACTGGGTGCACACGCTGCCGACCTTGGCGGAATACCAGATATCAATGCAGATTTGTACATTGTTGCAGTAGCAGATTACGCAGTGAGGGATTGTTTGCCCAAATTTTCATTGCAGGATAAACTTGTTGTGCATACGGCAGGCTCTGTACAAAAAGATGTGCTCAGGGAATTGTCATCCAATTATGGTGTATTTTACCCGCTGCAAAGCCTCCGGCGGGAAATGCAGGATATCCCCGAAATCCCTTTTTTGGTAGATGGAAGCAGCGAACCTGTAGTTCAATACCTGGAAGCATTTGCAAGTTCTCTTTCCCCAGATGTTCAACGTACCAGCGACGAAGACAGGCTTAAACTGCATGTTGCTGCCGTGATTGTAAGCAATTTTACGAATCATTTGTATGCAATTGCGGAGGAATACTGCCAGAAGGAATCGGTTAATTTCGACATGTTGAAACCATTGATTGCAGAAACTGCATGGAGGATCCGGCAGGTATCTCCGGCTGCCGTACAAACAGGCCCGGCAGTGAGAAAGGATATTCATACACTCGATAAACACCTTCGTTTGCTGGTGAACCACCCCAAGCTCAGGACCACTTATTTAAGGCTTACCGACAGTATTATGAACCCATAGCCGTATCAATTGTGCGGAAAAATGATATCTGTTTGTACTTTATAAGGATCAACAGGTTTGCCATCTTTATCAATAGGGTCGCCCAGGTAAATTTCATATGCAGGGGATGTTTGTTTTTTCCTGCGGTCTTTGAGCCATTCTTTTAAAGCGTCATAAGCTTGCGAGGTTTCCTCATAAGGCCCAAAATAATGGGCTACCACTGCACTGTCGCCTCCAATCGACCTGAATAAAACGCCCTTGGGTAGTTTGGCTGGTTTTTTATCAACTGGAATGCCTGCCTCAAAGAAAAAGGGCGATTTCTGGCTTTTATACCATGCCATTGGCGGTCCAACCGTTTTTACTTTGCTTTTTCGAATGGCTTCCGCCAATTTTTGTCCGTATATCGCAGCTAGTTTCTGGCTTAC
>JBPOHG010000302.1:0-4250 GCA_052035835.1 Bacteroidota bacterium | reverse complement strand
GTAAGGAGATATGTTGTAGTTAAAACTATGGTGTTTGTACCTGTTGTCGTCGGCCAGTGTCCCTTCTTCTGTACCACTATAATCATTGATATCGGATTTCTTTAACGATTTTACTTTTTTGCCATCTGCATCAAACAGTTTTCCCTCTATGCTCTTTACCGGTTTTAGCTTATCATAAAATACCACTAATGCTGCTGCATCATCACCTGCTTTATTTAAAACAGTTAAGGCGTATGTAGTTTTCACGTATGCTTTACCGATATCCTCTATCTGGATACGCATTTCTTCCATTCGCTTTACAATGTTTGCAGATGCGGTAAGTTCGGGCTTGATAAGCCCAACCGAAAATGGCTCCTGTGCACTGGCAGATGAACAAATGCCAACACAAAAAATGGCAATTATTAACAAACTTCTCATGGCTTACTTTTTCTTCTTGAATACAATTTGTTCACTATGCTTTTTTACGATATAATCGAAAAAATCCCGCAGGTAAGAATAATCTTCCGGAAGAAATGTAGCCCTGTCGAGTTTCACCCTTGAACGAAGGTTTATTTCTGTATCCGTCTTTGAAACAATGTATTCAAACATACCTTCATTTTCATTGAAAGTCACTTTCTCTGATTTCGGTATCTCATCTATCACATAACCGGCCGGTACTTCTACCTTTAATAAAAACACCTGATCCATCAGGTAAGGCATTTCAACAGGATACAATCGCTCGGGAGACTTTAATGGGTTTTCTTTAAACCCTCCGTTGATGATGGGGGAAAAATAAATAATGTCGGCATTCTCTGTACCCGCAATATTCATCTTATACTTAACAGTGAGTGTTTGATTAAGGCTATCAATATCCTCAAACTCAACCTCCTCTGCAGAATAATCCCCGGTAAATGCATTTTTTATTTCCTTTTCGAGCCCTTGTTTGCCGTTTTCAAGAACATAACTCCGGATTTCGGAAGACTCGATATAACCCCGGCGGCTGATACACATGCCCGACCAGTTCCCTGCTTTTTCGGGCACATTAAACAACATCACATTTGTGATACGGGTTTCTTTCAAGGTATCCGGGGAAAAATACAAAGCTGGCATATGACTGTTCACAGCCCTTGCATGTCCATTGTAAACATAACCGGGGAGCCTTCCAAACCCCAGATAGGGTTCAGATGCATCCAAAAAATATTGATTCCCGCCAATTGCGAGTAAGCAAATCACATAATTATATTTATTGATGAGCGGGTAAGCTTCATTGGTATGCCCATGTCGAACTGTACTTAAAATCACCGGACAGGCATCTAGCCCTTCATGCTTCAACATCGTGATCAGGAGCATGTTTATATCCTGGCTTTTCCCATTTTTTGATTTATACACTTCTTTTACCGGCTTGCTCAGGTAAATACTTCCCCTTCCTGAATTTTTAATAGAACTTTTCACATACGCATAAATAGCTTCTGCTTTCTGCATTTCATTGTTCATGCCGGCGGTAAGTGTTCGCATGTCGGCATCCAGCCAATTATTGGGCATCTTCAAACCGGCGCCGAATGATTCATCATTTAATAACTCTTCCCCTGCCGTAAACCAGTTCCCCATAACCGATTTGCGTAGCGTATTCTTGAAATTGTAAGCCGACAATTGAAATTCAATGCGAGACACATAATCATTCAGTGAAGTTGTAAAACTTTCCTCTTTCAATACCGGAACATTTTTCATCACCCACCGAAAAACGGCTACATCATCTGTAAGGTTTACCATATCGTCTTTTTCCCAGGCACTTGTACTTGGTATCCTCACCCTGTACAACCGTGAAACAGTTTTACTGTTCTTTACATCAAACTCCCTGAATCCCTGGAGTATGGATACATATTCAAAAAAAGTGGGGATCTCTACAGTGTATTCACTCCAGATTCGGGGATAACCGCCCTGAAAAGACCATGGTTGCAGGTTAAAAAGAAAATCTGAATTAATCGTATAAGTATATTCGAAAACACAGCCTGGCTTGATGGCAGGCATCGTAAATTTCTTCAGGTTGATGAAGCTGTTCTTCTTCTCTTTGAAAACCGCATCGTCACTTAATTTTGTTTCAACAATTTTTCCATTCTCAATATTATAGGTAACCGCTTTCAATTTTTCAACCCTTTCTTCATTCTGGCCATTCTTTGATACATAAAGAGGGATTTCAATACTTGCTATATCAAAACCTTTGTTGCTGATTACTTTTACCCTGCGGTGCACTTTGTGTACCAACGTAAACCAGCCATCATTGTTTCCTTCAAAACTACTGTAACCAACATCTGCAATAACAACTGCGCCATGTGATGTATCAACAGGATACTTTGAAATATCAAAATCTTCAATAGACATCTTGCCGAATTTTACCGGTGCAGCATCCTGGGCAAATAATGTATGGGAAAAAATGCAAATTACCAGGTTTACAACCAGGCAGATAAGTTTGGTACGCATGGGGAGGATAGTTTGGTAAAAAAGGGATTAACAATTTAAATTAAACATATTTATTGAAATAAATGGTATTTTGAAATTGTTTTCCCATCATGGATCTTCTTCAAAAGTCGCAGTTCATAAAAAATATTTCTCTTGGGAAAGGTTTTTCGTATTGTGGAATTGCCAGGGCTATGAAACTGGATGATGATGCAGCCAGGCTGGAAAAATGGCTCAGGGGAAATATGCATGGCGGTATGTCATACATGGAAAAACATTTCGACCTGAGAATAGACCCTTCCCAATTGGTTCCGGGTGCCAGGTCTGTCATAACCATGTTAATGAATTACCAACCAGATAATGAAACAGCCATCATATCACAAAAAAAACCGGCTGTTTCGAAGTATGCCGTTGGGAAGGATTATCATGAAGTGATCAGGGAAAAACTCACCGATATCCTGCAAACTTTAAGGGCAGCATTTGGGGACATCCAGGGAAGGGGTTTTGTAGACAGCGCCCCGGTTCTGGAGCGGTCATGGGCTGTACGTTCGGGATTGGGATGGGTAGGCAAAAACGGGAACCTCATTAATAAACAGCAAGGGTCATTTTTCTTTATTGCTACGCTGATCACCGATCTCGAACTACATTACGATAACCCCTATACGAACGAATATTGTGGCACCTGCACAAAATGTATCGACCATTGCCCTACTGACGCCATACTACCGGATAAAGTGATAGACGGAAGCAAATGCATTTCTTATTTTACCATCGAACTTAAAGACCAGCTGATCCCCGATTCAATGAAAGGGAAATTCAACAACTGGATATTTGGCTGCGATGTTTGCCAGGATGTTTGCCCCTGGAACAGGTTCTCTTTACCAACAACAGAAAAAGCATTTGACCCACTACCCGAACTGGTAGGATTCACTGAAACCGACTGGGAAGAACTTACAGAAGAAAAATTCAAAATAATTTTCAGAAATTCACCCATCAAAAGAGCAAAATTCAGTGGCATTAAAAGAAACCTGCATTTCATAAAGCAACCAGCGCATGAGCAATAACCCGGAGAAACTTTACCATGTTGCGCAAAAAGACAGCAGGCGCATCATTGGCCTCATGAGCGGTACATCCCTCGATGGCCTCGACATCGCAGTTTGCCAAATCAGCGGGCATGGCAGGAATGTAAGCTGCCAACTTGAAACATTTCGTACCGTGGCTTATAATAATGCTTTTCGCGAAAAAATACAATCGGTATTTTCAAAAAAAACAGTGGCACTCGAATCACTGACCCTCCTGCATAAATGGATAGCATGGCAACATGCCGGTTTCGTCCTCCAAAGCCTGGCAGAATGGGGCATTGCTCCAGGAACGGTTGACCTTATTGCCAGCCATGGGCAAACCGTGTACCACGCCCCCCTGCACCTGCATCAGCTAAAAGAGTATGGGCACGCTACGCTTCAAATTGGCGATGGGGACCACCTGGCAACAGCAACCGGGATCATAACGGTGAGTGATTTCAGGCAAAAACAAATTGCGGGCGGCGGAGAAGGGGCTCCCCTGGCCGCTTACGGAGATTATCTTCTATATGGTAACAATACCATAGATACTGTTTTATTGAATATCGGCGGCATTGCCAATTTCACTTATATACCCGCCGGTAGCTCCTTTTCAATGATTGTATGTTCGGATACCGGGCCTGGTAATACCCTTATGGACCAATGGGTACAACAACATCATACCGGTTTGATGTATGATACCGATGCTTCCCTTGCCAAACAGGGGCGCATAGACGAAAAATTGCTGGCTCATTTGCT
>JBPOHG010000329.1:0-16025 GCA_052035835.1 Bacteroidota bacterium | reverse complement strand
ATTTTCTGGTTTACTTCATTGGCGAAAAAATTAATAAAATCCTGGTCGGTAACATCGTGAAAAATCCCATTACATACATAAATATCATTCCATCCGTCATTATCTGCATCAAACATCAATGCACCCCAGCTCCAATCGGAAGCACTTACCCCACTGAAATGTGCGATTTCTTTAAACTTCCCGGCCCCGCCATTCAACTGAAGGCAATTTTGCATATACTGGTGATAGAACCCAGATTTTTCTTTTAGCGTGTATACATCATAGTTATCAAATGTAGAGGTTGTACGCAACCTGTAGTCATCATCCGGCAACATGTCGGTAGTAAAGATATCAGGATGCCCGTCGTTGTTTATATCTGCGATATCGGCCCCCATGCTTGCCAGGCTGGTATGCCCAATCAAAGACTCAAGGCTTTCCTTGAAAGTGCCGTCTTGCTGATTGATGTATAAATAATCACGTTCAAAGAAATCGTTGCTGATATACAGATCGGGAAAAAAGTCCCCGTTAACATCACCAACATTTACGCCCAGCCCAAAACCAATGAGGCTACCATAAATACCTGCCGCTTCGCTTACATCTACAAAACTGTCGTTATCGTTGCGCATTAATTTATCGCCACCGCCTTTCAGAAAATCTGCCACTGGCCAGTTGGCTGCACGGAGTTCACGTTTATTTGCATAATTGAGTGTGTTTACAGGAATGAAACTGTTATTTAAGATGTAGCAATCCAAATCACCATCGAGGTCATAATCAAAAAAAACAGTGTGGGTACAATAACCTCCTTTATTTTCGAGGCCATACTTTGCAGTTTGATCACTGAATGTTAGGTCTTTGTTATTAATGAATAACCTGTTTTGCGGCAGGTCTGTTCCTGCATAACCTGCATTGCAAACATAAATATCCAACCATCCGTCGTGGTTTACATCTGCCATTACCACACCTGTACTCCAATCCTGTTTATTTATAAATCCAGCTTTGGCAGAAACATCAGTGAACTTCATATCGCCCAGGTTAAGGTATAATTTATTAGGGCCCATATTGGCAGTAAAAAAAACATCTGCAAGGCCATCATTATTGATGTCACCGATAGCTACTCCGCCGCCATTGTAAAAATTGCGGTAACTAAATATGTTGAAGTCTTTTGAATTGTGTATGCTATTGGTAAAATTAATACCGGTGTTGGTTGCAAGAGAGAACAACGAATTGTAATCGGGTGACTGATTGCAGGAAATAAGGAAGCTGATAATGCTGAAAATAAAGAACCTGTTGCGCATTCGAAATAAATTATCAATCAATATAAAAGAAAAAAGGCCATAATAAATTTATGACCTTTCTTCCTGCATGAGAAAAGTGCTAATATCCCGGGTTCTGCGTCAGGTTGGGATTCGCAGCAAGTGACCTTGATGGAATCGGGAACAACAATCTTTCAGGACCCGAAGCATTTTTTTCCTGCCATGCTTCCAGGAATTTTCCGAATCTAATCAGGTCGGAACGGCGATGGCCTTCCCAATACAATTCCCTTCCACGTTCGTCGATAATATCGTCGAGCGTAACAGTGCCAATGGCAGCAGCTCCGCGTGAAGGATGAGTTCGAATTGTATTTACGATACCTGATGCAGTTTGTCCGTTTGGATCAGTTCCGCCACGAAGCAATGCTTCTGCCTTCATCAACAAAACATCTGTGATGCGGAAATAAACATAATCATTGTCTTTATTATCCCCGTTGTTATAATCAGGCAGGTATTTCACTACCCTGATACCCGTTACTTCAAGATTGGTACCCACTTCAATAGATTTTACTTCTGGCGTAAATACCAATGGCGCACCGGTACGATCATTCAAAGCACTATCCGGAGGTAAATTAGATGGCACGGGCGTACTTGTTTTGTACGTGTATTGCTGGCCTACGAGAAAACCGGCACGCAATCCGGTTACATTGGTTAAACCGTCGTATGCAACTCCCCTGCGCTGATCATTTGCATCAAATTTGTCGTAAAAATCAGACAGCGTTGTAAAGCCATTCCAACCACTTGGGTTTTGGTTGTAATGCAACGTACAAAACCAACGGCTTCTTACGTTCCCGCTTTTTACACCAGCGATATTTTCGGCCGACCAAATCAGTTCATTGGAAATACCATCGTTGTTGGGAGCGAAGTTGTCGAAGAAATTGGATGCAAAAGCATAGTTTCTCGGACTAACAGCAATTTCATTCGCCAATGTGATCACTTTGTTCATATCAGCTGCGTCGAAAACCGGTGCTTCCCTGTTTGCAAATACGCCTTTGTTCAAATAGCATTTCATCAGGAGGACTTTTGCACCATCTTTATTTGCTTTATTGGATGGGCCCTGGGGGAGGTTAGGTAGTATTTCTGTGATTTCAGAGATAATGTACTCTAACGCATCCAAACCTTTGCGAACCTGAGGTACTTCCTTAGGATCAGCAGTATTTTCACGGAAGGGAACCTGGTCCCATCCATCGAGCAAGGCATAGCTGGCATAAGCCCTCAATAACCTTGCTTCGGCTTCCTGCTGTGGTGTTGGACTAAAGCGGAGCAAATCAGTTGCGGCGAAAATAACTTTACCAAGTTCGCGGAAAGTTTGAAGGTTATAATCATGGTTGGGATCCCACTGATGTGAGTGCAATACCCTCCACACTCCATTATCGTCCCAGTCGCCCGCTCTTGTTGGCCCGATTACTTCATCGGTGGTATGTTCCTGCAGGCACCATAACCTGTCCTGCGATTGAAATGGACCGAGCATGGCGTCGTAGGTCCCCTGCAATAATGCAGCGGCACTACCCGAAGAACTACCCGATACCTGGCTGGCATCAAGCGTTCCATTTAGCTTCTCATCCAACTTGGAACAACCAAACATCGTGGAAGAAGCAATCAATATGGCAAGTACTTTTTTCATATATACTAACGTTTAATTTTTTATAAAGAAAAATTAATACCAAGTGTAACTGTCCTTGAAGTTGGGTAAGGCGTGTATTCTATACCAAATGAAGGTACACTGTTAATAGGTTTATTGGTGTTTACTTCAGGATCGAATCCACTGTATTTTGTAATAACAAATAAGTTTTGTCCAGTTACAAAAACATTCGCATTGCGTACTACCCTGGCAATGTTTCCGATGCGATAAGATAAAGTAGCATTTGCCATTTTAAGATAGTCGCCTTTTTCCAGATACCTGGTTGAAGCGCTGGTTGGGTTAGCGAGAGACTCTCCGGTGTTTCCACCAATGAGAGAAGTGGCTACGTTCCTGTCAGATTTCAGGTTATTTAAAGAAACAACCGCATTAGCAGTATTGTTGTATACATAGTGGCCGAATGCGCCGTTCATATTCAACTCAAGTGATAATTTTTTATAACGGGCAGTGGCGCTGATACCTAACAACATTTTAGGGTTGGGTGAACCAGATAAGAATTTAGCATCCCCATCCTGGTAATCTGCGATCTTAGTATTTGGATTGATTCCCAGGAACCTCCTCAGATAGAAAACATTCAAAGGCTGATCATTTGTAAGGAGCTGGCTGAATGCACCAGACAACCCTTGTCCGTTGATAGCTCCGGTATTGATCACAAATGGGAAATCGGTGAGTTTGTTGTTGAGGAAAGTAACATTGGTTGCCAAAACAAAATCAAAATCTTTTTTGTCGATGATGTTTGAATTAATTGACAATTCAAGGCCTTTATTGATGATTTTACCAGGGATATTCTTCCAGGTAATCGCTGTGCCGGGTGGTTGAGGATCGGCAATATCAGTTGGGTAAATAAGGTCTTTTGTTTCACGTTTGAAATAATCGATGCTTGCAGTAACCCTTTTGCTTATGGTGAAATCTACTCCGATATTGGTGGTAGTTGTCGTTTCCCATTTCAAATCAGGGTTCGGCAAAGTAAGTCGCCTGATGGCACCTGCATTATCAAATGCATAGGTTTCCTGTGAAGCACCCGCAGGGAATTCCTGGTTACCGGTTTGTCCCCATCCCAACCTTAACTTAACATCTGAAATATGCCGCATATCTGCCATAAAATTTTCTTTAGACAGGTTCCATGCGCCGGCAAAAGAAGGGAAAATACCGTACCTGTTATTCTTACCAAATTTGCTCGAACCATCGGCCCTTACCGTTGCCGTAAGCAGGTACTTGCCTGAAATGTTGAGATTGGCCCTTCCAAAGAATGATTGCAACTCATTGGTAGGATCATTATAAGAAGTTGTTCTTCTTGTTGCAGGATTTGAAAACTGCAAATAATCATAATAAGGGATGCCTTCGTATGTATCAAATTCTTTGGCCGACTGGTTACTTCCAGAATTGTTGAATTGCATAAACTCATATCCGAGTAAGGCATTCAAGCTAAGGTTGCTATTTATATCCTTGATATAAGTAAGCGTTTGTGTTATTTGTTTTGTTGTAAGCTGAGATTCTCCTACAGCAGCCCATCCGCCTTTGAATGGTGTTGATGCGCCGAGGTCTTGTTGAATACCATCGAGGTTGATGAAATTTTTTACTTCCGTTTTACGTACGCCGGTTGAATAATTGATACTTACCAGCATACGATACTCAAGGGATTTGGAAAACTTAAAGTAAGGAGAAATACTTGCTAATGCTGTAGTAAGTTTTGCCCTGTCGTTATAAGCTTCCTGGTATGCAACCGGATTGATTTGGTCGCCACCTTTATCAACATTCAGCACACTGTCTCCTTTATAGAAAGATTTGGTAGGATTCCATTGTAAAGCCATACCGATCAAACTTCCTTTTGCACCAGCATCGTTGGTGATGGGGGCAATTTGTTCGCTGATATGGCTGGTGATAATATTGATATCCAGGCCGAGTTTTTTACTATCAAGGAATTTGAAGTTTCCAGAGATACCGGCATTGTATTTTTTATACTCTGTTTTCTTAATGATACCCTGCTGGTCGAGATAGCCCAAAGAAAGCCTGAACCTAGCGTTCTCATTTCCACCACTTACGGCAACATTGTAATTTTGAACAAAACCGGTCCTTGAAATGGCATCCATGGCATCAACATTCGACCCTTTATCATTACCGGCAGGCTGGCCATAATCTGCCAATGCTTTGCGATACTGATCGCCATTGAGCACTTTCAGCTTTTTAGCAATAGAAGAAAATCCGAATGAGGTTGAAAAGTCAATTTTTGGAAGCCCGCTCTGGCCTTTCTTAGTAGTTATGATAACTACGCCATTGGCACCCCTTGATCCATAGATAGCTGTGGCAGATGCATCTTTTAATACATCCATTGATGCAATATCTGCCGGATTGATAAAATTCAACGGGTTATCGCCTGGTGAAGTATTGATATCATTACTTGCACCTGCTGCGAGCCCCGGCCTGGATGACCTGTTGTCTAACGGAACCCCGTCTATAACAAATAAAGGGGTGTTATTACCACGGATGGAAGAAGCTCCACGAATCCTAACAGTAACCCCACCGCCTGGTGCACCACTGTTGTTGATTACCTGTACGCCTGCCACTTTACCCTGTATGAGGTTATCGGCAGAAATTTGAACCCCCTTATTGAAGTCTTTAGAAGCTACCGTAGCAACAGACCCGGTCAGGTCCTTTTTGCGGGCCGTACCATAACCCACTACTACTACATCTTCGAGGTTGTTTACACCTGCCTGGATGGTGATGTTTAACTTACCATCTGCAGGAACTTTTACTTCTTGTGGTGCGTACCCTGCACTCGAAAAAACAACTACAGTTCCTGCGGGGACATCCGAAAGGCTATACATGCCTTTGTCGTCTGTTGCAGTACCTTTAGAAGATTTCTTTACGGTAACAGATACGCCTGCCACAGGTACACCGTTTTTGTCAACAACGGTACCTGATACATTCTGGGCTAAACTGTAAGTACAGAATCCCAGAATGGCCATAAATAGCAATGATACTTTTCTCATTAAAGCAATCGGCATAATCGTGAGGTTTTTGATGGAATAAAATATTAACAGAAGTTTAATATACATTTGAAATTATTTTAAATGCCAATAGATTAAACCTCAAAAAGGCATGGTTCACCGCAAACGTTTGCGGGTTTGTTTGCGCAAACGTTTGTGGTGCAAAATATTTTGATAAAAAAACCGGAAATGACCAACACAACGCTAAAGAAGATATCAGAAGTCCTGGGTATTAGTATCTCTACCGTATCGCGTGCACTTAAAAACCACCCCGATATTTCTGATAAAACAAAGAAGAAGGTAGTAGAACTTGCCAATACGCTCGATTATGAACCCAACGCTAACGCAATTCACCTTCGTACACAGAAAAACAACCTTTTTGGGGTGATTGTACCTTCGATTTCAAATTTCTTTTATGACTCGTTTATTGCATCAATTGAAGAAGAATGCCGAAAGAACAACTACTCGCTGATCATTCTTCAGTCGGGGGATAACCCCGAAACAGAGATCAATAATATTCGCCTATGCCGGCAAAACAGGGTTACAGGGGTATTTGCTTGCCTCACCATAAATACAAAAAATGTAGATCCTTATATAAAATTGAAAGACCTGGATATTCCAGTGATTTTTTTTGATAAAGTACCAGAAATAAAGGATTGCAATAAAGTATGTGTTGCGGATACCATTTCAGCATCTATGGCAGCCAACAGGATCATCAGCAATGCTCCCAAAAAAGTACTGGCGATTTTTGGAAGCATGTCTTTATCCATCACACGTAAAAGGCTTGATGCATTTTTAGAGGTATTTCGTGAAAAATCCCCGGGTACACAATTAATGATTGAACATGCCTCCAATCCGGAAGAAGCAGAATTGATCACGCAGAAGAAAATCAAAAATAAATTTGATTGCCTGTTTTGTATGAGCGATGAAGTTTTAACCGGGGCAATGAAAGCTGTTCAAAAAAAGCAATTGAATATCCCGAATGATATTAAAGTAATTGCCATTAGCAACGGATTTATCCCAAAACTATACTACCCCGAAATAACATATGTAGAAACCAGCGGCCACAAACTTGGCAAACTTGCTTTTTCGAGCATGATGGCATGTATCGGTGGCAGTACTTTTATACAGGAACTCACCACTGAATCTATACTTGTAGAAGGAGGAACTATGTGAGCTTAGGTTTATATCGCACTACTCAATCAGGATTTCGTCAATAAAAATATGTGTATTGCCCCCTGCCCCCTCGTGCCAGGCTGGCAATTTTCCATACTGTTTTGCTTTCACCCGGATGTAGCGGGCGTTTTTCTTTTCAAACAAACCTTCTACAGCATACAACTGTGGTTCCAGGTTATCCAATGGCAGGTAATTTCTTCCCCGGTAAGCCAATTCATACTTAATACCATCAACAGAAACTTCAACACTCACTTCCGAAGGCATGGCAATCCAGGAGCGGGTATCCTGTAAAAAGCCAATGGTTACTTTTGATACGGGTTTCACCTGCTTAAGGTCGATCACGGCATCTACGTTTTGCAGCTGGTACCCCTGCCAGTTACCCATTCGCCAATTGGTGGTTCCCCGGATCCCGTCAATTAAACCATCGGCACCTCCCCCGTCATACTGTGGTTCGAATGAAGAATGAAGTTTAACAGACCAGTTATGCGGAATCTTTTGTAATACTGCAGTGCTTACAAAACTTCGGTTACCCGTTTTATCAATCGCAATCGCTTTGATCGTCACCGATTGATTGATCAACAACGGCCTGGAATATTTAGTGCTTTTTTGTGTAGGTTCAGTTCCATCTGTCGTGTAATACAGGTTGATATTTTTCTGCGGGCTGGTAATTGAAACCTGCTTAGCTCCGCGAAAAGCAATGCCACCAGCATGGATAACTGGATTAATGACAATTTCTTCTTTCTTACTGGTGGTTATTGCCTGCCCGATCTTCGCCGGAAATGCATTCACCGGTTTATTATCCATCATCAATGTGATCAATCCGCCACCTGCAATATCTGCATGATCGAGCCAAGCATAAGGCCATTTCTTTGGCATTAATGAAGCAGTTGTACTTAACAATGCTTCCCGGATGTATTTGTTGCTGTCACTTACGCCGGGTGCATTAATGATGAAGGACCTTTCATTTTCTAAGCGGATCTCTGCCAGGTTAAACAAAGGCGTGCCTATTAAATATTTACTGGTACCTGGAGTAACGGGATAAAATCCCAAAGCACTCATTACGTACCATGCACTCATCTGCCCGCAATCTTCATTGCCAATTAAGCCATCCGGAGAATCGAGGTACATTTCAGTGAGAATTTTATGTACCAGGTGCTGGGTTTTAGAAGGGTTGCCAGCATAATTATATAAATATGCTATGTGATGGCTTGGTTCATTTCCATGTGCATACTGGCCGATCAGGCCGGTTATATCACTTTGGTTCCTTCCTGTTGTTGCCGAATTGGCCGAAAAAAGCTGATCGAGTTTTTGTTCCAGTTTTTTTGCGCCCCCTGTCATGGAAAGGTACCCGTCTATATCCTGGGGCATATAAAATGAATATTGCCAGCTATTGGCCTCTGTGAAATGGTTGTTCACTTCCCTGGGATCAAAGGGCGTTAACCAACCCCCATTCTTTCGTGGCCGCATAAACCCAGATTTTACATCCAGCACATTCTTATAATACTGTGCCCTTTTCCTGAATGCCGCTGCAGTTGCCGTATCCCCGGTTGCCTTAGCAAATTCTGCAATGCAAAAATCATCGTAGGCATACTCCAGTGTTTTACTTACACTTTCATGGTCATCGTCTACGCCTACCAAACCGTTACGCA
Organism: Bacteroidota bacterium; assembly: GCA_052035835.1. Taxonomy (GTDB): domain Bacteria; phylum Bacteroidota; class Bacteroidia; order Chitinophagales; family Chitinophagaceae; genus Ferruginibacter. Next base: position 7,285 of record JBPOHG010000329.1, on the reverse strand, counting down.
TATACGCAGGCAAGCCCAGGTGGTTCAAGCGGGCGCTTTTCAACATAGCTTCCAAAGCAAGCCTGGTATCAAACTCTGTGATCCCTTTAACATAAGCATCTGTTATCACTGGAACACTGTGGTACCCAATCATACAATCTGTTTCACAAGAAGCTAATTCCCAAACCGGCAGGCGGCCACCTTCTTTATATTGTGCCAGGAAAGTACGGATATAATCAAGCGTACGGCGCTTATCTATTATGGTAAACAGCGGATGTGTTGCCCGGTAAGTATCCCACAATGAAAAAACCGAGTAATAGGTAAAGCCGTTTGCCCGGTAAATTTGATTGTCACGCCCCCTGTACTGGCCATCCACATCCATGTTAATGTTGGGTGCGATTGCTGTGTGGTACAATGCTGTATAGAATATGCGGAGTTTGGTTGTATCAGGAGACTTCACTTCAATCTTATTCAATTCCTCATTCCATTTTGAGAATGAAGTTTCTTTTATTTCCTCAAACGTTTTCCCCAGCGATTCTGTTCTTAAATTGAGTTTTGCGCCTTCTACACTTACAGGTGAAATGGCAACCTGCACATACAGATCATTGTTCGCCGAGTTGCTGAAACTGAAAAATGCTTTCAGGTTTGTAGAATTGTCTATTGAATGTATCCTGGACGCTAGCAGCTGGCCTTTTTCCCAAATGCCTTTGCCTATTATTGGCTTTGAAAACCTGATGACAAAATAAACATATTGATTCGTAGCCCAGGCTTTGCTTCTACGCATACCGGTAACTGTTATACTATCTTCTATTTTCATAGAGGATTCAATTACCTCATCCCTGTGTTTGAGGTCTACAATAACATGAGCATCTGCTACAGAAGAAAACCGGTAATGATGATAACCCGTTCTTTCAGTTGCAGTGAACTCTGTAAAGATCGCATCGTCTTTTAGATGTACACTATAGTATCCTGGTGCTGCTTTTTCCTGGATGTGACTGAATGGTGAACCATATATTTTATTATCAGGTGAAGGAGCCGATTGCATCGGCATCAAAAGGATATCCCCATAATCGCTTACCCCTGTTCCGCTGAGATGTGTATGGGAAAACCCATAAATGAATGTATCAGAATAATGGTAACCACCACATCCATCCCAACCTTCCAACCTAGTGTCTGGACTTAACTGTACCATTCCGTGCGGAAGTGTGGCACCCGGGAAAGTATGGCCATGGCCGCCTGTACCAACAAATGGGTTTACGTATTCAGCCGGGGTATTTTGTGCTTTTACAGCTCCTATTAATAAAAATACCATCAGGTATGTAATCGAACATCTTATCATATAAAACACTGTTCTGAAACTGAAAAGTTACAACTAAAAAAGCTTCCTGGCAGGAAGCTTTTACATAGAAAAAAGTTAATGACTAAAATGGAAGGTCATCTTCAACAGGGGCATTTACCTGGGCCGGTTTGGGTGCTGCGCTGGAATAAGATCCTGCAGACTGGTTATAATTTCCAGCAGATTGATTTGACTGATAACCTGGAGCTCCATCCTGGCTATTGCCGCCGAGTAGCTGAACTGATTGAACCCTCATTCTTAATGTAGCTGCGGCTTGTCCTTCCTTATTGGTATATGGATCAGCCTCTGGAGAACCTTCCGCATATACTGTCCTTCCCTTGGTTAAGTATTGTGCAACCGCTGTTCGGTCTGTCCAATAAGCACATTCTACCCAGGTTGTTTTGTCTTTTGGATTGCCCTGGCTGTCTTTATAGCGTTCGGTATGCGCTACGCTGAAATTAATCACTGTTTTTCCATTCACTTCTTTCACGATGCAATCTTTTCCAAGATTTCCGATGATTTGTAACTTAATCATAACTGTAATTTTAAATGTTTATCGATGTATCTGTTTTTGAGCGTATAAAGTTATGTGTTCGGCTAATTAAAGAAGGATGCTACGAAAGCTGTTTGTTCACATTAAATAAACATTTGAATCAGCAGGGTAATATTACCGGAGATGGCTTCCAATAATCGGGTATTTGAATCTGAGAAAAACGGGGCTACCTTTTGTACCAACAACTGTAGCCGGGAAATATCAATTTTCTGATATAAATGATTCCTTCCTATTGCATTGTTATCCTTCGACAGGAGAAATATCTACCTTATAAATTGCATCTGCATAAAACTGGCTTATGAGAAATACGTCTATAAAAAAATCTAACAAACTGGTTACAATAGAAACATGTTTAAAAATTCGCCTGCTTTTACTCATCTCCACCAGTAAACTCTACTCTCACCCCCGTTAATCAAACTTTTAAAAAACAGATCGTTCAGAATCATTGCAACCAAAATTGCCTATTCCAAAAACAACCCGCTAGTTCATCTTTTTCTTTAAGGTACTAACCTGATCCTGTAAATTATTCACCAGGTTAGCCAATGAGTTCACATCCCATCTTTGCTGTGAAGCTACTTTCCCAATCACAACCTGCGCCTGCCATAATTCAACAATATCTTCTGCATTTACCTGATAAGGCTGGTAATTGGGATTGTCACTAACCAGTGAAAGCTTATTTTTCTGTTTATTATTCTTAACAATGCGCTTGTACACTATACCTTCATTCCGGCTCACAACAATATAAGCCTGGTTGTTTTTTACATCATCCAACGAATCTACTTTTTCACCAACAATGATACTTCCGCTGGGCGTGGGCAACATACTATCACCAATGATTTCAAAAGCACGGTAATTGCCACCGGTAAGCATGGGAAGGGTGAAAGTATTGAGTTCATCAATAAACTCCGTATCAGCATAACCGGTAAGGTAACCTGCTGCAGCTTTTACAGGGACAAAGTGAATCACATTGCGCTCTGCAGTTGCCATTTTTTGCATGCGCCTTTTTTGTAAATAAGAACCGGAGTTTGAACTGGCTGACAGGTCTTTCAGCAATAGCTCATCCAGCGTTAATTTGAAGGTATCGGCAACAATCTCCAGGACATCCAGGCGGGGATCGGCCCTTTCTTCTTCATAAGCTCCAATAAGCGACCTTTTAATGTTCAGCTTATTGGCGAATTCCTCCTGCGTCCAACCGCGGAGTTTCCTGAGGTACTTAAGGTTTAAACCGGCTCTTGACATGGCTAAACTAATTTGATTAGTACAAATATACTAAATAGTTTAGTTTTTCCAAATTTATTTTTTTCCTAATGCCATCACCGCCTGGGACGGGTATCCCACACCCAGGCGAATAAATGCCAAAATGCTTCAATTACATGAATTACCCCTTATTTTTGCTACAAAACATCATTATGCAGGTTGTACTGGTATTACATAATATTCTACGCTGGGGGATTTTACTGTTTGGGGTATGGACTGTTTTAAATGCCATCACCGGCATATCTTCCAGGAGGGCTTTTTCGGCTTCCGATAACAGGAGCAATCTCCTTTTTATGATTTTTTGTGATATACAACTGGCGCTTGGACTTACACTTTATTTTTCCAATGCATGGTTCGATAAAATGAAAGCCGATATGGGTGCAGTAATGAAAAGCAGCTATGACCGATTTTTCACTGTAGAACATGCCGGTATGATGATACTGGCCTGGATCCTGGTACATGTAGGGCGTACTGCTGTAAAAAAAGCAGCGCCGGCATCAAAGCATAAAAAGATGCTTATTTTCTTCGGACTTGCTTTATTGATTATCCTCGCCGCCATTCCATGGCCTTTCCGCACCGAAATCGCAAAACCATTGTTCCGCTGGTTCAACTAATTGATCACTGATTTTACTCACATGGCCAAAAAGAATCAACCTATCATACTCATCACAAATGATGACGATATAACGTCACCGGGTATACGCAGCCTGGTGGAAGCAGTAAAAGACCTTGGTAAAGTGGTAGTGGTTGCCCCCGATAAGCCCCAAAGCGGTATGGGGCATGCCATCACCATCGGGTCCCCCCTTCGCCTCAATAAGATGAATATTTTTGGAGAGGTGGAAGCATACCAAACCAGTGGTACACCTGTTGACTGTGTTAAACTGGCAGTAGATAAAATCCTTCACCGCAAACCAGATATATGCCTCAGTGGTATCAATCACGGTGCCAATCACTCAATCAATGTGATTTACAGCGGCACGATGTCGGCTGCCATGGAAGCATCTATTGAAGGGATCCCCAGCATTGGGTTTTCCCTGCTGGATTACCGGTATGAAGCCGATTTTGAACCTTCGAAGCAGATCGTTCATAAAATCGTGAAAGCCATTCTCGAACAAAAAAAATTAGATAAACACCTGCTGTTAAATGTAAATATCCCGGCAGTTCCCATGAAAGAAATCAAAGGCATCAAAATCTGCAAACAGGCGTATGCTAAATATGAGGAAGATTTTGACGAACGAACCGATCCACATGGAAAAAAATATTTCTGGCTTACCGGGGAATTCAAAAATTTTGACAAAGCCAAAGATTCAGATGTATGGGCACTGCAACACAACTACGTAAGTGTGGTGCCTGTGCAATTCGATCTAACCAACTATACCCTCAAAAAGCAACTTGAAAAAAGTAAACTCTTCAAATGATTTTTAAGAAAGACAACCTGGTATTCGGACTCATCATCGGGCTCATTGCCCCCATCCTGGGGTTCCTCCTCTTTAAATGGTATAAATTCGGAGTTTTTTCGATGAAGGAATTCCTGCAGTTCCTGTACCTGGAGCCTGGATTTCGAACGTTATCGGTTGCCCTCAGCCTTTCACTGCTGGTAAATGCCGCCGTTTTCACTCTTTATATCAATGCCGGAAAGGATCAAACCGCCAAAGGGATTTTTGGTACTACTGCCCTTTACGGACTGGTAGTATTGCTGATAAAAACATTCGCCTGATTCAAGGCAGTAATTTCTTTAACGCAGCTTTATATATTTATTAGCGTAAGCTTAACAGCAAAACCTGTTAAGCTGGCGTAGCTTTGTATCACAAATCAGTTATTAAGAATTTCTCATAAGCAGTTAGTTTTGGTAAACGGAGCCCCTAGTCTTGGGGGCTCCTCTGTTTTACATCACTGCTTACCCTGTGAGGATATGATTACGCTTCAAGATGGAAAAGTCCGTTCACAAAACTTTGCTTATCAAATACCAGTAAATCCGTTGCTTTTTCTCCTACGCCAATAAACTTTACAGGAATCTTAAACTGATCGGCAATGGCGAGTACCACCCCCCCTTTTGCTGTTCCATCCAGTTTAGTAATGGCAAGTGCAGTTACTTCGGTGGCTGCAGTAAAATGTTTGGCCTGCTCCAGGGCATTTTGCCCTGTGCTTCCATCCAACACCAACAAAACTTCGTGTGGAGCTTCTGGAATTACTTTTTGAACGACCCTTTTTATTTTCGAAAGCTCTTCCATCAGATGTGCCTTGTTGTGCAAACGGCCTGCCGTATCAATTAAGATAACATCAGAATTCCTGGAAACCCCACTGATAACGGTATCATACGCCACAGAGGCTGGATCGCTCCCCATTTCTTTTTTTACTATTGGCACATTGGTGCGTTCACTCCATATCGTTAGTTGGTCAACAGCAGCGGCCCTGAATGTGTCTGCTGCACCCAGTAATACTGATTTGCCAGCCAGTGAAAAATTATGAGCGAGTTTGCCAATGGTAGTTGTTTTTCCAACACCGTTTACACCTACCACCAATACGACATGGGGCTTGTGGCCGGCCGGCAATTCATAATTCGCATAGGAAGTATCCTGCGGAGCGGCTATCAGCAGGTTTTGAATTTCTTCCCTGATCAGCCTGTTCAGCTCAGAGGTATTCATGTATTTATCGCGGGCCACCCTTTTCTCGAGCTGGTCAATGATCTTTACGGTAGTTTCTATCCCTACATCGGCACTTACCAACGCATTTTCCACTTCATCCAAAACTTCTTCATCAACTGTACTCTTTCCCGCAATGGCTTTAGCAATTTTTCCGAAGAAGCCCTCACGGGTTTTCTGTAACCCTTCGTCGAGCGATTCCTGCTGTTGCTTTTTCCCAAAAAGTTTATCAAAAAGGCCCATGGTAATATTTTAATTAATGTTGGATATTGATTTGCTTTGGCTGAATGCCCCGGTTGAAATCTAAATGATCATATTATTCCGCCAGCGTACTGCATTCATTCCCTAAAACAAACAAAGCCATCCTGGAATCAGAACAGCTTCATTGTAAATATGTATTGCTACACCGGGGGTTATTGTCCGAGGTGTTCTTTGATCTTGTCTTTGTGTACGATCGCTTCTTTAAAAGTATAAGCACCTGTTTTAGGGCTGCGAAGCGTACGGATCACTTTTGTCCAGTTTTTTGCTTCCGCTGCTGCCTTCTGGTCTTTTGTCTTGATCGCGGTTTTAGCTGCTTTTGCCATGGTATTCGTTTATTAGATGGTTGATTACACCAGTATTACTGACTAAATTATTTGATTTCTTTGTGTACAGTCACTTTCTTCAGAATTGGATTGTACTTTTTCAACTCCAGGCGCTCAGGAGTATTTTTTTTGTTTTTGGTAGAAATGTAACGGCTTGTACCAGGCTGACCACTGGTTTTATGTTCCGTGCACTCCAGAATTACCTGCACCCTGTTTCCTTTCTTTGCCATTTTATAATGTTTTAAAACGCTGATTAAATTTTTTCACCTGCAGCACGCAACTGCTTTACTACGCTATACAGACCATTCTTATTGATCGTCCTGATCGCCTCAGAAGAAACCTTAATGGTTACCCATTTGTCTTCCTCAGCCAGGAAATAACGCTTGGTTTGTAAATTGGGCAAAAACCTGCGTTTTGTCTTAATATTGGAATGCGAAACCTTATTACCTGTAATGGGCTTCTTTCCTGTTAGCTGACATACTCTGGCCATATTCCTGAATTTTGGACGGCAAAGGTAAGCGTTTTTATTTACAAATAAAGTTTCATTTGAACTATTTTTGCAAAAGACAGGCAAAGATGTGGAAAACCTGCATATTTAACCCGAAAAACCTACCACCATGATACAACACGAAGTAAAAACCAGCTTCAACAGCGGAATGTCATTTACCTCCAATATTGAAGGGTTTAGTGTCCCCCTCGACAGCAGCGATGAACATAGCTCCCACTCCGGCCCGAGTCCGAAAAGGCTCATGCTGGCATCTCTCGCAGGCTGCACCGGCATCGATGTCGTTTCCATTCTTAATAAAATGAAAGTGAGCTTTTCTGATTTCTCGATTGACGTAACTGCCTCACTCACAGAGGACCACCCCAAAATTTACAAAGATGTGATGGTTGTTTACCATATCAGGGTAGATGCGGCCGATCAGCCAAAAAT
>JBPOHG010000316.1:0-5496 GCA_052035835.1 Bacteroidota bacterium | reverse complement strand
TGTTAAATAATAATACCGTTATTCAAACTACCGCGTTTGGCCTGCCGCAACAGGCAGACAGTTTCGATATTGTCATCAATGAAATCTTATTCAACCCGGGTATCGGTGTTACCGATTATGTTGAGGTATATAACAGGTCTGATAAGATCATTGACCTACAAAAATGTTACATCGCCAACCGGAATGTAACGGGGGATATCAGCAATATTACTTCTTTAATCACAGAAAGCAGGCTCCTGTTGCCGGGTAAGTTTACAGTACTTACCGTGGATGCATCAGCGGTTAAACAGGCTTATTCCTCAATGAGCGTTGATCCTTTTATAGAAATTCAACTTCCTTCGTTCAATGATGATGAGGGAGATGTGATCCTGTTAAATGATCAGGGAGCGATTATTGATCAGCTACATTATAAAGAAACCTGGCATTATAAACTGTTGAACAACAAAGAGGGGGTGGCCCTGGAACGTACGATCTATCATGCACCCACCCAGGACGAACAAAACTGGCACAGCGCCGCCAGCAGTGTGGGTTACGGTACACCTGGGTACCAGAATTCTCAATGGAGACAGTTGAATCAGTCTGGAGAAATTATTACTGTTGAACCGCGGCTGTTTAGCCCCGATAATGATGGATTCAATGACTTGCTCAGCATACATTATCATTTTTCCGAACCGGGTTATCTTATCAGCGTTCATGTTTTTGATGCAGCAGGCAGAAGGGTAAACAGTATCCGTCAACATGCATTGGCTGGCACCAGCGGATATTTTACATGGGATGGCTTTGGCTATCAACAGGCAAAGTTGCCGCCGGGTTTATATATTATTTATACAGAAATATTCAATTTACAAGGAAAAAGAAAAAAGTTTAAAAACGTAGTTGTTCTCGCTAGGAAGCAGTAAATTATGCTTCCAATCAAATGCATTATGATGCTAACAAAAATAGCAGCCACTGTTTTGTTAATGACTGGCAGCCTGCTTTCAAATGCTCAGGTAAGTATGAAGAGAACAAATTATGAATGGCCGGTAAATGCACAGCCGCCGGTTGCAGAGAAAAAAGCAAAGGAGCTGATTGCCCACGGAGATACCAGGACAGATCATTATTATTGGATGAATGATTTTTTTAAGAAAGGCCCGGATAGTACAAAAATTGTAGACCACCTTAAAGCCGAGAATGCCTATTACGAAACCATGATGGCCGGCACGTTGGCTATACAGGATCAGTTGTACAAAGAAATGAAAGCAAGGATCAAAGAGAAAGATGAAAGTGTTCCGGTGCTTCGAAAAGGATATTATTACTACAGCAGGCAGGTAGAAGGAAAAGACTATTTTCTTTATTGCCGTAAAAAAGGCAGCCTCGATGCAAAAGAGGAAGTACTGCTGGATGTGAATGCTATGGCTGAAGGGCACACCTATTATTCTGTAAGTGGATTTGCAGTTAGCCCCGATAATAAGTTAATAGCTTATGGGGTTGATATGGTTTCAAGGAGGCAGTATACCATCTACGTGAAGAACCTCGAAACGGGCGAGCTGTTAAAAGACGCCATTCCTCAAACAGAAGGAGACCCGGTTTGGGCGAATGACAATAAAACATTTTTTTACACTTCCAAAAACCCCGTTACGCTTCTTTCAGAAAAGATCAGGCGTCATACACTGGGGGCAGTTGCGGCAAACGACCCGGTGGTATATGAAGAGAAAGACCCTACCAACTATATTTCTGTAGGTAAAACAAAATCAGAAAACTTTTTGCTTATAACGTCAAGGGCTACCCTGTCTTCTGAGATTTTTATTTTGAATGCAAATGAACCCAATGGCCAGTTTATTTCCTTTCAGCCACGCATGAAGGAAGTAATCTATTCTATAGACCATGCCAATGGATTGTTTTACATCCTTACCAACAAGGATGCGAAGAACTTCAAAGTGATGACTGCAAAGGAGAATGGCACATTGATTAACAATTGGAAAGAACTCATTGCTCACAATGATAAAGTGTTGATTCAACGGTTCGACCTGTTCAAGGATTACCTCGCCATTGCTGAAAGAAAAAATGGGTTAACTCAGGTACATATTATTCAAACCAGGAACAACGAGTCGCATTACCTGGCTTTTGACGAATCAGCTTATACGGCAAGCATTGGTTATAACCCCGAGTATGAATCAGATATCCTACGTTTTAATTATACATCGCTTACTACTCCCTCAACGGTGTATGATTACAATATGAAAAGCAAAGAGAAGAAGCTAATGAAACAACAGGAAGTGGTAGGCAGTTTTAAGGCTTCAGACTATACTACAGAAAGATTGTACGCTACCGCAGAGGATGGCACCAAAATCCCATTGTCTATTGTGTATAAAAAAGGGTTTAAGAAAGACGGCAACAGCCCATTGCTTTTATACGGATATGGTTCTTATGGTGCGAGCATGGATGCTTCATTCAGCAGTGTAAGGCTTAGTTTGCTCGACCGTGGATTTGCGTTTGCCATAGCACATATCCGGGGAGGCCAGGAAATGGGGCGATACTGGTATGAAGAAGGCAAGATGATGAAAAAGAAAAATACATTTACCGATTTTATTGATTGTGCCCATTTCCTCATCAAAGAAAAGTACACTTCTCCTTCACACCTGTATGCCAGTGGTGGTAGTGCCGGAGGGCTACTGATGGGAGCGGTGATTAATTTAAAACCCGAGTTATGGAATGGTATTATTTCGGGTGTCCCATTTGTGGATGTGGTTACCACAATGAGCGACCCATCTATCCCGCTTACAACAAATGAGTATGATGAATGGGGTAACCCCGAGAATAAAGAACATTATTTCTATATGAAATCGTATTCTCCATACGATAATATAGAAAGAAAACCATATCCCAATATGCTTGTGACCACAGGGCTGCATGATAGCCAGGTGCAATATTTTGAACCAGCCAAATGGGTGGCCAAACTGCGGGAGTTAAAAACAGACAAGCATGTTTTATTGTTGCATACAGATATGGAAGCTGGCCATGGGGGCGCTTCAGGTAGGTTCAAAGCGCTCAAAGACCGGGCAAGAGAGTATGCGTTCCTGTTAGCACTCGAAGGAATGGTTCATTGATTTTCTAGCAACCATTTGTTTTACAAATTTCTTGTTATGCCAATTCCAGCTATTGATTTTCGCAAAACATTTACGGCGCCCAAGGGATTGCCGGCCCCAGGTACAGAGGAAGAAAAAAAAGCTTTTCTTACAATTCAGCATAGCTTTGCCCAGCAGTACAGCCATATTTTTCCCGACAAACTTGCGCCCCGTACTGTAGTGATCCTCCCTTCGCTGACCCTCGATCAGGACATTCTTTCCAAAATAAAAGGGGCGGTTCATTATGAAGAAAGGCTGCTTTGTTTGCTGATGCTGTTGCGTATGCCGCTGACAAAAATTATTTATATCACCAGCACGCCCATCGAAGACAGTATTATTGACTATTACCTCCACCTGCTTCCAGGAATAACCAGCCACCATGCCCGCAAGCGATTAACGATGATTAGTTGCTATGATTCGTCTGTGAAGTCGCTTACCGAAAAGGTGCTGGAGCGGCCCAGGTTAATGGAACGTATTCGCCAATTAATCAGCGATCCGTCTTCAACACACTTAACTTGTTATAATATCACCGCACTAGAAAAAACATTGGCCGTACAATTAGGGATACCGTTGTTTGGCACCGATCCAGATAAATTTTACGAAGGCTCTAAATCGGGGGGGAGGAAAACTTTTAGGGAAAGTGGTGTATTGCTGCCCGATGGTTTTGAAGATCTTCACAGCAGGGCCGATATCGTACAATCACTTGCTAAATTGAAGGGAAAATATCCCGATAGCAAAAAAGCAGTTGTAAAAATGAATGATGGGTTTAGTGGCGATGGCAATGCAATGTACCGTTACCCATCTTTAGAAAAAGGTACAGATGTATTAAAACGGATTGATGAAACACTGGATGAACAATTGAAACCAGTTTCGCATGATGTAAGCCTAACTTTGTTTTTCGAAAAATTTGCTTCCATGGGTGGTATTGTGGAAGCATTTGTTGAAGGAGAAATTAAAATGTCGCCTTCGGTTCAATGTGTGATCACGCCTTCAAAACAGGTTGAAATAGCCAGTACCCATGACCAGTTGCTGGGTGGGGATGATGGCCAGATTTTTATTGGCGCTATTTTTCCGGCAGACGAGCAATACAGTGTTTCATTGGCAGCAGAAGGGAAAAAAATTGCAGAAACGCTGGTGAAGAAGGGGGCCCTCGGCAGGTTTGCTATCGACTTTATTTCAGTGAAGCAGGAAGGTGGGGATTGGCAGCATTATGCCATTGAAATAAACCTGCGCAAAGGAGGTACCACCCATCCATTCCTGCTCCTGCAGTTCTTAACAGATGGAAAATATGATGCTGCAACGGGCAAGTACCTCACATCGAGCGGGAACGAACGTTTTTATTTTGCCTCCGATAATGTGAGCAGTGATTTATATAAAGGCCTAACGCCCCATGACCTCATTGATATAGCCATGTTTCATGATTTGATGTATGATGGCGCAGCGCAGGAAGGGGTAATGTTCCATTTATTGGGGGCCTTATCGGAATTTGGGAAACTAGGATTGGTTTGCGTGGGCTCCTCGCCTGAGAAAGCGAAGGCTTTCTATGATAAAACAATCCGTATCCTTGATTTGGAATGCACCTAACTGAATAGCATAAACGAAATCAGGGCCTGTAGGAATTGTTTCCAATGTTGTTGATATCGTCTTCGTTGAATTGATCTGGTTTTTTCTCCAGGATAAACTTCACCAGCAGGTATCCACCAAAAGCACTTACCAGCGCCAGTAACATCAATCCGATGAAATTACTCGACTGGAGCAATTGGGCCCCAATGAAAAAACCAATAAATTCAAAAAGGATCCAGGTTACAACAGTATAAATTTTCCATTGTGTAGGGTTAAGCCCTTTTCTCATGGCGATTTCACCAATGTTCTTGCAAAGAAAGATGAGAAGTATAATTTCGAGCATAGATTATACGAGGTCAATATCAAAGTTAACCAGCTGAACAAATTCACTGAGCCTTTCGTCAATATCTTCCTTGGTAATTTCTTTCAGCCTTTCGGGCCCGAATTTTTCTACACAAAAACTAGCCATTGCACTTCCTACGATGATGGCAGTTTTCATATTTTCGAAACTGATGTCTTTAGTTTTGGCCAGGTGGCCGATAAACCCGCCGGCGAATGTATCTCCGGCACCGGTTGGGTCAAATACTTCTTCCAGCGGCAGGGCCGGCGCAAAGAATACGTGGTTCTTATGGAAAAGCAACGCTCCGTGTTCCCCCTTTTTGATAATGAGGAAGGCAGGCCCCATATCCATGATTTTGCGTGCAGCTTTCACAAGGGATACTTCCCCGCTTAACTGGCGGGCCTCACCATCATTCACCAGCAACACATCTACTTTTTTCAATACCTCCAGCAGGTCCTGCAGTGCAATATCCATCCAAAAATTCATGGT
>JBPOHG010000176.1:0-17513 GCA_052035835.1 Bacteroidota bacterium | reverse complement strand
ATGACAAGATTGTACATGCTTTGTGGCTGAAAGAATATGAACCCGAATCAACGGCCGGTACAGAACAATTCAATACCCTGCTGCGCACATACCTTGCCAATGCGCAGGAAAAACTGGTAGATTATTTCCAGGTAGCGAATGATAGTTCCAATACGCTCATTAGTAAATCGGTGTACAATGAAATAAGGGCCGACCTTGGCTCTATCCTTAAACTCTGTTCATTGTTGTACCGCAAAAAAGAAATCAACCGCGTGATCGAACTGATGGAACTGGAAAAGCAGGACAAGATTTACAATGCGATGGAAATGATGGAACTGGTGCTGCCGAAAAAAATTGCCAAAGAAATCAATGCATTGTTTGATTTTATCCTGGACCCTTCGAGCCATCCATTTAGTACCGACAAAAAAAATATCCGGGAATTTTACGACAAAGCTATTTTTACCAAACCAGTGAAGTACAATGCCTGGACAAGATCGGTATGTGTATACAGTTCCTGGAAAAGCCATGACGAAGAAATTTTACAAAAGCTTCAACAGGTAAATATGGCCCATGAACATTTTCTGCTTACCGAGACCCGCAATCATGCCATCCGTTCAATAAATTAATACATCATGCTTATTATTGAAAAGATCCTCCTGCTAAAAAATTCCGACATCTTTAAGAATTGCAATGAAGTTGACCTTATTGAAATTGCTTCTATCTGTAAAGAGACGCAGGCCGATAAGGGAGAAACCATTTTTAACAAAGGGGATGCGGGCAATTGCATGTATTTTATTTACTCGGGATCGGTATCTGTTCATGACGGAGAGCACCAACTTGCCACGTTATCGGAAAACGAAATTTTTGGCGAGCTCTCGCTGCTTGATTCAGAAACCAGGTCGGCCAGTATCACGACCCTTTCGGATTGTATTTTGCTGAAAATAGAACAGGAAGCATTTTTTGATGTGATCGCAGTAAACACGGATATTCTGAAAGGTATCATGCGTACACTTTGCCGGCGATTAAGGGAGCAGGACCGGGTAACTGTAGAAATGAAAAAGAAAATTTCCTGATATCAAAGCGAAGCAATGTTCTGTTGTTTCCTGGGTTCATTGATCATTCTTGAAGTAGCCGTATGATAATGGTGGCCCAGTAAAAACTTCTTTTGCAGTACAGCGAAAGCCTCCTGGTTCTCCACAATCCCAAAAGCCATAAATTCTGTTGCCAACCTTTGTGCAATGGCGGGAAAATCGGCCCGGCCGATATAATCGAGGTCAGCATCACAAATAATGCGCTGCATCAATGTGGTGGGGTGTTGTGGTATTTTAGTGGCCCTGATGAGCGAAAGGATTTCATGTTTATCCGACTCACTGAAATTGAATACTGCACAATCCCGCAGAAATATTTCGCAACTTTTTTCTTCATGGTTTGCGTAGGTTTCCAGGAAGCCGGTATCATGGTACAGGGCCGCTACCGATAAAAGATAAATTTCCTTGTCGTTCAGAGATTCGGAGCGGGCAATGCGTTCTGCCTGTTTTGCTACATCCAGGGTATGATCTATCGAATGATACGTTAATGAAGGGTTCAATGCCTGCATTTTTGACAATACATGTGCTTGGATCTTATCAATTGCAGGTTTTGCCATAAAACGCAGGCTGATTTAATTCCAATATAAAAAAAATGGCTGAAGAAATGGTTTTTTTTGGGGAAATTGTTGCTTAACTGCTGTGTCAATTGAACAACAGTATTGGGCTAAGTGCGACTAGAATCTTGAATAAAATCACCCAAATGGGGTATTTCAAAATAATATCAAAAACTATAAGTTTACACTCCACCTGAAGATCAAAAACTCGTAGCTAAACTATCTAATTAAAATTTAAATTTCTCTCAAATGAAATCAGATATCAAAATTAAAAAAAGATACCAAATTCTGGCATTCTTTCTTATTATTTCAATATTCTTAATTAGCTGTAAAAAAGAAATAGCAAATGAATCACTTGAGGAAATAATAGTGCTAAATAGTTTTCATGAAAGAGAATGCACACTTACCCAAAGCGCCATTCTAGAATGGCTTCAAAATGATCTAACATTTACAGAAAATCTACATAGTAAAGAAATTATTCAAAAAATAATCATTAATTCTGATTTTGAGCAAATGTACACAGAGAAAATCACTGATACAAAAAATTTAACTATCATACCATTAGGAAATGATTATTTTAGTAATAATATTAATGAAGAAAGAAATTTTCCATTACAGTACTTCGTCTTAAAACATGACAACAATGGAATTATCAGTAGAGGAGAAATAGTATTATTTTATCCTGAAACAAATGGAATATCAGATCTACCCGACAATTCTTTTATCGAGTTATATTCAGGATCAACATTTCCAATTAACGGAACTTTTTCATTTATCAATTTAGATGACATGTTAGAGTCAGAAAGAACATTCCAGGATGACACTATTAATAAAACTGCATTTCTGTACGGAAGAAATGATGAAGCACCTGTTACTTGCACCGCCTATTACTGGGTAATTGTATATCACTTCCCAGATGGAAGTACAACTGAAAATGAAATTTATTTATATACAATATGCCCAGATGGCACTTCATTTCCTGATGCAAGTAGTGGAGGTGGGGGAGGTTCTTACAATAATAATAACAATAATAATAACACTCAACCTCAACTTGTAAATGCGACATTGAGCCTCTTAGTTACTCAACGCGAAGTTTCAGGAGGAAATACTTGGGGCTGCGTTGCAACTTGGAACGCTTCTGGGTGGAGAATGAGAAATACTACTCAGAATTTTTTTAACCAAAATCCTGTTTACCTGAATGCAAATGCAATTATGAATGGCATTACTGGGAGCGGGGAATCAAGCAATCCATGGTTTGGGACACTAGATCCAGTAAGAGGCCACACCGAAAATCGTCAAAACAATAATAGAACAGCATACTGTTCATTTATAAGTCAAATGCACTTCTATAATCAAATAGATCCACAATCACAAACCTATCCAATTTATGCAGTTTCAAACTATGGCCTATGGCTTGCAAAAGATGTTCTTTAATCACTTTTAGTTTGTAAAAACATGACTAATCATATTTCATTATTTGTCATTATCCTGCTTAATGTGTCATGTAACACTGAGTATTATGTTATGGAAAGCGGAAAAGCTACTTTACACAGGTATAGAATGGATGTGCGAAGCCAAGTTGCCTCCCCAGAATATAATCTCCAATATGAAATATTATTTTATGACAGCCTGGTTATCCTTGAAAGAAAAGCGGTTGTGACCCAAAGCAATTACTTTAAAGATTCGAGCACACAGGATAGCTATTTCAGAAGATTCAAATACACCTTGTTAAATTTACGGGATTTATATTGCCAGGATTACCTAGCACTCTCTGACACTTCTACGCCATTGAATTTTTATCAACTTAAGGAAAATGAATATTTTGATGTACCCCTCTTCCTGGTTAAAAATAAAGCAGTTGATGTTTCTGATATCAAAAAAATCAATGACACAATTATTCATGGAGATGTATTCAAAAGAGCGAGAATGCAAAGAAAAATCAATGGCAGCTTAAACCAATACACGTATTTATTCAACTGTAAAAAAAAGCTCATCTTTAATCTTGCCCCAAATATAGAATACCTTTATCCTGATTGTGAAATGATGCGGACAGAAACAAGATTCGCCAGTGAACCAACTTCAATCCTGATTACAGAAATTTCTGTACATGCTGATCAGCTATCAGCATCTGAGATAAACATTTTTAAGCTTTGGAAAAGAAATTTATCCCAGAGCAATTTTGATACCCTGAGTAAAGACGAAGTATTTCAGCAAATCGACGCCGGACTGATAATGAATTTAAGTACACAAAAGAATTAAGCTATTGTTTTTTAAAGTTAGTTTTACTAAACCTGCATATAGCAAAGGGTTAAGGATGTCATTATAAGCTGTGTATTAAAAAATCTAATAACAGATGCAATAAAACAGACGGGCTGTTAAGTTGCAAGCCCATCTGTTGAAAAGTACAGGATTATCAAATGATGTCATTCAGGGTACGGCATGGCTTTACTTAATATCGTTGATCCATTGATGCACCAATGCCCGGGCTTGTTCTACCACTTCCCTACCGGCACGAAATGCCATTTTCCAGCGGTAGCTTTTCCCTTCATATTGCGGGGAAACGAATATTTTTTTCCCGTTTTTCATTGTTAGTGCTGCATCAAAATCAATACCGTCAGTTTCCTGCATGAATTGCTGCAACCTTGTTTTTACAAATTGCATATGATCGCCCGGATATAATTTCTCCCACTCCTGCAACCGTTGCTGGTTTTGCTCATCGGTAGACTTTTTTAATCCGGGATAATTTTTTGAATACGCGAGGATCATTTTGTTATTCGGGTCTTCGGTTGCTTTCAATTGCTTCTTTGCTTCTTGCAGCACATTTTCAAAAACCGGCTTCATAGTTGCATCTGCTTCTTTTAGTGACTGCTCTGTTGATGCAATCGATTTTTTATACTCACTTATCATACCGGCCCTCATTTCTTCGGGTGTTTGAACGGTAGCTGGTTGTGGCTTATGGCTTTCTTTTAAAGCTGCATATGCTTTTTTAAATGCAGGCGTTTGAACATGTCCCCTGGTGTAGGTTAGCAGGTCGGTTACAACGGCGGCCCTTTTGCCCAATGCAATATTCTTAGCATTCCTGGCACCATAGGCATCGAGGTAGCCTTCTAATATGCTGTTGGTAATTTTTTCTTCGGCAGCAGGCTTAGACATTCCCAATTGCCTGAGGAATTCATCGTTGAAGCGATGCATGGTAAAAGAAAACAACAGCAAACTGATCAGTATCAATATGAGCAGGATAATACTACCCCTTAAAATGTGCACACAGGCTTGTAAAGAAAAATTTTTCATGGCAGTTGATTTTAGTTGATGACAGTATAAATACCTTCCGCAAATGGATAACCTGTTTTTATTTGAACCGGCTTTTTCACCACC
Source organism: Bacteroidota bacterium (assembly GCA_052035835.1). Classification (GTDB taxonomy): domain Bacteria; phylum Bacteroidota; class Bacteroidia; order Chitinophagales; family Chitinophagaceae; genus Ferruginibacter. Next base: position 12,517 of record JBPOHG010000176.1, on the reverse strand, counting down.
TGCGGTGTAATGGAAGCAGGCACTTGCGCTTCAATAGAACTTTGCGCTGCTGAAGCAGCAGTTGAAGCATTATTGAGCTCAGCAATTATGATGGCAGGTATGAGCAGCATCATGCCAAATACCTCAAAAGCAAATCTGAAAAGTCTCATGTGATAAATTTTTATTTATTTGAATTGTGACGCAAAAATGCAACGGTTTTGTTTGCCGGAAAATACAGTGATGCATCAAGTGGGGCTTTTGCTGAATGAATTGAAATGAACAACTGTTAGAAGGAAAATTTCATTGAATGCAGCGGCGGACATTACAACTAACAGCGCAACAGCACTTACTTATTGTAGAAAGTACCATTCCGAAGCAGCAAAAAGAAAATGCATACCTTATTAAGGGTATGCATCCATTTGAAAAAATGTAAACTGCTACAATTGGCTTTTGCTATTTGCCCATCCACTTTTTAAATTCGGTTACTTTTTCCCTGCTCACCAGTGCTTCTTTTTCGAGGGCAGGTTTTAATTGGAGGATCAGGCGGTTACCGAAATAATCATCTATTTTATCAATGCTGCCCACCGACACATAGAATGACCTGCTGATACGGAAATATTTTTCGGGGTCGAGCATGTCTTCCAGTTCATCCATGGTATAATCTACCACATACTTTTTATTGTCGGTAGTTTTGAAGAAGTTTAACCGCCCATCACTGTAGAAATATGCAATGTCGTCTATCTCTATACTAACCAGCTTCTGGGCAAATTTCACCAGGAAGCGTTTGCGGAATTCCTTTGGCTGCAATTTTTGCTGAAGTTGTTTTACGAGCTGGTCTACATTGATGACAGGTACAGGCTCAGCTTTCATTGCATAATTATTCCGTACCTGCTTATATTTTTCGAGGGCTATTTGCAACTCCTCTTTTTGTATAGGTTTCAGCAGGTAATCGATGCTGTTTACTTTAAATGCCTTGAGTGCAAACTCATCGTATGAAGTGGTAAAGATCACCGGGCTTTTTACTTCCACCAGGTTGAATATTTCGAAACTCTGCCCGTCGGACAATTCTATATCCATCAACACCAAATCGGGTGTTTCATTTTCCTGCAACCATTCTACTGCAGCCGTTATGCTATCTGCAACCCCTACTACCCGTGCTCCGGGTTCAACGGCCAGTAATGTTTTCTGCAGTTTCTTTACTGCCAGTTCTTCGTCTTCAACAATAAATATGTTCATGATTCTGGATTTTATATTGTTATACCGAATTGTTTTTATGTACAGCCGACTGATTGTTCCATATCAGCGGCAACACAACTGTAAAATTCTTTTCATCTTCAATCACCTGGAAGCCTTTCTGGTGGAGCAGGCTGTACTTTGCCCTGATATTCTGTAAACCAACTTTATTGCTTATTGCTTTTACCGACCTGAACTGGCGGTTGTTATTCACCACGAGTTTGTTTCCTGCAGGTGTAAAAATATCTATCACCAATGGTTTCAGTTTTGATACAGCATTGTGCTTTACTGCATTTTCTACCAGTAATTGCAATGTGAGTGAAGGGAGCAAGTACTGTCCATACTTTTTGTCGGTTTCTATATTCAGCTTTACTGCTTCCCCGTGCCTTGTTAACAACAACTGAAAATAGGAACGGATAAATTTGATCTCATCGTTTAAAGTGCTCATCCCATCATTGTTCCTTTGTAAAAGGTACCTGTACACTTTGCTCAATTCATCAAGAAATTTACCGGCCTTCTCTTTGTCTTCCGAAATCAATGAAGAAAGGGTATTGAAACAGTTAAAAAGAAAATGTGGGTTCACCTGGTTCTTCAATGTATCAAATTCCTGGAAGACTGCCAGGTTTTGCAGGTTTTGCTTTTCCTCCACACTCTCCTGGTACTTCTGCAAAATATAATTTGCTTCAAACAAGGTTTCAAAAATGATGTTCACACAGAACCCTACCAAAATACCCATCTTTAAATCATCGTACGACAATTGGTACCCTAAAATTCCCAATGTATCATACAGCAGAAAAATAAATGCAACAGAAAAAGACATGAAAGGCATCACGCAAAACACTTCCAGTAATATCCGCATTTTTGACTGCCTGAGGGATGGGTATTTCAGTTTAATATAATTCCCAATGAGTGCATGGCCCAAAAATGAGCCAACCCCAAGCAGTAAAATAAGGGGAAATGATATCAGCCAAATTTTCACATCATGAAACAATCGTTCCTTGTACATGATATAATTGTGCAGTATATCAATCACCGGTATGCTGGCTATGAACGAAACCCATTGCAGGCGATTTGGCTTACTCCAGTGTTTCATGTTGCTTCCTGTTGCTGGTTAACAATTAATGGAAGCGTGATTGCCCTTTCTTTTTCCGATTCTTCAATGGTAACTGCTTCCTGGTTTAATAACCTGTATTTCTCAATCAGGTTATCGAGCCCGGTTTCTATATCAATTCCTTCTGTTACCAGTTTTGGCTGCAGGATATTTTTTACCACGATCCTGTTTCCTGTAACTGCATTTATTTGAATGCGGAGTGGATTTTTTTTATTGATGCTGTTCTGTGTAATCGCATTCTCAACCAGCACCTGTAATGAAAGTGGGGGCAATAACATCTCCTGTTGCGATGCCGGCACTTCTATGATTACTTCGAGCCCGTCTCCATACCTTGCTTGTAACAGGTAAATATAAGAATGTAAAAAACTGAGTTCTGTTTTAACGGTTACCAACTGGTCGTCGTCGTTGCGCAACATGTAGCGGTAGACTTTGCTCATTTCATCCAGGAATTTCTCTGCTGCCGTTTCATCATCGGCAATGAGGCTCGACAAAGAGTTGAGGCTGTTGAATAAAAAATGAGGGTTCACCTGGCTTCTCAATCCCTGTAACTGGCTTTGCCTGAAAGCCAGTTGAAGTTGTTCTGTTTCCCGCAGGTTTTGCTTCCAGCTTTCATACCGGCTGATCCCTTCAAATAACAATGCCAGAAAAATGTTGATGATGCTTACGCTTACCAACGCCCAAACAAACCCATTCTCATTAAACCTATATCCGAGGAAATCTACAAACTCATATCCTTTAAAAAGGCTGGTAAGCAATATAGCTGTCATGATCAGGAATGATACGATCATGAGGGCAATTTTCTTGCCCAGTTCCTTTTCATTGGGAAACCGGTTTTTAAAAAACACTGCAATAGCGCCGCATATAATGAAGTCGATGCAAAATGCCAGCCCGGTTACAAGTGTGGCCATTCCAAAAACCCCCATGTCACGGAAATACCTGCCTCCGAAAATCGTTGCATTGATCAACACTGTGAACGGGATGATGAGCACCAGTAGTACGAGATAATCTTTTCCGCTGTATTGAGGCAGTGTTAACTTCATAAACTATTACAAATTAAACCCTTTTAATCATTTCAATAACTGCCCCCGTATGGATTGCGGCATTCTGTGTATGAATTGAGTAAAAGGCGTTAAACCACTGCCTGGCTGTTGGATACCACTGGGTTTACTAACTCGCGGAACCTGCCCTTATTCTCTGCCATCCACTGATCAAAACTGCGCATACCCGGATACAGTGAACGGCTTTCTTCCAGGTCTTGCTGCCGGCCCTTAATAAAAAGTCGTTGGACTTCAAACATGGCAGCCAGTTCTTCAGCGCCGGGAAAACCCAGGGCCGCATAGTTTTCATAAGGGATATGGCTGTATTGTATATCCTGTTGCATATGTGCCGACATACTCGCTGCATAAGACTGGCAGGGCTGATCATCTCCTACCACCCCTACGGTGCGGCCAATATAATCGGAAGGATGATTAAAAATTGCGGCTACCACATATCCGAGGTCTTCCACACTGGCCATTGCCAGTTTTGTATCCCCTTGAGGAAACCCAACATGAAATTTTCCATCGGCGCCTTTTTGAGGAGGAAAAAAAGATAGAAAGTTCTCGTAATAAAAAGCCATGTGAATAAAGGTTGCCGGTATGCCCACACTGGCAGCATAATGTTGCAGTGAAGCTTTGATATCGCAATGTGGCACACGGTACATACCATTGCTGATTTTTTGGTAATCGGGCAGGGTATGAAATATAAAATGTTCAACACCGGCATGCATCACTGCATTTATCAGGTTTCGGCCATGCACTGCTTCTTTTTCGAAATGTTCCCAGAAGTTGGTAACACCATACACCCCATAGCAACCTTCCACTGCTTTCGCAAGGCTGGCTGTATCTTCCAGATCGCCCTGAAAAATTTCTGCGCCGGCTGCTTCCAATGCTATTGCCTGTGGGGATTGCGCATTCCTTGTAAAAATTCGTACGGAGAAATTGTTGTGCTGCAATAATGCCCTGGCCACACTGCCCCCCTGAGCGCCGGTTGCCCCGGTAACCAATATTATTTTTTTGCTTTGCATGTAGAATGATTATTTTAGTTCGGAAAGTTGTACAGGCCGTGGAACGATGTTATCTACCGGCTTCACAGTTTTGAGATAAGCGAAAATGGCTTTTACATCTTCATCGGTCATATTCTTATAAATGAACCATGGCATGGGTGGCAACAGGTCCCGGCTTCCTTCGAGGCCTTTGAATTTGCCTTGTTTCATGGCACGAAGAAAATTTTCTTCCTGCCAGTTTCCAATACCCGTGGCATCGCTGGTGATATTGGCTGCAAAGGACATCCCCCAAGGTCCAACAGCGGAAGTAAGGTCTGAACCCATCAGGGCCCATCCCTGTTTTATCACATTGCTATCCACTTTTTGAACAGGCCTGTTGGCAGGATAGCCCGACAACCTTAATTCGGGGATCACTTCGGGGCCATGAGCGCCCATTTTTTTGGGTGAATGACAATCGTCGCAACCAACGATGCTCACCAGGTATTCCCCTCTCTTCACTTGTGCCACACTGTCTACCGCAGTTGATGCATGGCCCGTTTTTGACTCAGCAGTTTCATTGTTGGTGCAGGCTACCAATACCAACCCTCCGGTTAATACTGCAATGCCCATCATCAGAATTGTTTTACGCATACTATACTTTTTGATGTTTAGAATGCGTGCAAATTAGCGCTCCCAACAAGCGAATGAAATACTGCTATGTATGAACTGTATTATCTGCTGTATGAAATGAAGGTTACAAAATGGTTAGAAGTGGCGGGTAGGTGAGGTTATTACCTACCCCTTCAGGAGGAATTTCCTCATGAACTACACAACCAATAAAAGTTGCAACCATGCGTGAATTTACATGCGCAGGAACAGCAGCATTTCAATAAATTCTACAACCTATTACTCTTCTTCACTGGTATTTTTCATTTTGGAAAGTACTGCATAGGCATTTTTTACAACGATCGTTTTCTGCCATATTGATGAATCGGGCAACGAAATTTCGGCAAGGCCATTGAACCGGTTGACCATTTTAACCGGTGTGGCAGAAAAAGTAAGGTTGCCGGTTTCTACAAAAATCAATTCCTGGTTACCAAAACGAACAACAGCCTCTTCGGGAATGGTCATGCGCAACCTACCGCTAAGCGTAACCGTAGCATTGATGTACATACCGGGTTTAAGGTTGGCCGGCATTTTTTCAAAATGGCAATGTACCACGCCGCTCCTGTCTTTATCTACATTGCGGGTTACGAGGATGATATCGGCCTGGTGTATTTTTTCTGGCTCATCTACAAAACTTACCTGCACTTTTTGACCCTCGGCCAGTTTATTGATATCTTTTTCAAAAACGGTGAGGGCAGCATGGATATCGGAGGGGTCTATGAGTTCGAACAAAACATCCTGTGGCTGTACATATTTTCCAATATTCACATTTACCCGGGAAACAAAACCATTGATGGGTGAAGGGATGCTCACCATCCTTGATAATTTTTCAGCCGACAGCTGATCGGGATTGATGTTGATCAAACGGAGTTTTTCCCCCAATCCCAATACCTGCAAGCGGCTGGTTTCATAGTCTGACTGCACCTGTTGTAAAATTTTATCGGATGCAGTGCGGCTTTCATTCAGGGAGCGTTGCCTTTCATAATCGAGTTTCAATACATGCATTCTTGATTTGGCCGACAGATAATCCTGCTGCAACTGCACCAGCGACTGGTCTTCTATGATGGCAATGCTCTCGCCTTTGGATACATGCATGCCAGGTAACAGGCGGGTGCTTTTGAGGTACCCGCCCAGCGGGAAACTAACCGATACAATATTTTGGGGAGGCACATCAATCATTCCATTCAGCCGAATGGTTTCTTCCATTGGCTGCTCGGTGAAAGTACCGGTTTGGATACCGGCAACCTGCATTTGCGCAGCTGTTAATTGCACTTCCGATGCTGTAAGCTGCTTTTCTTCTTTTGTTGCTGCCGGCTTTTTTTCTTTGCAGGAACTACATACAAGCAACATGCCGACGATATAAAATATGGTTCTCATTGTATGATCATTTTTGATTGGTAAAATAAAAAGACAATTCTATGGCGGCTTCATTGTATGATGCCACGGCATCGAGGTAAGCCATCCTGATCTCCAGTACCTGGCGCATGTGCAGCATCCATTCCATATGGCCGATGTTCCCTTTCTCAAAACTTCGTGTAGCCGTTGTTGTGATCGTTTCGGCCAGGCCCTTTCCGGTTGATTCGTAATAACGAATAGCCACATCTGCCTTCTGCATTTTCTGTTTCCACTGGGCCATGCCTGTAGATTGTTTTTGCTTGCTGTATTCTGATTGTACGGCCGCCGCCTGCTCCTGTAATTTTGCTGCTTTGATCCTGGCCCTCGTGGTTTTATTAAAAAGCGGGACTGCCAGCATGGCCTGCACACTGTGAAACCTGCGGCCGCCATTGTTGTACACCTGGTTAACGCCATCTTTTGTTTGCCAGCCGATAAATGACTGGTTGGTGTACCCGATACTAAATTCGGGAGACAGTTTATTTCGTTCGAGCGCAGATATTTTTTTATGCAAGTCAACTTGCTGTAAAGCATACCGCAGGGAAGGATGTGCATCAGGCACCACCGTATCTGCGGCATTGGGCAATACATACAACAATGAACCCAGGATGGGTTGAATGGCAGTTTTATCATTGGTGAACAATTGTATGGATTGCTGTTCTACCTGCAGATCGGTAGCCAGTTGCCGGCGCAACAAAGCCACCCTTTGCCATTCAGCTTCTGCACTTGCTTTCTCTAAAATATTGGTTTCTCCTGCGGCGAGGCGTTTTTCTGCCGCGTTCAAAAAACCGGCAAGCAGGCTATCTATGGCCGCGAGTGCTTTGTCTTTTTCCTGCAGCAAGGCAATGCGGTAATATGCCAGGCTGATGTCTTTTTTTAACCCAACGAATGTTTCATCGGCCAGTAAGTTGGCGGCCTCACCGGCAGACTGGTAGTATGCTGCCTGCCTTTTGTACACTACTGGCAATGAAAACCCCTGGCTGAGCGAAAACTTATGATCGGATGCGAAGCTGTTGATATTCCCATAATCGGCATCCAATTGCAGCGGCTTCCATTCATATACGCTTGATTGCAATAGTTTCCAATAACCTGCATTCGTATTGGCAGCATTGAGTAAGAGATTGGCAGACTTTGCTTTTTCGATTGCCTGGTTAAGGCTGGTGACTGTCCCTGCCTGTTGAGCAACCGTTGTGTTTGCAAAGAAGATCAGGGCCAGCCATACGGGCAAGGTTTTGATAGTAGGCATTTTTATTTTTTTATCTTTTTGAAACCATAGATACAATACGGGCAATACAAAGAGGGTGAGCAGGGTTGCGCTGATCAATCCGCCAATGACAACCGTAGCCAGTGGCCTTTGTACTTCGGCACCAGCGCCATTGCTTAACGCCATTGGCAGGAAGCCCAGGGATGCCACGGCAGCCGTCATCAATACAGGCCTTAGCCTGCTGTGTGTACCGCGGATCAGCAGCGTTTTTATATCGGTAACTGCTTCTTTTGAAAGCCTGTTGAATTCTGCGATCAATACAATACCATTGAGGACCGCTACCCCAAACAAGGCAATAAAACCAATTCCTGCCGAAATGCTGAAAGGCATCCCACGTAACCACAACGCATATACGCCGCCGATGGCAGACAATGGAATAGCAGAAAAAATCAGCAGGCCCTGTTTAACAGAGCCAAACGCAAAATAAAGCATGAGAAAGATGAGGAGCAATGCCAGTGGTACGGCAACCGACAACCGTTCCTGTGCTTCCACCAGGTTTTCGAACTGCCCCCCGTATTTTACATAATAGCCGGGAGGCAGGTTGAGTTGCTGGCCTGCTACCTGTTGCAATTCCTTTACTACCGACTGCACGTCGCGGCCCCTTACATTGAAGCCGGTTACGATGCGCCTTTTAGCATCTTCGCGTTGTATTTGGTTGGGGCCTTCTTTAATGGAAATATCTGCCAATTGATAAAGCGGCACCTGTGTACCTGAAGGTGTTGGTACCAGCAGGTTGCGGATATCGTCAATATCTTTTTTCTGTTCGTCGGCCAGCCGCACCACCAGATCGAACCGGCGTTCATTCTCATAGATCATTCCAGCACTCTCCCCTGCCAATGCTGTACGGATCACCCGGTTTACCTGCTCGATATCGAGAGCGAACAAGGCAATGGCTTCCCTGTTGAATTTGATAACGATTTGCGGTAGCCCGGTGATGGTTTCTACATAGAGGTCGCGGGCACCTTTGATATTGGCAATCATGCCTGCCATTTTGTTGGCATAAGCAGCCAGCGTATCCAGGTCTTCCCCGAATATTTTGCAAACCACATCCTGCCTTGCCCCTGTCATGAGTTCATTGAATCGCATTTGCACCGGATATTGAAAACCCGATGTTACCCCTGGTACATCCTGCAATGCTTCGCTCATTTTATTGGCCAGCTCATCGAATGTTTTTGCCGACACCCAATCCTTTTTGTCTTTCAGGATTACCATCATATCTGCAGCTTCCACCGGCATTGGATCTGTGGGTATTTCACCACTTCCGATCTTGCTCACAACTTTTTCTACTTCAGGGAAACGTTTCAGTAATATGCCTGCCGTTTGTTGTGTTGCTTCAACAGTGGTTGCAAGAGAACTTCCTGTGAGTGTCCTGGTATCTACGGCGAAATCGCCTTCCTCCAGTTTAGGAATGAATTCACCGCCCATATGTAATAGTATAAACACAGCAGATGCAAACCACAGCAAGGACAGTGCAATAACGGTACGGGGGAAACGCAAAACCAATTGGAGCATGCGCTGGTACCTTACCTGCAACCAGGACATCATACGATCTGAAAAATTCCTCCGGTGCCCCTGCTTTTTGCTCAACAACAGGGAACTGATCATGGGGATATAAGTTAGCGAGAAAATAAATGCGCCTATCAAAGCAAAAGACACGGTTTGTGCCATGGGCCTGAACATTTTTCCTTCGATGCCTATCAACGTAAGAATGGGCAGGTAAACGATGAGGATTACTATTTGTCCGAATACGGCTGATCCCATCATTTTCCCTGCTGCTGATCCAACCGTTTTATCGAGGTGTTCCTGCGTTAGCAAAGCTTCCCCTTCTTTTGGCTTTTTGAGGTGAAGCTGGTGCAATACTGCTTCCACAATAATCACTGCGCCATCTACGATGAGCCCGAAATCAAGGGCGCCGAGGCTCATGAGGTTGCCACTCACGCCAAAGAGGTTCATCATACTAATGGCAAATAGCATAGAGAGTGGGATCACCGAAGCAACGATGAGGCCTGCACGCAGATTGCCCAGGAAAAGAACCAGAATAAAAACCACAATGAGGGCGCCTTCAGCCAGGTTTTTTTCTACGGTACCAATGGCATTGTTTACCATTTTGGTTCGATCAAGAAAGGGTTCGATCATCACCCCTTCGGGTAAAGTTTCCGCTATTTGTGCCATGCGTTTCTTCACCGCTTTGATCACTTTGGATGAGTTCTCGCCTTTCAGCATCATCACAACTGCCCCGGTTACTTCGCCCTGGTCGTTGTAGGTCATGGCGCCATAACGATTGGCGTGCCCGATTTTTATGGTGGCCAGGTCCCTTACAAAAACGGGCATGCCTTCATCTGTATTTTTTACAACAATGTTTTCGATATCATTTACGGTAGCGGCCAGCCCTTCGGTGCGTATGAATAAAATGTTGGGGCCTTTTTCGATATAGGACCCGCCGGTATTTTGATTGTTGCGTTGGAGTGCATCAAATAATTCGGGGATGGTAACATGCAGGGATTGGAGTTTGGAAGGATTGATGCTTACTTCGTATTGTTTGAGGTAACCCCCAAAACTACTCACATCGGCCACGCCTGGCGTACCCAATAACTGCCGCCGTACGATCCAATCCTGAATGGTGCGTAATTCCTGCGGACTGAATTGCTTTTCGTAGCCTTTTTTGGGCCTGATAACGTATTGATAAATTTCACCCAAACCAGTGGTAACGGGTGCCAGCTCGGGGTTACCGGCATCGGGTGGGATTTGGGCACGCACCTGTTGGAGCCTTTCGGTTACCTGCTGCCGTGCCCAGTAAACATCTGTTGCGTCGGAAAACACAATGGTCACCAGTGAGAGGCCAAAGCGTGAGAATGAGCGCATTTCTTCCATCCCCGGGATATTAGACGTGGCTTGTTCGATGGGAAATGTAATAAGCCTTTCTATTTCGGGAGCGGCCAGTGAGGGCGAAACAGTGATCACCTGTACCTGGTTGTTTGTAATATCGGGCACTGCGTCGATAGGTAGTTTGCTGGCAGCATAGATACCCCAACCCATCAGTGCCAGTGTAAACAACCCGATGATCAGTTTATTTTGCACACTGAACCGGATAATTTTTTCCAGCATAAAATTTTTCTTATTGGATAAATAAATAGCAGGAGCGGTGTGAATAACAGTGACCTGTATGCGCCATGCAACGGCATGTTATCACCCGGGTATGCGTATACCCAAGAAATGACCCTGCAATAAAAATGTAGAAAAAAATTAGCCCCGGGGAGGTTGAAAAATGGCTTTATTAAAACCAGCGCTGACGGCTGATTCCTGCGCTGTTAAATATTCATTTTGAACAATGAACTGGCGGGTGGGCAGTTCGAAACTGCAGGTAGCGGGAATGCCCATGGCAATACTGGTAACCAGGCAATCATCTGCAGATTTGAAAGGGAGGTCGAGGTCTTTCTCCACATCCTTATCCAAAATAAATGGATCGAGGTAATGCAATTTCAGGTAGGCAAGGAAAGACATGTTCTCGTCTTCTGACTGGTGCTCGGTAAAGTGTTGGTATAAAATGGGGAGTTTGAGAAACTGGTGTGTCTCCGTAGCTGCAAGCAGGTACACTGATAAAAAGAATATGGCTGTAAATTTTCTCAAACCAGAATAAAGTTACATCATTTAAATGAAAAACGCAATGGATAAAGATCGAAGCCGGTCGTAAGAACAACTGTGACAATGGTTACATATTATTTAGTTGCATAAAAAAAACCGGCAATGATGCCGGCTTAACCCAAAAAACGAAGTACCTATTTTATTTCTTTTTGAAAATTTTTCCATCGGGCAGGAATTTTACTTTTGCTTTCTCCTCTCCTTTTTTGAGTTCCACTTCCCACATCTCCATGTCCTTGTCATTTTCCTTATCGGTTTCTACGATCTCATAGCCGGGATAATTTTGCAGGATGGCCAATTGAACGGGTTTTGGCAAATCGGCACTATTGGCCAGGTTTATCACAGGCTCATTGCTGATGACAGCTCCGTCGTTGATATACCATGCTTCATAGGGGACGTTCTTAACACGGTATGTTACAAAATAATATTCTTTGCCAGCATCCCAGTTGTCGGCAGGAACGGGTTCATACCTGCTCCATTTAATTTCGGTGGCGTCTTTACCGTTGTTGTTGAAAGTTGTAACGACGGGTGCAGGAACTTTTTCTGTTTCGATGACCGTTTTGTTTCCTTCCTTAGCTTTTTTCACTACAGTTTCTTCTTTTATTTCTGTAACGGTAGTGGTTTCTGTTTTCTTTTCCTCGTTGCTTTTGCAAGCGGTGAAGATGGTAGCTGTTGCCAGTACGGCAGCGAATACTGATGTTGATTTCATATACAAGTTGTTTTACGTAATGAATTAGAAAAAATGTGCCGTAGTTGTGTATTTGTGATGCTGCTGTAAACAATTACATGGTAAACAATATTGTTGATTGTAATGCAGCGCTTTATGTATGTGAAATGCAATGATGGAAGAATACCTGTGATATTACTAATGTTCAAATAAAGCAAACCAGTGTACTATTTGGGGATATAACTGCACAAAAAATGGCTAAGTGGTACTGATCGTATCAGCGAAGCAAATTTTTTTTATGCATCCAGTTAGCCTAACGAGATAAAGCAAAAGAAGTTAGGCTTATAAAAAGAGTATATTAAAACTGCATAGATCGAACTGAAAAAAAGGGGAAACCATCGTAGTTATTTTGTTTTGGTTGATTTTAAGGAATGGAAGATGGAGCGAAGTTAACCATCAAGGAATTTTTTTACCTGGTCGAGCGGGAGGCCTGTATAACAACTATTCTTTCTTTTCGGAAACATATATTATAAATTATATCAA
>JBPOHG010000067.1:0-3823 GCA_052035835.1 Bacteroidota bacterium | reverse complement strand
CGCCTTTGTTTTCCTGGCTTTTTCTTGATTCGCTGATTTTGAGGATCGCATTGCGCAATACCGTAGCCAGGCTTTTTACTTCTTTAAAACTGCAGATGTACACCCCGTTTTTTTCACCAAACTGGTTCATATCCCTGGGCATTGCTTTGGTTACGATAACAGCGATATCGGCACCCTGCGAAAGCATATCTGTTTTGAGTTTATCGATCCAGTCGGCTGTAAAATGTTCGGTGCGTTTGCTTTCGTAAATAATTTTGCCACATTCCTGTCCGTTTGCATTGCGTACAGTTTGGATGCAATCGGCCCCCCGTACGCCTTTTCCTACTTCCGAAATTATGTCGAACGGGAAGCTGCCTTGCAGCAATTCTTCCAATGCCTGTTCCTGCACTTCACCCTGCAACTGCATGGAGCCCTGTTCTGCCTTACGTTTCATTTCGTCTACCAGTTTTTTCTGGTCTTCGAGTTGCTTCTCCAGTTCACGCATTTTTAAACTGTGCTCATTTTCCTTCAGGGAATGTTTTTCATTTTCCTGGATGCGTATTTGTTCGGCCAGTTGTGCCCTTTCTTCCTGTAATTTTTTTTGTAAAGTGATTTCCAGCTCAGCTTCCCGGTTTTGCAATTGCTGTTCTTTTTGCAGAAAATCGAGTTCTTTTTTACGTGCCTGTTTTAGCTTTTCTTCATTGTCGGCATTGTTTTGCTCGAGGAGTTTTAGTTTGTTCTCAAAATCTGCAGCAATGGTTTTGCGAAGTTGGGTTTGCAGGTCGGCTTCTATTTTCAACTTTTCCTGTTGAAGTTTCTGTGCAAATATTTCGTTTTCGTTTTTCTTCTTTTCTTCAAACAATTGCTGGTCGGCCGCAAGCTTTTTTTTCTCTTCATCAATTTTTCCAAGAGATTCTTTGAGTTTATCCTGGTATTGCAGCTGGATCTTTTTTTCAATATCTGCTGAAAGCACATGTTCCACATCAAAGAGGGTACCGCAATTAGGGCATTTGATATTATTGGTCATCGGGAGAATTTATGAATAAATGTACCTAAAATTAAAAAGCTCCCCGTATGTACAGGAAGCTTTTGTGCGGCAAAGGAGATTCGAACTCCCACACCCTTTCGGGCGCTACCACCTCAAAGTAGTGCGTCTACCAATTTCGCCATCGCCGCAGGTAGTAAAAATGAGCAGTGTTGTAACAACTCATTTAACGGACGGCAAATGTAGAATTTCTGTATGAAATCCTGAAATAAACCTGCAAATTTTGGAGAATAAATCAGTGAACCGGAATGCGTTAAACTAAAAAGCCTTCACATTGCTGCGGAGGCTTAGTACTCAGGATGGGAATCGAACCCACACGGCCATTGCTGGCCACAGGATTTTAAGTCCTGCGTGTCTACCAGTTCCACCACCCGAGTGTGGAAACTTGAAAAAAAATCCCGAACGAGTCGGGATTGATAAGTTGAGCGGAAGACCGGGCTCGAACCGGCCACCCCGACCTTGGCAAGGTCGTGCTCTACCAAATGAGCTACTTCCGCAGGGAATGAAAAGAACTATTATTTTTTTGGACTGCAAAAATAAGGGATGTTGTACTAAAAAAACAAACTTTATCTACTATTTATATTTCGGATTGTACAAAGTGTTCTCCGGAACTTTTACTTCTGGTTTTCCTTTGTAACGATGCGCATATAAACTGTAACAGCCTCCTAATACAAAGGCTACAATTACAAATACCTGGCAGAACCAGATGAAACGCGATGAAGAAACCCAGTTATGTCCGAAATCTTTGTGTGAATTGTCTATAACTTCTTGTTGCATAATGCGTTAATTTTCGAGGCAAAAATAAGGCCTTCCGGTTAAAAAAAATTATTTCTTCGGAAGAATTTCTGAAAAGCTTTTTTTGCCGCCAATGAAATAATCCCAAACCACCGAACCTTCATACCAACCCTGGAGGAGTTGGTTGGGTTTCACGGGGATGTTTGCCGTTCGCTTTCCAAACAACAGCCATTGAATAAAATGTATGTGTGCTTTGATCACAGCAATATAATAACCTGCATCGCCACTGAACAGGGCCTTCCAGGCTGCTATGCCATCGAGTGCCATCCTTACTGGGATTTTCCAGATGGCAGCCGGGACAGGGAGGTTCTTGCTGATCATGATTAGGTTGTTCCTGAAATTGAGGTATACTTTGCGGTTGTTGCCTTTGGGAAGTGTGCCTCCACCAACATGGTAAACGACGGATGCAGGTTGTACATATACTTTATACCCCCAAAGCTGCAATCGCCAGCAGAAATCAATCTCTTCCTGGTGGGCAAAGAAAAATTCATCGAGGCCTTTCATTTCATGATAAATAGCCGATCGCACAAACAATGCGGCGCCACTAGCCCAGAAGCAGGGGGCAGCGGTGTCATATTGCCCATGGTCTGTTTCACAGTGTTCAAATACCCTTCCTCTCGCAAACGGGTACCCGAAACGGTCTATCCAGCCCCCGCAGGCGCCGGCATATTCAAAACTGTTTTTTTGCTGATATGAAAGAATTTTGGGCTGGCAGGCAGCAATCTGTTCGTCTGATTCCATGAGTTGAATCACCGGTTCAATCCAGTGGCTGTTCACTTCAACATCGCTGTTGAGTAGAACATACTAATCACTTTGTACCTGCTGAAGCGCAGTATTATACCCTTTTGCAAATCCTTCATTGTACAAATTGCGGATGATACCAACCGTAGGGAAATGTTCTTGTAAGAATTCTACAGAACCATCTGTAGAGGCATTATCGGCAACGATTACCCGAAGATTTGGATAAGTGGAGTTAAGTACCGACGGAAGGAACTGTTGCAGGTACGATTTTCCATTCCAATTTAAGATTACCACTGCCACAGATGGGGGGGCTACAGGTGCGCCCACAGCATGCAATCGCTTGGCCTGAGGTGAATGCGTTAGAATTGTATTCATCGTAATCTGTCCGGGTAATCTGTAACATACAAACATAGTTATTTATTTTTACCCTGGATGCCATTGCACCGGATTGCTTATTTTTATATATGTTTTCTCAATTATTCAATTGGAGGTCGTCGCTGGCCATGGTAGCAATAGCCATTGTGATGGTGTCTATTTTCTATTCAAACTTCCTGGCGAAAAAGATAGCGGCCGACGAGAAACAAAAAATTGAACAATGGCTGCTCGCAGTTTCAGACATCAATAACCCGGCTGTTACTTCAACAGACCTGGCCAGTAAGGTACTTACCGAGAACAGCCAGGGTATCCCTATGATTACAGTAACTGAAAAAGACAGTATACTCGATCATTACAATTTTGATTCTGTGCGGATCAAGGCCGACAAAAACTATCTCCGCGACCAACTCGAATCTTTAAAACAAGGCTATCCCCCGATCATCTGGAAAAACCCGCTCGATCCTGCTCAGAATAACCTGGTGTACTACGGGGAATCGAACCTGCTGAAACAGATCAGGTATTTCCCCATCATTCAATTGGTGGTGGTTGCATTGTTCATCATAGTCACCCTGGTAGCCATCAGCACCCGCAACAAGAGCACACAAAACCAGGTATGGGCTGGAATGGCCAAAGAAACGGCCCATCAGTTGGGAACGCCCATTTCTTCTCTTGAAGGCTGGGTTGAAATGATGAAAGACATGGACGGCAATCAGAAAATAGCGGCCGAAATGGGAAAAGATGTAGAAAGGCTCAAACTGGTCAGCGACCGGTTTGGCAAGATCGGCAGCACCCCGCAACTGGAAGAGATCAACATCGTTCAGCCGGTGGTAAACATGGTCACTTATATAAAAAGAAGATCATCCGAAAAAGTAACCTTCACGATCAACG
>JBPOHG010000224.1:0-12127 GCA_052035835.1 Bacteroidota bacterium | reverse complement strand
TACGGTGTAGGCACCACGAAGATGGCTGTATACCTCGATTTTAAAGATGCGATTATGCGTTACGGTAAGATTGAGGCAGGTAAAACAGGTGTAGAGCATGCAGACAATTATTCGATGTATGCACTCGGTAAAAAAGTAGTGTAAGATAAATACGGCAACCTTTTTGAAATGTATGAAAAGATTACCGGCGAAAACCCTTACGAAATGCCCATGCGCATTTACCCGGCCGTTCACTATACCATGGGTGGCTTATGGGTAGATTATGAATTGCAAACCACCGTGCCTGGATTGTATGCACTCGGAGAAGCCAATTTCAGCGACCATGGCGCCAACAGGCTCGGGGCTTCGGCGCTTATGCAGGGGCTGGCCGATGGATACTTTGTGATCCCGTATACCCTCGGCAATTACCTCGCCGATGAAATACGTACCGCTTCCATTCCAACCGACCATCCGGCATTTGCAGAAGCAGAGAAACAGGTAAGCGAACGCATGCAAAAACTAATGAGCATTAAAGGCACGCAAACCGTAGAAAGTTTCCACAAACGGCTCGGAAAAATCATGTGGGATAAATGCGGCATGGCACGAAATGCGGCAGGCCTTCAACAAGCCATTGAAGAAATCAAACAACTAAAACAGGCTTTTTGGTCGGATGTGAAAATACCGGGAGAAATCAACGAATTCAATCCCGAACTTGACAAAGCAGGAAGGGTAGCCGATTTTATTGAACTGGGGCAACTCATGTGTATAGATGCTTTGCAACGCAACGAAAGCTGTGGCGGCCACTTCAGGGAAGAAAGCCAGGCAGATGATGGCGAAGCGAAACGGGATGATGATAATTTTAGTTACGTAGCTGCATGGGAATTGAAAGGGGAAGGAGCCTGGGAATTACACAAAGAACCGTTGGCATTTGAAATTGTTAAACCTACACAAAGAAGTTATAAATAACGTATCCCAAAAGGGAGTTTAAATCTTGCAGTATGGAGCATTACCACATGAACCTGACGCTGAAAGTATGGCGCCAGAAAAACACGAAGTCGAAAGGAAGTTTTGAAACCTACCAGGTAAAGAATATTTCTTCGGAAATGAGCTTTTTAGAAATGTTTGATGTACTCAACGAACAACTCATTGCCGAAGGGAAAGAACCCATTGCCTTCGACCATGATTGCCGTGAAGGTATCTGCGGAATGTGCAGTATGTACATTAACGGGCAGGCACATGGCCCCTGGCAGAAAAATACTACCTGCCAGCTTCATATGCGGGCTTTCAAAGATGGGGACACCATCGTGGTGGAACCCTGGAGAAGCCAGGCTTTCCCAGTGTTAAAAGACCTGGTGGTAGACCGTACCGCTTTCGACAGGATCATTCAGGCGGGTGGTTATATCAGCGTGAATACGGGGAATGCTGTAGATGCCAATGCCATCCCCATTGATAAGAAAGATGCCGATAATGCTTTCATGGCAGCCGCCTGTATTGGCTGCGGGGCATGCGTTGCTACCTGCAAGAACGGAAGCGCCATGCTATTCGTAGGCGCAAAAGTTTCGCAACTGGCTTTGTTGCCACAGGGCGCCCCCGAGAGGCAATCGAGGGTGTTGAATATGGTGGCCCAAATGGATAAAGAAGGTTTTGGGAACTGCACCAATACCTATGCTTGTGAAGCCGAATGCCCCAAAGGCATTTCTGTTGCCAATATCGCACGCCTGAATTCGGAATACCTGATTGCCGGGCTGGGTAGCGAAGAAAAATAAGTTTACCAACTGTATCGTTTATACCATACCTTCCTTTGGGAAGGTTTTTTTTTTGCAGCGCAGCAGCCGGTTTCAGCGTCTTCATGAATAAACTGTAATTTTAATACAAAGGTTGATACAATCCGGCCTATGCAAAGCCAACAAATAAAACTGACTTGAACTACCGGAAAATATACTTTCTGATCTTCAATATTTTCATTGCTGCCGCTGTTCAGGCGCAAAAAGACCCTGCGCCGCAATCGAACCTTCGTAAGAAAACCATCAGTACCCGGGTGCAGGTACAAAAAATTGATAGTTTAAGCATTGCGCCGGGAACCTTTAGCATCCCGGGTGTTGCTACCACCTTGTACCAACTTGATCCGGTGAATGGTATCCTCAGCTGGACCGGTTACCCCGGAAAAGACAGCGTACAAATCAGCTACCGGGTATTTCCGGTGAAATTAAATGCTGCTCAACAACGGTTCAATTACGACAGCGTTCGCAATAATTTCCTGGCAGAAAAGCCCTTAAAAATCCGTAATAACAGGGGAAAACTGGAAAACCCGCTGCTTGATTTCGGTGGCCTGCAGTCGGAAGGTAGTTTCGGCAGGGCTATTTCATTTGGCAACAGCCAGGATGCTGTGGTGAATTCTACCATGAACCTTCAACTCAGCGGGTTTATTGGCGACAGCCTCGAACTCACTGCCGCCATCACCGACAACAGCGTTCCCATACAGCCCGATGGCAATACGCAGGACCTCCGGGATTTCGACCGCATCTTCCTGCAAATAAAAAAGAAAGGATGGCAGGTAAGCCTGGGTGATCTCGATTTGCGTCAAAGCAAAAACTATTTCCTCAATTTCTATAAGCGGCTGCAGGGGATATCATTTAGTACCACCCATCAAATCAGCAAAGATATAAGCAATACCTTTTTGGCCAGCGGGGCCATTGCCAAAGGGAAGTTTACCCGTAATTTTTTAACACCGGTAGAAGGGAACCAGGGGCCTTACCGCCTGCAGGGTGCCAACAATGAACTCTATTTTGTGATACTGGCAGGTACGGAAAGGGTGTATATAGATGGCGAATTGCTGCAACGGGGCGAAGACCAGGATTATGTGATCAATTATAATACCGCTGAATTAACGTTTACGCCTAAACGCCTGATTACAAAAGACCGAAGGATACAAATAGAATTTGAATATGCCGACCGCAACTATCTGAATTCACAGGTATATGCCACCGATGAACTCAATTATAAGAACAAACTATTTGTGAACCTGGCGGCCTATTCCAATTCGGATGCAAAGAATTCTACCATCGACCAGTCGCTCGACGATGCGCAGAAACAATTCCTGGCTTCCATCGGCGACAGTATCCAGGATGCATACACGCCCAATGCTGTTAGGGACACATTCTCGCTGGGCAAGATCCTGTATAAAAAGATCGACACGCTTTACAATGGAACGATGCATGACTCTATTTATGTACAGTCAACCGATAATACAATTCCCTTATACAGCCTTTCATTTACCTATGTAGGTGCCGGTAAAGGAAATTATTCCCAGCTTCTCAACGCCAGTAATGGTAAAGTATTTCAGTGGGTACAGCCCAGCCCTTCCAATGAAAAAAGGGGCGAGTGGGAGCCTGTAACATTCCTGGTAACCCCCAAAAAACTACAGGTGTTTTCTGCAGGGATCAATTATGTGAGCAGCAAGGGAACTACGCTGAGTACCGAACTGGCCATGAGCAAATACGATGTAAACCTTTTTTCGGGCAGGGACAAAGGCAACGACCAGGGCTTTGCAGGAAAGGTTGGCATCCAGCATGAGAAAGAAAAGATCAGGTTGCTTTCAAAAACTATGAAACTGCAGGCGAATGCGGGTTTTGAATTTGTGCAGCAGCGGTTTAAACCGCTCGAACGGTTACGCAATGTAGAATTCCTGCGAGACTGGAGCCTTCCATATGAAACCGCCGCAGCCGATGAAAAACTATCTACCCTTTCTGTGAAGGTATCCGATAACAAAGGGGGCAGGTTAAGTTATGCGGTTACCAATTATCACCGCAGCGATGGTTACAATGGGTTCCGCCACCTGGTAGACCAGTATGCAGCCATTAAAAACTGGAAACTAACGACCAGGGTTAGCCTCACAAATTTTGACAATGATGTACAGAAAGGGAATTTCTTCAGGCCCACCATAGATATCAAAAAAGAATTGCTGAAGTTGCGTAAAATACAAATTGGGGCAAGTTACCTGGGCGAACACAACCGCCTCCGCGACAAAACTGCGGATACCCTCACGCCGGCAAGTTTTGCTTTTAATGTATATGAACTCTATATGAAATCTGATGAATCTAAGTTGAATAAATGGGGCATTGGTTTCTTTACCCGCAATGACTTATTGCCAACGGGGAAATCCCTGGTGCAGGCAGATAAGAGTTATAATTACCATTTCAATACCGAATTGCTGAGCAATGCCAAACACCAGGTACGGTTCAACGTTAGTTACCGGAAATTACATGTATATCGTACCGGTTTAAGCCGGCAAAAAGCCGATGAAAGCCTGTTGGGAAGGACTGAATATGCCATCAATGAATGGAAGGGCTTCCTCAGTGGAAGTTTCCTCTATGAACTGGGATCGGGGCAGGAACAAAAAAGGGAGTTTGCATATGTGGCGGTACCGGCGGGGCAAGGGGAATTCACCTGGATAGATTACAACGGCAACGGGATAGAAGAACTCAATGAATTTGAAACTGCCATCTTCCAGGACCAGAAAAAATACATCCGGGTATTTACACCGGGTAACCAGTATGTAAAAGCCAATTACCTCCAGTTCAATTACAGTATCGACCTCAACCCCAAAGTGCTCATCAAAAACAACCGGCAGGGTATGAAGAAAATTCTATCGCGGATGAGCAGCAGTTCTGCATTACAGATCAGTAAAAAGGGGATAGCCGATAAAAATTTTATGTTCAACCCGTTTGCCAGGGAACTGGCAGACACCAACCTGATCACCCTCAGTTCATTTTTCTCCAACACCCTTTATTATAACCGAACGAGTTCTAAATGGGGGCTGGAAGCCACACACAGTAAATCATCTGCCAAAGCGTTGCTGGCCTATGGTTTTGAAAGCAGGAACCTGCGCAATGTGGTAACAAGGGTAAGGATGAGCCTACAACGCAATTTTGTTGCCGGGGTGGTATACAGGAATGTGCGCAATGCATTGGGTACTTCAGGTTTCAAATTTGAGAACCGCAATTACCTCATCAAACAGTATTCGGTTGAACCCAATATTACCTATGTTTACAAAACCAGCTTACGTGCTACAGCAGGTTATTCTTATATCAGCAAGAGAAACAGCATCGATTCTGCCGAAAGTTCCCTGAACCATGCGCTCACTGCCGAAGTAAAGTATAATATCTTTTCTAACAGCAGCATCAATGCCAAATTCACTTACAACCAAATCCGGTTTAAAGGGTATGATGGCGCGGCCAATACAACCGTAGGGTTTATTTTGCTGGAAGGGCTATTGCCGGGAAAAAATTACCTCTGGAACATCGATTACACGAAACGGTTAGCCGGCAACATTGAGATCAGTTTACAATATGAAGGGCGTAAACCGGGAACGGCACAAACAGTACATATCGGCCGTGCTTCTGTGCGGGCTATTTTCTAGGCCATAAAAAAGCGGCAGGATCGCTGCCGCCCAATCACTTTCAACAGGTTATTAACCAAACAATCCACCTTTCTTCAGCGGCCTGTATCCTTCACCTACTTTGAAACCGTTGTTATACACTTCAATCTTATAATTGCCGGTAGAAAAACTGGAAGGTTGTTTCCAATCGAAACTAACGGTTTGCCTTTTATTTTGAATATAGTTTACATCTAACTTTTGGGTATACACTTTTTCTTCTCCTTCCCTGGTACTGAATTTCCCCGAACCCAATTCATCCACCGCAACCGGTTTACCATCGGGCGCAGTAATCACAATGTACAATTCCTTGTTGCCGGAAGGGGTAATCATATTCTCATCCAGGTCGAATGTGATGCGGAGTTTGTCTACTTTCTTTGCAGTACTCGTTTCTTTCTCCTTACCACCGCTTTTTTCGTTGAGTCCAATGATATTAAAATTAGAAGCATGCAAGGTAGACCCCACGTCTATGATGCCTTCTTTGTCTTTGATGACACGTACCGATGAATCAAAATCACGTTGTATTTTATCTCTTTGCTGTGTTACCACCACTTTTTCCTGGGCGAGTTGTATTTTCTGCCCCTGTAAAATCTCCACCTGGGTTTTATACCCTTCAATATCTCCGTTTAATGAAGCGATGAGGCTCCTGGCTTCGGCTAATTCCGCTGTTGTGGCATTCACTTTCGTTAACAAGGCCTGGATCCTGCTTTTCTTTTCTTCAATTTCCCGGTCTTTGGCTGTAATGGCGCTGTCTTTTTTTGAATTCGATGTTTTTAACATATCATAGCGCATCGTGGCATCTTCCAGTTCCTTTTGCAATTCATCCCGCTGGGAAGAAGTAGAGGCAATAATGGTTTCTTTTTGCTGAATCGTTTCTTTGGTATTGTTTTTATCCCAGATAATATAACCCCAGGTACCCAATAAAGCGACCACCAGGGCCCCGGTGAGTATGCCGCGGACATTGTTGTTGCGTTGAGGGGCAGGTGCAACGATCTCTTTCTGTGCTTCAAATTCGGGGAAATTCTCGAATGCCATATGTTGGATTTTTTCTAAAATGATTGTTTACAGGATGGGAGGAACCGGCTTTTTCAATGGATACGTAAGATACGGCTTATTTCAATGCTAATATTTTCCAAAACTATGCCAGTTTTCAAATATCCCCACACAAAAAACCATCGAAAGGCGAAATTATTTAGATTGCGTAGTAAAGGAATGGAATGAGTGTAGAAAAAATTCTGGGGGCTTGGAAAAAGAAAGATTTCAGGCCATTGTATTGGCTGGAAGGTGAGGAAGAGTATTATATCGACCAGTTGATGGATTATGCCGAAAGCAAGATACTTCCCGCCTCGGAAACTTCGTTTAATTTAACCGTTTTTTATGGCAAGGATGCCGATTGGGCAGCCGTGGTGAATGCCTGTAAGCGGTACCCCATGTTTGCTGAAAAGCAGGTAGTGCTCCTGAAAGAAGCCCAGCAGATGTCGAGCATCGACAAGCTGGAACCTTATTTTGAATCTCCCTTATCATCTACCATATTTGTCGTAGGCTATAAAGGCAAGACGCTCGACAAGCGGACCAAACTGTACAAGCTGCTGGGGAAAAATGCGGAGGTTTTTACATCGGCCAAAATCAAGGAAGAAAAAATTCATGACTGGATCAAAGAGCTGGTTAAAACAAAAGGGTTTAGCATCAATGCAAAGGCCACCAGTTTACTGGAAGAGCATATCGGGAATGACCTTAGCCGCATTTCCAATGAAATTGATAAATTATCGGTAAACCTGGGCGCCAGCAAAGAGATTGATGAGAACGATATAGAAAAGTACATTGGTATCAGCAAAGAGTACAATGTTTTTGAATTGCTGGCTGCTATTGCAAGGAAAGATTTATCTAAAGCCATCCAGATTCTCCACTATTTTGAAAGCAACCCCAAAGCGGCCCCCATTCAAATGGCATTGCCGGCATTGTACAGCCAGATCAGCAAAGTGTATGCGGTGTATGGGATGAACGACCAGAGCGACGGCGCCCTGAAACCTTTCTTCTATTACAACAGCAACTCGCTTAAACAGGCCCGTGATATGATGAACAATTATGGCTACGGTGGCATAGAGAAACTCATTTTACTGCTGCATCATTATAACATGAAAAGCCTGGGGGTGGGCGATTCGGGAAGTGGCGGTGGAGCTTTGATGAAGGAGATGGTGGTGAAGATGATGGTGGGATAGGGGTGGAAGGATTAAGGTTTAAGGTTTAGGGTTTGAAGTTTAGGGTTGAATGGTTTAAGGGTTAGGGTGGTGCGAACCAACGGAATGAAATTGCTTCGGCTAAGCCTGGCCGTTACATTTGAATTTTTATGTCTTTCATTTCAGATAAAGAAAATCCCTTTGCAATTACAAAGGGATTTTACATTTGTAGCGATCCATTATTGAGATACAAACACTCTCGTAGATTGAATTTCTGTGTTTCCATTCAATAAAGAGAAAATATATAAGCCGTTTGGCAGGTCAGATTTGCTTACCTGCAGTTGGCCTTCTTTCGCATTCCTGGGCAAAGCGATTTGTTTGATTAATTTTCCCTGTAAGTCTGCAATGATAAGCAAAGAAGCAGCGCCGGGATTGTTCAACTTGTAAGAAATAGTGGAAGTTCCGGTAATTGGATTGGGTGCCACTTCGAGGCTGTTTACATTTATTTTTACATCACCCGGAGCTAATTGGTTTAATTTATTCCTGAGTTCGGTGATTTGAAGTTTATAATTTTCGAGTTCTAATTGCAGTGCTTCCATCTGTGTTTGCTGTTCTTTTATTCCTTCTGTTAATACAGGGATGACTGCATCATAGTTCACTGCAAAAAAACCTTTGTCTGTATACATCACAGCATCCGGGAGCACTTCTTTTAATTCCTGGGCAATAAATCCGATTGTCTTTCCTTCAGAGAAATTATACTCAGGATATTTCTTTGCATCAAGGTTATAAGAAACGCCTCTCATTTTTGTAATTTTTTCCAGGGCAGAACTGACTGTTTGAATATTCGTTTTAAATTTTTTATCCGAAACAATCCATTGGCCGCCACCGGTAGTTAACCCCGATCCATATATCGTAAGTGCCAGATTTTTGCATTCAATGGGATTGCCAGTATAGCCAACTGCAATTGCGGGGCCGCCAATGCCAACGCCCAAATGCGTTCCTGTGGTACAGTTTGCCAGTACGGATTGCGAAATAATGCTGCAATCTAAAGCGCCATTGCTCCACATCGGCAAAAATCCACCATTGGTGCACACAGAAGTTACGCCTCCAACTGCAGCAGGCAATGCCGCCTGGCAAACAACACCGGCCTGGTCAACGAACAGGTATTTACCCGTTCCGGTTGGATTACTAACGGGTAAGGTGCCTGTGTAGGTAGGTACATGGCCCAACTGCAGGCTTGGGATGGTATTTACTGAATTGTTTAAATTATCAACGCCGTCAATTCTAAGTTTTACTGTTATGCCTCCCACCACAGTGCCGGCAATTGTAGTAGCCGCTGGGTAATTTCCAAGCCGCAACCTCGACAAAGACCCTGAGTGCATATTCGTTCCGAAAATGACATTTTGAATGCTCAGTTGGTTATCGCCATTGGGAACACTGGCCCCACTGCCCAGTCCAACATTATTGCTACCGGTTGTAACCAAACCCAATGAACCGTAACCAATACCGGTATTCCCATCGCCGGTTTGGATATTGGCAATAGCGCCACGTCCAAATGCAGCATTGTTATTGGCGTTTTGTGGAGGATTGGCTGCAGTACCGCTTAATGCTTCATAACCATAAGCTGTGTTGCTATAGCTGAATTTATGGTTTCCCATGGCTACATATCCCATTGCGGTATTTGAATTACCGGAATCTAACAATGCCATTGCCCCATAACCAACCCCTGTGTTGTACCCATAAATATTCCCTACATTTCCTTTAAAAGAACCCAGTACAGCATTGCCGATGGCCGTATTGTGCCGGGATTGATTTTGGCCCAATGGGATCAATCCTCCATTACCTATGGCAAGGTTATAAGCGCCTGTTTGCTGTCCGTTTACAACAGCGTCATTGCCATGGCCAACATAAATGGCACCTGCGCTTGGTTGCCCGCCATTGGCATGCACAAAAATTGGGTTGCCTTGTACATTTTGTGTACCAACGGGTGTCCATTGAGCATGCAAACTTAGTGTGGTAAACAAAAGCAATAAGAATGAGATATAAACTGTTTGCTGAATTTTGATTAATATTTTTTTCATCTGCTGATTTTTTTTTTGTTTGAGAAAATTGTTCCATTTTATCAAAGCCATTCATTAACATCCATTGCTTCCGGCATCGTTTGGTATACTCAAATTTCAGTAGCAATCATGTTAATTCGCCACTCATTTGTATCTAATCAAATAGTGGCAAGAACATAGCATGCGGATTGGGTAGTATTGTTATTCCATTGTGCAAAGGGAGCCTTTGTTTGAGGCTGTGTGACTACAGGTATTCATATTGAACATCCATGCGTGTACAATATGTAGTACGAACTGTATAGTAAGGCCGGCCAACTGCGCCAGCTCAAACAATAGAGACGAATACTATAAATAATATAATTGATGAAGGGTGCGGAACTAGTATGGAAGATCTTCCGGTAGAAAAATTAACCTGATCCTAAATTATGTTTTCTGTTTACTTCCTGAGATACTATTTAGTAAGTGTTGGGAAATAACAATAAGTGAAGCTTTTGAAAGGATAACTGAAAGGAGTGAATAAGTAAAGTGGGCAAATTGAAAATAAGTAAGCCAAGATATTGCAAAGCGTACAGTACAATAAAGAATAAAGGGGTTGGGTTTATCGCACCACTATCTGAACGATTTCTTTTTTCTTCGTCAGCTGATCTGTGATGCTGATAAAATAATTGCCCGCCGAAGGGACTTGCATCCTGATTTGTAGTTGCGTGATGGCCGGCTTCGCTTGTATGTTCATTCTGCGGAGCAAAGCGCCATTGGTATGGTAGAGGGCTAATTCCTGGTCATGGGTTACAGGGGTTTCAAAACGGATGGTTACCATTTCATTGATGGAAGCGGGATTGGGAAAAGCGGTTAGCCTTGCCGTTGATGTAGGTGGGTTCATTAAGGGAGTGGGATTATTGATACTTGTAACATACCCAATGCTAACCAATCCCATGAAGTGTGTCCTCCTAAAATAATCTGGATCGGCTGTAACAACGACCCCAGGTAACATCTCCTTTTGTTCCAATGCAAAAGCAATGGGTAGGCTCTTGTCTTTTGTAGAAAGGTCAACTTCCATGGTATTATATCCTACGGCAGAAACCTCCAGCCATTGCACATCTTCCTCGATCAACAAAGAGAAGTTGCCCGAACTATCTGCTTCAGTGCCGTGTGGCTGGCCTTTAATAACCACAGATGCATAAGAAACCGGCTCTCCGTGGCTGTTAGTGACCATTCCGGATAGGCGTTTCTTTTGCGCAGCATCCGGCAAACTAACGGTACAGGATGGATGGGATGCAGTGCTGTTAATGGCTGCTATGTGTTGCTTCCTGGGTTTCGATTGGGCCTGGCTGTCATATCCAAACAGCCAGGCCGGCAGCATTATTTGGAAAAAGTATTTTAACCAGGGGATTTGTTTCGATGGAAGCGGGATAGGTGATGACAGCTGTAGTTCATTGAACCTTCCACATACATTGGCAGGCTTCTTTTTAAAAAAAGCCAGGAGCTGTTCATCTGTCATGGAAGAGAAATCAATAACCGTCTTGCTACAGGAATGGCAAAAACTTCCCTGTTCATTGGGCGTCATGCCTTCCCATTTTTCATGGCAGGTTTCCGGGATTTGTATGTGCAGGTAACGTGCCATTTGATGAGATGACAAATTTTTTTAGGGAAATGCTGCATGGGGAGGGGAGAGGGTTGGCTATGACGAATGAGTAGAGGGGTTTAAAGTTTAATGTTTAATGTTCAGAGTTTTGGGTGTAGGGTTGGTTTAAGGGTTTATGGGGGTAGAAGGGCTATGTCTCCGACTTGCAGTTTTCATAAGTAAATTTATTTTTAGTTGAGATTGCCGTCAACTGGTTTTCCTTGTTGTGAATTGCTTTCAATTATTCAAGTAACTTAGTTCTTCGACAACCCTTGTAATTAATACCCGCATGCGCAAGTAGTTGTGAATTGCTTTCAATTATTCAAGTAACTTAGTTCTTCGACAACACTATAAAATTAATGTTACAATGAAATTTGTTGTGAATTGCTTTCAATTATTCAAGTAACTTAGTTCTTCGACAACGTAAGGCGATTAAAATTCATTCAAGGCAATGTTGTGAATTGCTTTCAATTATTCAAGTAACTTAGTTCTTCGACAACCTATTAAGCTTTACTTACGCGGATAGTTCGTTGTGAATTGCTTTCAATTATTCAAGTAACTTAGTTCTTCGACAACAGTGATCCAATCCGCCTGCCTGACCCTGTTGTTGTGAATTGCTTTCAATTATTCAAGTAACTTAGTTCTTCGACAACGCAGCAGCTTGCAACCGAATACAGCCAAAAGTTGTGAATTGCTTTCAATTATTCAAGTAACTTAGTTCTTCGACAACTATACAACATTGAGACATTTACCGGCTTTAGTTGTGAATTGCTTTCAATTATTCAAGTAACTTAGTTCTTCGACAACATTAGTATCTGTACATTATCACCTATAGCAGTTGTGAATTGCTTTCAAT
>JBPOHG010000001.1:0-11571 GCA_052035835.1 Bacteroidota bacterium | reverse complement strand
GTTGCAATATCCGGTAAAGACCCTCAACTCCCAGGATGAAGGCTGGGTAAATGACCTTATCAAAGAGATCACCAATGTGCATGAGAAACGGTATGATTTCAACGCATATTTCACCACCATATTCCCTACACACCAGCAGGCGGTAAAAAGAAATGCTGCCTGGATCAATGAAATGTAATCATTCATCCCAAGGGGAAATTAACAGCATTCAATACAGGCATAAAAAAAAATCCTCCATTACCGGAGGATTTTTTTATGATTACGCTGGTATGTATTAATAGTTTCTAACGGTCATCTCTACACGCCTGTTTTTGGCACGGCCTGCAGCGGTTTTATTGCTGGCCACTGCTTTATCGGGGCCATAACCTGTTGCCGTCATCCTGCTTTCGGCAATCCCTTTACCAGAAAGATATGCTTTCACAGCATTGGCACGGTTGTTCGACAAATCCATATTCTTTTCACGCTTTCCGGTAGAATCGGTGTGCCCGTCAATAGCAATCATGAGCGATTCATCGGCAGTAAGCAATGAAGCAACTTCATTCAATGACTTGAATGATTTTGGCAACAGCTTGGCACTGCCGGTTGCGAAGAAGATATTTTTAGCAGCCACATTGATTTTTTCTATGACTTCTTTGGCTATTTCGGGGCAACCCATATTGCTGGCCGGGCCTGGGCGGCTTGGGCATTTATCTTCTTCGTCATTCACGCCATCCTTATCTGTATCCGGGATTGGGCAACCCTGGTAACGGGCAACCCCTTTTTCTGAAGGGCATTTATCGAGCTCATCATTGATCCCGTCAGCATCTGTATCCGGAATCGGGCAGCCTTTATACTTTGCAGTACCAGCAACATCCGGGCACATATCATCTGCATCTGCCAGTCCATCGCCATCCCTGTCGGGGCAACCTTGCAAAGCAGCAATTCCTGCAATATCCGGGCATTTATCATCTGCATCCAAAATTCCATCATTATCACGGTCAAGTACAACGGGTGGAGGTGGAGGTGGAATCACCGGCTCTGGTTTTTTAACCAGTGGCGAAGCTACTCCCAGGCTATGGTATAAATGATATTGCGCTTTATCAGTAACAGGGATACGGTATTGAGAATTTACCAGGGCAAATACACCGTCTGCAATTTTAAACTGTAAGCCCGCGCCTAAAGGTATAAAAGCGCCAAAAGTGCTCCTATAGCTATATGCACCTACACCCAAAGTAAGAAATGGGTTTACACAATATTTATCTGACAATAACTTCAGATTGGCAGTTGCAGCAGCCTCCAATAATAACTGTTCTCTTTTGGCCAGATTTACAGAGTTAGGAACATCATAATGAATAAAAGCGCCAGACAACGTACCTGCGAAATCAATATGAGTACCAAGCCCCTGGATATAGCTTACAGCTAACCCCGGTGCCATGCGTTTGATTTTTGAGAATTGCTTATCACGCAACACATTCGACAATCCATTGGCCCTTATATCTGCAGCAGTAGCATAATCCTGCAGGATAAAATGAACGCCAAAAGATGGCAATTTCCTGTAATCAGTTTGGGCAAAGGATAGTGCACATATGATCAGGGTAAGAACCGATAAAATGACTTTCTTCATATATGGTTGTTTTAGTAAACAGCACAAAAATAGCTGCTTAAGACGAAACAGTGAAATAAAAAGGCTTCCTAGATATACCCATCCTGTTAATTACCAGTGATTTCAGCATAAATTATCGCTTGGTACCCTTTGGCACCACTTCTATTTTTACCCTGGTTAGGCCGTGGC
This sequence comes from Bacteroidota bacterium, assembly GCA_052035835.1. Lineage (GTDB taxonomy): Bacteria > Bacteroidota > Bacteroidia > Chitinophagales > Chitinophagaceae > Ferruginibacter. The sequence continues at coordinate 9,800 of JBPOHG010000001.1, read as the reverse complement.
TGATGAAACCCAGTTTTTTGGCGGCTGCAAGGCTCAAATCAACCAGCCGGCGCATTTTCGGGTGTAAGCGGTCGTTGGTCTTAACAATCACTTTTTTCCCATTCTTTAAGTTGGTAACCCTGATCCAGGTACCCAATGGCAACACATTGCAGGCGGCTGTAAACTTTTCCTGGCTGAAGGTTTCGCCATTGGCCGTACGCCTTCCATGAAATTTATTGCCGTAAAAACTGGCCTGCCCGTAAAATACTTTTTTTGCTTTAGTACTTGTAATAGTTGCTTGTGTTGCGGCACTGGTGTCTTTTTGGGCCCAGACTTGACAGGAAAACATAGTGAAGACAGCCATGAGCAGCCATACTTTAAGAACGCATGAAACTGAATTTGATGCAATCATCTGGTTGTTTGAATGAGATTATTTTCCCGGAAAATATTTTTCCTTCAACCTTCTGTCTTCACCGTAAATATCGTCATAAAATTTAATACTTCCATCAATCCCTTCGCAGGTGAAATAACGGATGTAGAGGGGAACCTGGTTTGTGACAGCAATTCGATGCCGTTGTTTTGCAGCGATCCAATTTGATATAGAATCGGCCGTATAGCGCAATGTGTCGCCTTTAGGAAGATACAGGCTATCATTTCGGGCAATGAATGTTGCCAATTGCTGCCATTCCTGAACCCTTACACAACCATGGCTCAAAGCACGGTTGCTGTTTTTGAACAGGTATCGTTGATTGGTATCATGCAGGTAAACAAAATGCGGGTTATCAAAATTAAACTTGATAACACCTAATGCATTGTCTTCCCCGCTTCCCTGTTGAATTTTATACGGGATACCTTTGGAGTACTTTGCCCAGTTTACAGTACCGGGATCAATCCGCTCTCCTTTAAAATTGTAGAGGCTCAGCCCTTTTCTTGCTAAATAACCGGGGTTTCTTTTTAGGCCGGGTAACATTTCCTTTTTGATGATACTTTCAGGAACCGTCCAGGTAGGGTAAATCACCAGGTCACTGATTTTGCTTGTAAGCGTGGGTGTTGGCGTACCCGGCTTACCGCAGATTACTTTAGACCGAATCACCACCGAGTCACTGTCATGCACCCGCAGGTAATAGCCGGGTAAATTCACCCAAATATATTTTTCTGGCATTGATGCAGGCATTTGCTTATAACGGTCGAGTGTAATGGCAACCCTGTTGAATCTTTCTTTGTCTGTAAGATTCAGCGACTTCACCAATTCGGGCCCGGGCTTCCCATCAGGGGTAAGTTTTTTCTTTTTTTGCCATGCGGTAATGGCGTTGGCAAGCGTAACCGAATCGGGTAGTTTGTTTTTTACAATTTTAATCATCCCGCTTTCAAACAGCCGTTGCTGAAGTTTTGAAATAAACGCCAGTGAGTCTGCCAGATCTCCTTTTTTGTATGGATATACCAGGTAGGTATACTGTTTCCTGTCCATACTATCTACAAACTTCCTGATACCCTGTTTCAATAACCCATATTCTGGATGTGCCGGCTGCAGGTTGGCAAACAATTGTTGGATGCCCGCTTTCGACTTAACCAGGCTATCCAATGTATTACAGAAGAATTTTACATAACGGGTAGTATCATGCTTCCATGAATTGCTATCCGATTGTAACCTTCCCTGTTTCAAGTCGCAGGCAATGTGCATAAAAGCATCTGTAAGCAGCAGATCTGCTTTTGTCCAGGCAACTGCATCCGTTCTTTTTATTGAATCACTATCAAGGGATTTTTTTAAGGCTTGAAGTTGACCATAATGGTAATCCGAGGGGTATAAGCCATCCAATTCAGCCGTATCGAGGTAGCCCATCATTTGCTGAACAACGGGATTCCAAACCGCAGTATCGCTCCAAATCTGCGTATACCCGTTACGGTAGTAATACTCTTCTACCACATCATAAAAATCGAGTGAAGTGCTATCGTCAATTTTCCCTTTCTGTGATGTAGCAAGCAATAGAGCCGTTTCCAGGTTTTTTGAAACATAATGGTTGATGGATGCCTTATCTTCCACCAGTTCTTTTGCTTTCCATTTTTCTTTATTAGAATCGCAGGAAGATAACCATGGAAGGAAAAAAAGAGAAAAAGTCAACAGTAATGAGCGGCATAGATTCAACATAGAGCAAAAATTGCTTACCTTAATAAGCTAATACTAAGTTCGTCACAATTGAAATATACAACAAAAAAATGATTCGCATTTCCGGTTTATTGGTTGTATTGCTGTTTTATCAGTTTGTTTACAATAAAACCATTGCTGCCGACAGCATCCCTACCCCACTGCATATCATTCATCACCCCGATAGTTTCCTGCAATCCGTACAAACAAACCCGTTGAAGGAATTGGTTTTGTTAAAAAATTACATCCCGGGAATACAAATCGAGTTCCCCTATGGCAGCAGCCATAATTTCACCGGCCGGCAAATTTACGTAGATCAACCAGAAGCTTACCTGCGTATCAATGCAGCCAAATCCCTTCAAAAGGTACAGGCTTATTTACAAACAAAAGGAATCGGAATAAAAGTATGGGATGCTTACAGGCCATATGCCATCACGGAAAAATTATGGGAAGTAGTAAGGGATGAAAAATATACCGCCAACCCTGCTAAAGGCAGTGCTCATAACAGGGGAATGGCTGTAGACCTTACATTGGTTGATTTAACCACCGGGGTTGAACTTGACATGGGTACTGGTTTCGATCATTTTTCAGATACAGCCCATCATGGCTTCACATCGCTTACACTGCCAATACTTCAAAACAGAAAATTACTAAGATCGGCAATGGAAGCCAATGGATTCAGGGCGCTAGAATCAGAATGGTGGCATTATACTTTTATTTCGGATGTAAGTTATGAAATCCTCAACCTCAGCTTTGCTGAATTGTCAAAACTTCAAAAACGCAACCTTTCCAATTAACAGTTAATTTGCAGCCGAATCTTTTTTTATGAAGTATTATATCATTGCCGGAGAAGCCAGCGGGGATTTGCATGGAAGCAACCTTATCAGGGAAATACATGCGCTTGACCCTGTTGCAAATTTCCGTTGCTGGGGCGGTGATAAAATGCAGGAAGCCGGGGCCACCATCGTAAAACATTACCGTGACCTTGCTTTTATGGGTTTTGTAGAAGTGATAAAAAACCTGCCTACCATTTTTAAGAATTTATCATTTTGCAAAAAAGACATTCAATCTTATCAACCAGATGTACTGATATTAATTGATTATCCAGGCTTTAATCTCCGTATCGCCAAATGGGCCAGGCATCAGGGGTTAAAAATAGTGTACTATATCTCACCACAGGTTTGGGCTTGGAAGGAAAACAGGGTGAAAGGGATCAAACTGCATGTAGATAAAATGCTCGTCATCCTTCCGTTTGAAAAAGCATTTTATCAAAAATGGAATTATAAAGTTGACTATGTTGGCCATCCACTTGTAGAAGTAGTGAATAAATTCCTGGCTACGGGAAAGCGGCTATCTGATCATTCAGATAACACCATCGCTTTATTACCTGGTAGCAGAAAACAGGAAATCCTGCAAAAACTTCCCATCATGCTGGAAGTTACGAAACAGTTACCCGCCTACCGGTTTGTTGTTGCCAAAGCACCCGGAATGGACGAACAATTTTACAATGAGTTGCTGGCCCCTTACCAAAATGTTTCAACCGTTGTAAACCAAACGTATGAACTGCTCGCTTCTTCCCGTGCCGCATTGGTAACCAGCGGCACCGCTACGTTGGAAACAGCGCTTTTTGGCGTACCCGAGATCATCTGTTACAAAGGGAACCCTATCTCATACCAAATAGCGAGGAAACTGGTAAACATACGGTTCATTGGGCTGGTAAACTTAATTATGGACAAAGAAGTGGTGAAAGAGCTGATCCAGGGCGAGCTAACTGTAGACAATATCCTGAAAGAATTGAATTTGTTATTGAATGACCCTCTAAAATCGGCACAGGTGAGGGAAGATTACCGTGCTTTAAAAGCACTGCTGAGTGAAGGAGGGCATGCTTCCGCAAATGCTGCAAAAATTATTGTTGGCATGTTGCAATAGTTACCGCAATGCAAGCCTGATGGCAATGATGATGAGGGCAATGAGAAATAAAATGATGGAAAGCCGGTTGATCCCATGCATATATTTCATCCATTGTGTTGGCTGTGCATTTGGATCTTTTTTCTTTAAATAAAGGTATTCAGCCACTTGTTTTAAGACGCCCATTGTTCTGTATTTATTTCAAAAATAGCTAAACAAAATATCTTGTTAAAGGTTTATATAAAAAACCAATTGTTTGCTTACGACGTATTTTTATTAAACAATTTACCATGCGATTGATCCTATCTTTTTTACTGCTGGCAACTTTTACTGCCTGCGAAGCTCAGAACAAACAGAAACCACAAACGCCGGGATATGCCATTGTGAAGACCGATGCAGAATGGCGAAAACAATTAACCCCTGAACAATTTTCTGTCACCCGCAAAAAAGGAACAGAACGGGCATTCAGTGGCAAATACTGGGACCACCATGAGAAAGGTACCTATAGTTGTGTGTGTTGTGCACAGCCCCTTTTCCTTTCTACAGTAAAATTTGACAGTGGAACAGGCTGGCCAAGTTTCTGGCAACCCCTCAATAATAAATGCATTGAAGAATTGGAAGACGAGAGCCATGGCATGAGCCGTACCGAAGTAAATTGCAGCCGTTGCGGTGCCCACCTGGGCCATGTCTTTAATGATGGGCCAAAACCTACAGGGCTCAGGTACTGCATTAATTCTGCCTCGTTGAATTTTGTAAAAAAATAACAGCAATTAGTATATTGTACTGATGAAAAAAATAGTTCGCAAACATCCCCTGGCCATTCGCTGGTTACACTGGATCAACTTCCCGGTACTGGCGATAATGACCTGGAGCGGGCTACTTATTTACTGGGCGAACGATGTGTATACACTGGGATGGAATGACAGAACCTTGCTTAAATTCTTTCCCACATCATTTTACAAAGCTTTCAATATACCTTTCAGGCTGGCCGAAGGAATGAGTTATCATTTTGTTTTTATGTGGTTGTTTGCTTTGAATGGATTGCTGTATGTCATTTATCTTGCTATTTCCAGGGAATGGAAATTAATTCTGCCCAATCGTACTTCTTTTAAAGAAAGCTGGCAGGTATTGTTGCACGACCTTCGGATCAGGAAAGGTTTGCCTCCACAAAAAAAATACAATGCAGCACAGCGTATAGCCTATACTGTTATTATCTTCTTAGGATTCATGATGCTGGTTACCGGAATGGCCATCTACAAACCTGTTCAGCTCAACTGGCTTTGCAACCTGCTGGGCGGATATGCATGGGCAAGGGCCGAACACTTTATTATCACGGTGATATTTTGCCTTTTTTTCCTGGTACATGTCATACAAGTGATCATGGCCGGTTGGAATAATTTCAGGGGAATGGTAACTGGTTTTGAAGTGAAAAGAAGTAAACAGGAGGATCCGGTGGCTGCCAATAAAGAAACGATTTAATGAATGAACATGAAGGAAGAATATATCAGTGAAAAGCAAATCCGAAGGCGGACCATCTGGTCTTTTGTTGTATTCTTCGTGTTAATTGGCACAGCATTCACAGGATGGAAATGGCTGAGGAATAGCCCGAAAGAAAACAATGCCCCTGCCCCTTTGCGGTCGGCACTGTATACCAATGAGACGATATTCACTGCCATGTTTAGTAATTTCAGGCTCAGCAAAACATACCCCAGAGATATTGTTGTACCACAGGCAAGGGTAAACGGAGTTGCCGGCTTAAGCAATAATTTTGATACTTCACAATGGAAGCTTCAACTTGTTAAAAAACCAGGTGACACATTACGGCTTACTATTAATGATATCAAATCACTCCCTAAAACGGAGATCGTTTTCGATTTTAAATGCATTGAGGGCTGGAACCAGGTGACTCATTGGGGCGGTGTTCGTTTTAGTGATTTTGTAAAACATTACCATCTCGAAGAACAGGTGGGGCTTCAATTCACCGGATTATCTACACCCGATGACGCTTATTATGTGGGTATCGACAATAAAAGCATGATGCATCCTCAAACCATGTTATGCTATGAAGTGAATGGCAAACCCCTGCCCATGAAACAGGGGGCGCCACTTCGGCTCATCATTCCGGTTAAATATGGCGTTAAACACCTCAAAAGAATTGGCACCATTTATTTCAGCAACAACCGGCCCCCCGATTATTGGTACGAACGTGGCTACGACTATTACTGTGGTCTATAAAAAACACTGTTTTCCCTTTCACTGAACGCTGGATAGTACTGAGTAATTACTTATATTTACCGGTACAATTGTTAGTTATGACAAGGGAAGAAAAGTTCATGCTGGAAGCTATAGCTATGTCGCAAAAAGGCATCCGCGATAATGAAGGTGGCCCATTTGGATGCATTATTGTAAAAGGGGATGACATCGTGGGAAGAGGCAATAACAGGGTAACGTCTACGAATGACCCAACTGCCCATGCAGAAATGGTTGCCATCAGGGATGCGTGCAGGAACCTCTCTTCGTTTCAGTTGGATGATTGCGAAGTTTATACCAGCTGCGAACCCTGCCCGATGTGCCTCGGAGCCATTTACTGGGCAAGGCCAAAAGTGATTTATTATGCCAATAACCGGGAGGATGCAGCCGCTATAGGTTTTGACGATTCGATGATCTATGAAGAAATGGGAAAATCTTATCCCGAAAGAAAAATCCCCATCCTTTCATTATCCAGGGAAGAAGCCAATAAAGTTTTTATGGAATGGCAGGAGAAGGCCGATAAAACTTCTTATTAAGCCCTGTTTTTTACACTGATTATTTCTGCAGCGATGCTCACTGCAATTTCAGCAGCCGTTTGGCTTTTTATTTGAATACCGATTGGGGCATGTACTTCTTCAAGCCAGTATGCATCCATTCCTGCATTTTCATAATCTGTACGAAGCTTTTGAATTTTATTTTTACTACCCAACATCCCGATGTATTGAAATGATTTTCCATAGAGTGATTTCAATGCTACATCATCTGACCGGTATCCAAAAGTCATGATCACAACATAATCCCTATCCCCTCCCGGTATTATGTTGCCTATCGAAGCATAATCAACAACAATATGTTTTTCATGGGCCCATTCGTTTGCATCCATGGTATTTAAACCGGGGCGGTCATCGTATACATGTATATAAAAATCCAGGTCACGCATTATTTTACTCAAAGCAATGGAGCAATGCCCGCCACCAATGATGTGCAATACCTGCCTGGGCCCCATTCGCTGGATACACTTAAATGTACCTGAGGCCCTGTCTGCTTGAAACACAACATCCGCTTCCGGAATTTCATTTGAAAAAATTACAGCCTGGTTAGAAAGTGTTAACACCCCTTGCAGGTGACTGTTGTTTGAATCATTGAGTGCTTGGATATGTGGAAGATCAGCATCAGTAACCTCATACAGGAAAATATCCTGTTCGCCCGAACAAATCATTCCGCTGTGCTGTACGCCTGCAGATTTATCATGGACCTGCCTTATCAGCACTGGTTCGTGTATGGGTTCCCGTAATCTCGATTTCGCGAGCTCAACAAATTTATGTTCCATTACGCCACCCCCAATGGTACCTTCCAGTAAACCATCTGCAGAAACAGCCATACAAAAACCTTGTCGGACAGGTGAACTTCCGGTACTTTGCAGCACGTACAATAATATAGTACGGATACCGGCTTGTTTTTTATCTGCTATAAACCGCCATACCTGCATATCAGGCTTTCTTACGGTTTTCCAGGATTTTCTTAAAAGACCTTCCCCTGATCTCATCCAATGTTAATCCGGTAGCCATTACTTCCTCTTCGGTGATTGCCCCGCTATTGAGCGCCCGGAGGAAATAATTGAGCAGGCCCTGCCCAGTGGCGGCATCATCAAATACATCACCAATCAATGTGGCGCGGGCAGCTTTTTCTACAAAGGTTTTTAATCGTTCTACTGCATCTTCATAGCTTTCGAGGAAGAATGCAAAAACCGCCGTATACCGCATGGGCAACTGTGCAGGGTTGAGGTCCCATCCCTGGTAAAAACCATTCCACAATGAATGACGGATGTGTTCGTACCCTTTCTTCCAGGCCCGGTGTACCGTATCCATGTTTTCCTTCCATTGAGCTTCTGAAAGGTTTTCTCCCCGGTGCGGTCCGATAGGCATGGTATTCGTTGCCCCATCCGACAACCAAATCCCTGTGTGAGCCAGGGCAACTTTTGTCATATGATGTGCAAAATCACAAACTGGGTGGTCCATTTCCTGGTACCTCGCAGTAATGCTGCAGGAAGCGGTGTAATCGTAAGTACCAAAATGCGTTGCAATACATCGGCCTTTACTTGCCTTTATAAATTTGTACAACGGATTGGTGCCGTCGATGGCCATAATCGCCTGTGTGGTCTCAACCATCATTTCCATTTTAAGGCTTCCTTCCTTCATGGAAAGTTCATCCTCCAGGATATCAAAAAAATCTACCAATGTGGCTACCTGTTCGGGAATTGTTACTTTCGGTAACATCACCACGAAATTGTCGGGCAGTTGCCCACCGGTTGCTTTTACAAGTGTGGAAACGAAAATATCCAGCGTACGCAACCCCCTTTCTTTCATTTCTTCGGTAAATGGCTTAATTCGGATACCAATAAACGGCGGAAGGCTTTTGGCTTTCATTCCTTTTGCTACTTCCAGGGCAGCATCCTTAGCTGTTTGATCTTCCTCCTCATTGCTGCGGTTGCCATATCCATCTTCAAAATCTATCCTGAAATCTTCTATGGCTTCAGACCTCAGCTTATTAATTACCTTATTATATACTTCAAATGAAAGCCTTGCAGGATGTTTTTTCTTTTGATCTGCAGGCAAAGCATGGTATTCATTGTAAATATCCTGTACTGCATGGTGATGAGGCACCTGCTGAATGCCATCCAACCCAAATACCCGTCCAAAACTTACAAAGTCGGGTGCATACGCATTGAAACTTTCCAGGGCCCTTTGGCCTAGTACTTTTGCCGAATCGTGCTTAAACAAGTTGGCGCCGCCATATACAGTATGTACCGGCTGCCTTTCGGAACGATCCCCGGGATATATTTTCTGAAATGAGGTATTGGCTTTTTTCAGTTTATCAAATAACTGCTTTCTTTTTTTGGATGGGATACTTAAGCTCATAATCGTCGTTTTAATAAAGAGAGAAAAAAATGTGCAAGGGAATCAACTTCCCCGGTATGTTGAATATCCAAATGGATTGATCAATAATGGAACATGGTAATGGCTGTTATCAAACACCGAAAATTCGATATCAACGGCCGGATAAAACCCCTGTATTTTCTGGCTGTGAAAATAAGTTTTGGTATCAAATACCATGCGGTAATTTTCGGCAGGAATAATGCGTGAGGGTGGCAATAAGTCGGGTATCCGGCCATCTGCATTCGTTACGCCCTGTGCCATCGTTTCCCACAGCCCGTTCCTGAAACGTTTCATGCGGATACAAATATCTTTGCCCGGTTTACCGATGGAAGTATCCAATACATGTGTGGTAACCTGGCTTACTTTCAAGTGCTGCCAGTTACCACCGTCCAGCAATTTCTTTAACCGGATAATGGTGATCTTATGCTGTTCCCCCATGGCAATATTCATTTCTTCTTCCGGGTTGTTTTGTAACCGGTCATCGAGCAGGCGCAACATTTCGGTAGCTGATTTACCTGTAGCACAAACAATAAAAATGAACCCGTTCTTTTGTTCATAAAAACTATTGGCATCTGCCAACCGAC
>JBPOHG010000012.1:0-4423 GCA_052035835.1 Bacteroidota bacterium | reverse complement strand
CTATTGCCCAATGATGAAGATGTTGATATGGTTCTGCAAAGCCGCTTTCTCCATAAGCTTTTCTTGCGCTGCGCCATGATTCTTTACCTGTAAAATTCAATCCACCTTGTACAATTCCTTTGCCAATGGACTTTACCAAAAAGACATCCGAAATTGCCATTAAACCATTAAATGTTCCAGAAATGTATCTTCCATTCTGAAAATCATTTATTGCATTTCTACCACTTCCATAAATAGGGATTAAATTAGAAGTTCCTTCGGCTTCTCCAATTCCAAAATTTTCCGTAATCTCTCCAATAGTAATTGTCATTTTTTGCCCTTCTATTATAGTCTCAAAAGGATCGCCACCACTAATGATTTGCCTTGGTTTCTTTTCCCATGGCTCAAATAATTTAAATTCGTGTGGCCCTTGCTCTTCCTCCTGTTGTGCTGTATTATTGTTTCTGGCCGGTGTAAGTCCTTGCTCAGCGGCAGCTTCTGGAGAAATCGGTCCGTATACTTGTTGACCAGTTCCATCGTTTGTATCCCATGCTTCTGCTCCATCTAAATCTATCGCAACTATAGGTCTATTACTTGCAAATTGATAAGGGGTAAGATCTGGATAAGATTGGGTTAATGGATCCACACTCAAAAACCTACCTATCCTCGTATCATAAATCCTCATCCCATAATCCTGCTGATTCCCTTCTCCCTTCACTTCATTATCATTTTCTTTCCCATTAAACCCATACCTATACCCGCTTGCAGCCTCATATTTCCTGCCCACCATCATCATCCCGCCCGGGTAGTAATCCTGTGCCGTCATCACATCCGCTTCATAATAATCTACCGTAGTACCATTGGTTGTATGCTGCAGTTTTTTATCACTGATAGTAACCAGCACATTCCCCAAATGATTGCTTAACTCAAAGAACTTGCTTCCTCTTATAAAGGTACGGTTTCCGCCCGAAACCTGGCCATCCTCCATATTGGTATTCACTTCATAGATCCCCAGCCGGCTGCTGCCATACAGGTGCAGCTCTTTCTGCATCAAATCCCCGCTGTTGTCTTTCTCATACACACTCATCACATTCCCACTCGCATCCCGTACATACCAGGTCGTTTTGTTGTTCACCGTTTTACTGATCCGGTTGCCCGAAGCATCATAGGTATAACTGATCGTGGTACTACCCTTCACTATGGTTTTTATCTTGCCATATACATTCCACTCAATATTGCTGATCCCTTCTTTGCTGTCTTTCACCAGGTTGCCTATGGCATCGTACTCAAAATTATCTGTACCCACACTGCCACTCAAGTCGGCCAGTACCGCCGTTTGCGAAGTTAGCGTCGTTTGGCTCTCAATATCTTCTGTTATACCAGCCGAATTGATTTCATCATATACATACCGCAACCGGTTGCTCGCCAGCGCCCCGGTTGTGGCACGCTCATACTGGTAGGTGAGCTGGTCCATATCCAACCCTCCATGTGCCGATGCCCCGTTCCTGTGATAGGTAAGGATATTGCCATTGGCATCATAACTAACCCGCTCTTTGTAATCCTGTATCCCTGTTGGCATACCACCTGTCCATGCATTGCCGGCATTGTTAAAGCCGTTAAACACATCCAGGCTCCGGATGCGGTTCAACTGGTCGTACCGGTTTTTGTACTATTTTTTCAAATATTTTTTTTGTACGAATTGCATCTTACTTCTCATCATCACCTGCCCCGCTTTTCGCTGCAAGTCCTCGCTACGCTCCGGGCTTTACGCTGCAATCGGGCGTAGGGATTTGAATGATGCATTTCTTATTGAAATTCCTTCTTTTACTTATCAGCAGTATTGCACACAATTATCAATTCATTTTTTCTTTACGTTCTTTTTTGCTTCTCCCCGCCTGAATGTAATCATACGGGCAGGCAAAAAAGAACCAAAAAAAGAGCCCGGCAATGATATTCATCACATTGCCGGTGGCAGCTATGTGCATCATTTGTACAAAGAGAACTCTGCTGTTGAATTCTTATCATCTCGTATGAGAATTCTTTAGTTGAAAATGAAAGTATTACCGATGAAAACCACCTGCATAAAAAAGTAACTGAATTTATAACCCATTGCCAAAACAGATACTTTGGCGAACTCTACGGGCTTACGCCGTTACAAATATTAAATGGTGCAATACCAAACAAAGATTTATTTAAACCACAAATATAAGCTGCCGCCATAAGCAGAAGATTAGCCAACAAAAATTTTAATGCCTGACTGCCATTAGGCATGGGGTGTACTATGCCCCGTTGTGAATGAAAAAGAAGAAAACAAACAAAAAACCTTACCAAAAAATTTTTACCTCCAATAAACATAATTACCACACAACTTTTATAAAAAATAACAACCTTATTAATTTTTGTAGCATAAAAAAAGCAGCCAACCGGCTGCCATTTTTTAAAACAACTTATCTGATGAATATCCGAACGCTTTTATTTAGTCTTATCTGTGTGGCTGCTCTGCCGCTCGGCAAGCGGCTTAGTATTACAGTTACAACGAAAGAAAATTTTTGTCCTTTGAATAAACTAACTTTCTATCCTTAAAATTTCTCGCCCAAACATTCGTTTTGGGATAGCATGACAACACTTCAAAGTGCTTGACTTTAGATTTTACAACTACTATTGTATTTTCTTTACTGCTATTCTCTATTAGATAAACTCTGATAGATGGTTGGGTAAAGTATTCTTCATTACTCATTTGATACCCATCAGAGAGTGTAAAAGCAAAAATCCCCCAAAACTTATTTTCTATACAGTATTTAATCTTGCTAAGAACTGGCTCATTATACAATGTGTCCTTAATTGAATAAATCTTATCAAAATCATTGTTCACTATTTCTGTAACAGGTTTAAAGATTTCTGATAAGCCTTTCCAGTAATCTTCTTCTCCTAAAAAGTCTCTTTGATAATTATACCCATCATCTTTTTTAAAAGAAAAATCAAACAGTAAAAGAACTCGGAGAAATTTATCTATAAATAAGTTTACAATCTTTTTCATTGAATGTGTTGTTATAAAGCCTATTGAGCTAATCCTTCAAGCCAATTACCAAATGTTCTTCTAAAAATCCAATATCCGGGATTGAAAGGTGTATCCAAATCATCTTTTAATTTCTCTAATGGGGGATTATCTCTTATGATTGTATAGTAAACATACCCTTGTGTTGCTATCGTTAAAGCTGGCCCGCCAAATTTTCCAATTCTTGCCCAATTGGTTGTACTTGGTCTTAGATTGAAAATCTTATTTGCTTTTGCTGCTTCATCAAGATTGCTAAATATTACTTTACTTGCTTGTTCTCTTGCTTTATCTAATGACTTGCCTTTAAACAATGGGGATTCGGAAATAAAGTCGCCCAATGGAGACAGCTTAGAACGGGCGTCTTGTAAATAGAAAAACCTTCTCATAGATGCAGAATTTGCCGATAACTGACCTGCTTGAAATAAACCATTTGCTTCCGTCATAGGAGCGATGTAAGAATTTAATCTTGTATAGCTATCCCAACCATACATTAAGCCGCCTAAACTCAAGGGATTTGTATAGCCACCTGTTAAAAAACTTGTATTTGATTGAACTATTGATTTTCCATTAGCATCTTGATACCCTGTAAAAGCAAGTGTTTCGGCATTAAACCTTGCAGTATATCTATTGCCATCAACAGTAAAAGCACTTACAGTTCCTGCCGTTACACTTACTTCTTTGCCATTTAAAGCATGAGTATATTTTGTATTTGCTTGGAAAGTCTCAAATGTTGCTCCAGTTGGTAAAGTAAGATTTCTGCCATCGGCTGCTGGTAGGGTTGTGTCTTTACCATTGTAGTCAGTTAACCAAATAGGACTGTTAGCGAATGTTGCATAAGGGCTTTCATTAGGTTTAACTACGGGGTCTATATTCCATCTTCTACCGATACGGCTATCATATTGCCAAAACTCTGCTGTATAACTGTTATCGTTTATCTCAGTGCTTCGTTCTTGTAAGTTAAATCCATAACGGTATGTAGAACCATTACTAAACTTTCTACCTGGCATCATCATCCCGAACGGGTAGTAATCCTGTGCCGTCATCACATCCGCTTCATAATAATCTACCGTAGTACCATTGGTTGTATGCTGCAGTTTTTTATCACTGATCGACACCAGCACATTCCCCAAATGATTGCTTAACTCAAAGAACTTGTTGCCACTTTTAAAGATACATTTTCTCTATAAAACCTGCAAAGCTTCACTTTGGGAATTACATTTCTTGTGCTAAATCATTAGCTTTCACTTCTCAAGGCAATGCTCCAACTAGCTTAGCTTGCTATTTGCTCTCAAAACATTTCGAAATAATAGTGATGTGAATCTCTGATACGACGTGTCCCTCTTTGGGGTTTATGTTTAATGTAATTGAAATAGGGTTAGAGGAGACAAC
>JBPOHG010000322.1:0-3945 GCA_052035835.1 Bacteroidota bacterium | reverse complement strand
CCGTACCTGTGCCGATTGCGCAGAAATAAAATTCCTGGGTAAGCAGGAACAAATGGAAGACATCCTCCCTATAGCTGACCTTTTTTTGCTTACCAGTGAATATGAAAGCTTTGGATTGGCAGCATTGGAGGCCATGGCTGCAGAAGTACCTGTAATATCAACCAATGCAGGGGGCCTGCCCGAAATCAATATAAACGGCTATTGCGGGTATATGAGCAATGTGGGAGATGTAGAAGAAATGAGCCGCAATGCCATCAGCATTTTATCTGATGAAACCATTCACCGTCAGTTCAGGGCGAATGCTCTGGCACAGGCCAACAAATTTGACATACACAATATCCTGCCTCAATACGAAGCATTGTATAAACGTATCCTGGCTGCTTCCTGATGATTATTTAAAAAAGCAAAACTACCTTCTACGCAACCATTTCTCGGGATCATAGTTGCTGTTTTCATTGCTAACATAAAAATCGATCGCACCTACGCCATCGAAATTGGCAGAGACTTTACCGAGTACCTGGCCGGTTTTCACCTGCTGCCCTTTTTGTACAGAAACCCCTGAAAGGTTACTGTAAGTAGTAAAGTACTTTCCATGCTGGATGATCACCACCTGCATATCTTCTACAGGTTGTACGGCAGTAACTGTTCCATCGAACACCGCTTTAACAGGTGTACCAATATCTGCCGAAATAGTTACAGAAGTTACTTCAAGCCTTGTACCGCTGGGTAATACATTAGGGCCATAGTGCATTAAAATAATGCCACGGTCGAGCGGCCAGGGCAATGACCCCCTGTTTTTTTCAAACTTATCATTGAGGGCAATATTCTCAGCATTGAGCAATACGCTTTCTGCTTTCTTTGGTGCGGTTGTTTTTGGTGTGGTGGCTACCGACTTTGTATTTGTTGAAGTACCCGTATTGGCACCTGCATTCTTTTTTGCGATCCTTTCTGCTTCATCCTGGGCTTTTTTCAATGCCGCTGCTTTAGCCAGCGCTTCTTTTCTTGCATCTTCCTGTGCTTTTTTTATGGCTGCTGCAATGGCATTGTTTACCTTTTGTATTTGCTTCTGTTTGGCTGATATCTGATTGTTTAATTGCTTCCCCTGTTTTTTAAGTTCGGCAAGGATCCTGTCTTTTTCTTTTTGCTGGCTCTCTAAAGCCTGCATTTCTTTGCTTTGTACTGCAAGGACAGCATTTTTTTGCGTACGTGCACTCCCCAGGTCCTGTATCCGCTTTTTACGCAAATTCTGCGTACGAAGAATATTCTGCCCCTGCATTTCGCGGTACGTGCGGTAGCTTTTAAGGTAAGAAACCCTTTTGATAGCATCGTTGAAACTGGCAGCAGAAAAAATAAAGTTCAGGAAATCATAACTGCTCCTGTTTTTATACGCATACACCATACTCTTTGCGTATTCCTGCTTAAGGGTATCGAGTAATTTGTCGTACCGTTTTACATCTTTTGAAATGGTGTACATGCTATTATCGAGCATATTCATCTCACGGCTGATGTTGTCGATTACCCGGTCCTGGAGGTTTACCTTATTCGTTATGAGTTTGTACTGAAGAAGATTTTCTTTGGTTTGGGCTTTGTTGTTATTGAGCAATTTTTCTGTTGCTTCAATTTCCTTTTTCAATTGAGCCCTTTGTTTTTCAAGCTCTTCCCTGGTTTGTGGCTGTGCAATGGCCACAGAAACTGATACGAGGGTTACGACAGCGGCCAATATGAATTTTATCATGTATTGAATTTAGCGGGTTGCGCAAAAATACAAACCCGGATGAAATAATAATGAATAGAATTCCTGTTCTTACAAAGAACGCTTATTTGCGTTTATAATTTTTGGGAATGCTGAGGCCTACTGATAATTCTTTGATAAACTCATATTGTTTATAATTGAGCCGGATATCAATCTTATTTTTTTCTGAAGCAATGATCTGCCGTTCGGTAGAAAAGAATACGCCATTGTTATTTTCATACCCACCATAGGTAATATCTGCAGTTCTGCTGCGGGTCATGTCTACATCATCCATTTTACTATGTAGCATGAGCTTATTGTCGGACCGCAACGTAAGCAGGTGTTTAAAATAGGCCCCCACGGAGGTTAACAGGATTTCATTTTCCTGCTGGCGGAAATTACTGATGGTATCATTGAAGAAGACCGGGTTGCCAACAATGAGGTCTTGTACTGTTTTAAAATCAAAGGGTATCTGGGTTACTTCCTGCAGGTAATCCATAGAGCGGAACTGCACTTCTTTTTCCTGTTTATTGAGAAGGATAACACTGTCTTTTTTGATCAGCACCCTGTACACTTCTATATTTAGAAATGTTGCTGATAACGACATCCAGATGGCACTGTCTTTTATGATTCGCACTACAGCCGTAATGTCTGGATTTTTTCCCTTGCTATCTGATGACTCAACCTTTATCTTGGCATTGAATGTTCGAAAATCAATATGGTGCGACCTCAAAGCCGCCACCATTTCGTTTATCCCTTTCAGTGAGTCTTCTTTCGATTGGCCTTCTATCACAGGCACCACTTCCCTGGGGGCAATTGCTTTGTTGATTTGTTTGGTGGGCCTGCATTCTATAAGAAAGAAGGAAGCTGCAACCAAAATGACTAAAAAAAAATGTTTCATGGGTGAATTGTTATTTTCCTGTATGACCAAAACCGCCCGCGCCTCTTTCTGTTTCATTCAAATGCTGTACCACTTGCCATTCGGCCCTGCAAACCGGGGCAACTACCATTTGTGCAATCCTGTCATTATTATGAATGACCTGATTTTCGTTGCTAAGATTAATCAACAAAACCTTAATTTCTCCCCTGTAATCGCTGTCGATCGTACCCGGGGTGTTTAAACAGGTGATCCCTTGCTTAACGGCGAGCCCGCTTCTTGGCCTTATTTGAGCTTCGTAACCTTCCGGGAGTTCAATAAACAAACCTGTGGGAATTAATCCCCGTTCTGAGGGGGCGAGTGAAACAGGTGCAAGCAGGTTTGCCCTCAGGTCCATACCAGCCGAGCCGGCTGTTGCATAAGATGGCAAAGGGTTATCAGATTCATTCAGAATCCTGATCTGTAAGGGGGTTGTCATTGGGGTTTGTTCAATTTTTCTTTTTAAGTAAGACTGTGGCATATGCTACCAATCCTTCTTCCCTGCCTACGAAGCCCATTTTTTCGGTGGTGGTTGCTTTTACAGATACATCTGTTAGATCAATAGCAAGTATCGTAGCAATCGCTTTTTGCATGCCGGGTATAAATGTAGCAATCTTCGGTGATTGAAGGCAAAGTGTGCTGTCAATGTTCACAACACTATAACCTTTTTCGCTGATGAGCGTTGCAGTTTTTTGCAACAGCAATTTACTGTCGATGTTCTTGTATTGCTGGTCTGTATCGGGGAAATGTTTGCCAATATCGCCCAGGCAAAGGGCGCCCAGCATGGCATCACAAATTGCGTGCAGCAACACATCTGCATCGCTATGGCCGAGTGCACCTTTATGATGGGGGATTTGTACACCTCCTATCCAAAGATCCCTTCCTTCTGTGAGTTGATGAAAATCTACCCCTGAACCAATTCTGTACGACATAGTTGTTTTACTGATGGATGGCAAAAATAAAAAAGCGTTTCCGGTTAGAGAAACGCTTTTTATATGAAGAAGATAAAATTATTTTTTGTCCATATCAAACAACAGAGAGAAACGAACTGTATTTGAAAGTGGGTTGCGGTTTACACCAGAGCCTGTTGGCAGGAGGTAAGAGAAATTCAAACCAAACATATTGTATTTCAAACCTGCGCCCAGTGTAAAGAACCTGCGGTCTCCTTTGTTTTTATTTTCGTAGAAATAACCAGCCCTCAGAGCGAATTGGTTTTTGTACCAGTATTCTGCACCAGCTGCGATGGTAATTTCTTTCATTTCGTCGCCGTCAGAATCTCCGAATGAGCTGAACCAGC
>JBPOHG010000196.1:0-22546 GCA_052035835.1 Bacteroidota bacterium | reverse complement strand
AATGTAATTAACGGCAATACTTCTATTGAATTAAACGGAACAGCTATTTTGTATGAAGCATACCAGGGTAGCAATACGTTCAATGGCAATACCACGGTAACCCTTCAAAGTAGTGCTGCCGTTCATTTCAGTTATTCGGCTCCTTCACTGTATGGAGGAAATGTAAGTATAACCCGTACCGTAGCCGGATCAACAGAGATTTTTGAACAAGGATTCCTGGGTGTTAATGGTAATTTCAGTTACGTTAACAATGCCGGAGGCGCAAGTTTGATCAACGCAGGCAATGCACAAAGCGGACAAATAAGCGGTACCCTTACAGTAGATGTATCCGGAACCGGAAATCCTGCATTTACCATGAACCGACTCAGGAACAATACCAACGGGGGATTTGTACGTGTGCAAAATAGTGGAACAGTTAGTATCAGCAATGATACTTTACTGCTGAGTAGCTTTGAAGTGACAGGATTTACAGGAGCAGGTACCGATGATATAGACCAGTGCCAGATCACCGGAGATTTTACATTTTCTGATGCTGCCACCAATTCGGGTGCAAACTATTTAAGAAGGACTGTCATCAATGGAAATAGTACCATCAGGTCTAATGGTAATGCCATTTTATATGAAGCATACCAGGGCCCCAATACATTTAATGGCAATACAAACTTTGAATTCGCTTCTACAGCAGCCGCCAACATTTGCTACTCTTTTCCATCAGCATTCAATGGAAATCTTTCTATCCTCAGAACTGTAGCTGGCAATACAGATGTTTTTGCACAAGGATTTACTGCCTTGAATGGCAATTTCAGTTATACCAATAATGCAGGTGGTGCAAATGAAATAAACGGAAGTAACTTTCCAACAACACCTATTTCAGGAACACTAAATATAAATGTAGGCGGC
This sequence comes from Bacteroidota bacterium, assembly GCA_052035835.1. GTDB lineage: Bacteria > Bacteroidota > Bacteroidia > Chitinophagales > Chitinophagaceae > Ferruginibacter. The sequence continues at coordinate 21,646 of JBPOHG010000196.1, read as the reverse complement.
ACTGGCAATCCTGTATTCAACCTCCGGGGTATCACCAATAATACCAATGGGGGAAATGTTTCTGTACAAAATTCGGGTACTGTTAGTATCATTGGTAATACATTAAATGTGATCGGCTTTGCCGTGAATGGTTTCACCGGGGGCGGAACAGATGACTTCGACGGAAATACCATTAGTGGCAACGTAAACATTTCCGACAATGCTGCCAATACCGGAAGTGTTTATTCGAGAAGAAATATATTTAATGGAAATACCGAGTATACGCATAATTCGGCGGCTATCATGTATGAATGTTACCAGGGTGCAAACACATACAACGGAGACCTCACAATCAACCGGAATAATGGAACGTTCAACCTGACTTATCAGTTCCCTGCCACAATCGAAAAAAATCTATTTTTTAATTCAGCGAGTGGAATCGTCATAAGCGATACACTTAAATTCACTGGTAATGTGAATGCAGTAGTTGAACAACTGGGTACTCAGCCAATCATCATTGGCCGTTTCTTCATGAATAAAACGGGCGGAGCAAAAATTACGCTGAATGATCCTGTTACTATTTCAACAAAAATCAATTTAGCAGGTGGAATTATTGAAACCAGTGCTACCAATCTACTTCGTTTTGCTGATGGCGCTGTATATTCAGATGAAAGTAATAGCAGCCACATAAACGGCCCGGTAGCCAAAGTTGGCAATGACGCATTTGTTTTCCCTATCGGAAACGGGTCAATCCTAGGCGCCATTTCCATGTCTGCACCTTCAACCGTGAATGATGTAGTGATAGCGCAATATTTCAACGACAATCCTTCACTGGCAGGTTATGACACCAGCGCCCATGCTGGTTCAATTTTGAGAGTAAGCGGATATGAATACTGGTCGGTAACCAAAGAAGCAGGTACCAGTAACCTAACCCTTACCTTGCATTATTCCGACCCTGGCAATAATCAATATATTACTGATCCCACGCAGGCTGCCATCGTAGGTTGGAATGGTAGCAGCTGGGATGACCTGGGTAATGGAGGAAGTACCGGAACTACATCAGGAACAATCTCTACAGCTGCTGCTGTAAGCAATTTTACTCCGGGCATATTTTCCTTTGGATCTAAAAACCTTACCAGCAATCCATTGCAGGATGCCACCATCTTTACTTATTATGCCGATACCGACGTTGATAATTTTGGCGACCTGAATAACTTTATAACTTCACCTTCCCCAACGGCACCATCTGGATATGTAACGGATAATACTGATTGCAATGATGCAGATAATACCGTTTATCCCGGCGCCCCCGAATTGTGCGATAATAAAGACAACGATTGCGATGGAAATATTGACGACGGTGCCAGTTTCAATACCTATTACCGCGATCTGGATCTAGACGGTTTTGGAAATGCAGGCAACTCGGTACAAGCTTGTACAGCTCCAACAGGGTATGTAGCTGATAATACCGATTGTAACGACAATGACCAAGCTGTTTACCCCGGTGCACCCGAACTTTGTGACGGCAAAGACAATGATTGCGACGGAACCATAGATGATGGCGCTACGAATACTTATTACCGTGACTTTGATGCGGATGGATTTGGCGATGCAGCCACTACTATACAGGCTTGTACGGCTCCAACCGGGTATGTAGCTAACAATACCGATTGCAATGACAATGACAACAGCGTTTATCCAAATGCACCTGAATTATGTGATGGAAAAGACAATGATTGCGATGGAACCATAGATGATGGCGCTACGAACACCTATTACCGTGACTTTGATGCGGATGGATTTGGAGATGCGGCCACAACCATACAGGGTTGTACAGCTCCAACAGGGTATGTAGCTAACAATACCGATTGCGACGACAATGACAATACCGTTTATCCAAATGCACCAGAGCTATGTGATGCTAAAGACAATGATTGTGATGGAACCATTGATGATGGTGCCGGACAGGCATTTTTCTATCGTGATGTTGATGGAGATGGTTTTGGCGACCCCAACAATGCAGTTCAGGGTTGCAATCCACCGAGTGGTTATGTAGCCAGTAATACCGACTGCGACGACAATGACAATGCCGTATATCCCAATGCGCCAGAATTATGTGATGGTAAAGACAATGATTGCGATGGAACTATAGATGACGGGGCTACGAATACTTATTACCGTGACCTTGATGCAGATGGATTTGGAGATGCAGCCACTACAACACAAGCTTGTACGGCTCCTACAGGCTATGTAGCTAACAATACCGATTGCGATGACAATGACAATACCGTTTATCCAAATGCCCCAGAGCTCTGTGACGGTAAAGACAATGATTGCAATGGAACAATAGATGATGGTGCAACTAACACCTATTACCGTGACCTGGATGCGGATGGATTTGGAGATGCAGCCACTACTTTACAGGCTTGTACAGCCCCCACTGGATATGTTTCTAACAGTTCAGATTGTGATGACAATGACAATACCGTTTATCCAAACGCCCCCGAACTCTGTGACGGAAAAGACAATGATTGCGACGGAACAATAGATGACGGTGCCGGGCAAACGACTTTTTACCAGGATACAGATGCAGATGGTTTCGGGAATGCTGCAGTAACTGTCCTGGCATGCATTGCCCCAACTGGTTATGTAATCGACAATACCGATTGCGATGACAATGACAATACTGTTTATCCAAATGCACCCGAACTCTGTGATGGAAAAGACAATGATTGCGATGGAACAATAGATGACGGTGCCGGGTCAACTATATTCTATGCCGATACAGACGCTGATGGCTTTGGCGATCCTGCCAATACAACCACAGCTTGTATTGCTCCATCGGGCTATGTTAGCAACGATGACGATTGTAATGACAACAACAACACGGTATATCCAGGTGCCCCCGAACTTTGCGATGGTATCGACAATAACTGTGATGGTATTACCGATGGGCCAACACCTGCCCCGGTGGTAACCGGATTAAGGAACATGTGTCCTTTTGAAGGAACCGGCATACAGGTTACATTTACAGCAGCACCTGTAACAGGGGTAACTTCATATCAATGGATTGTTCCACCAACTGTTAATCTTGTTGCAGGCCAGGGAACGAATCAAATTGTAGTTACCATACTTCCAGGTTTTGGTATCAATGCCAACAAACAAATCAGGGTTACTGCAACCTCTGCCTGTGGTGTGAGCCCGCTCACGATTTATTATCTGCTGGCACAATTCCCGTCTACTCCGGGTACAATCAGCGGACCTGCTGAAGTTTGCGCTTTCGCCGGTACATCCAATGATGCAACGTACACAATACGAAAAGTAACAGCCGCTGCTTCTTATAACTGGACAGTTCCGGCTGGTGCAACCATAACCGGTCATCCTGCAGGTACCGGTGAAAATGATACAACCATTACCGTTAGTTTCAGTGCAAGTTTTACAGCAGGGGAGATCACGGTTTCTGCAGCTAATAACTGCGGATCCAGTGCCAACCTGCGCCAATTAAGGATCAGTAATACCTCGCCTGCTGCTGCAGGCCCAATTCAGGGGCCAACCAATGCCTGCCTCTACATGCCTTCGGCAGCTGCACCTTCAGGTTCGGATGCTACATACTTTATTCGTAAAGTAAATGGCGCTACTGCCTACAATTGGGTTGTACCTTCAGGGGCCACCATTACAGCACACCCCGCAGGTATGGGTTCAGATGATACGGTGATTGTAGTGAACTATAGTTCTTTATTCGCCGGAGGAAATATAACAGTTACGCCTGTAGGTAATTGCGGGAACGGCGCTACCAGGGCATTGGTGGTTACCGCCAATCTTAAACCAGGAACCGCCGGTACAATTACTGCAGTAGAAACACAGGCTTGTCCGAACAGGCAGGTAACGTACAGCATCGCATCAGCGCCAGCCAACACAACCTGGTTGCAATGGACGGTTCCTGCGAATGGTACAATTGTTGGCGGACAAGGATCTACCAGTATTGTCGTATCATATGGAATATTGCCAGCATCTGGTAATGTTACTGTAACACCCGAAAATGGATGTGGTACTGGTAAAGCAAGGACCCTGGCAGTAACAATTGATCCCTGCCTGCCTCCGGGCCCTTTCACAAAGATTGCGCAAGATACAAATGGCAACTTTGCTTCAATAGCAGTATTTCCCAACCCATCGGCACATGAATTCAGGATTCAAACCGCTATGGTGCATACACAGCCGGTTAAAATAAGAATACTTGATATGATGGGCAGGGTAAGGCTACAACAAACCTTTTTACCGGGAAGAGCAATAGTAGTTGGTTCAGATCTTCGCCCGGGAAAGTATATCATTGAAATAATCGAAGGAACTGTAACCCGGAACGTAAAAGTGGTTAAAAACTAATACGACGGGCCAAGGTTCACCTATGAAACTTCTCAAAAGTGCGGGTCAAATAAATCCCCTGGCTTCGGCCGGGGGATTTTGTTTGTGATATATTCATCAAAAATAATACCTTAGTAATTATTAAGTTCATTATTATTTGAACATCAATTCTTTTTTTCATTCCATTTAAAACTAAACTATAATTGATATGAGCATTGCACAACAATTTCTTGCTGAATTAAAACAGGAAGCTGCAAATACCAGGAAATTACTGGAAGTTATCCCTTTTGAAAAAGCTGAATTCAAGCCACATGAAAAATCTATGACGCTGTTAATGCTGGCCAGCCATGTTACCGAGATCAACGGATGGTGGAAAGAGTGTTTAACAATGGATGAACTCGATTTTGCAAAAGACAGCGGCAAGCCAAAAGTTTACGAATCTACTGCCGACCTGGTTGCCTGGCACGATGAACTGGTGAAAAAAGCTGAACAGATTTTATTAAGTACAGCTGATGAAGTATTTGCACAGCCATGGACAATGCGCCAGGGTGAAATCATTTTCTTCACCCTTCCAAAGCATGTGGTTGTTAGAACATGGTGCCTCAACCATCTTTACCACCACCGCGGCCAACTTACTGTGTACCTGCGTTTATTAAATGTTCCGGTACCTGGCATGTATGGGCCTACTGCAGATTTTCCAGGATAACACAAATAGATTTAAATACTACATCATGAGCAACAAATCACTCAAAATATATGTACTACTAACGTTTACGATTACACTGTTCATGTGTGTATTGCAAACCTGCGCCCAGGAGAACTGGGCTTCCTGGTCTCATACGCTGGAAGCCAACACTTATAAAGGGTTGAATTTCCGTTATTCGGCAAAAGTAAAAGCAACTGTAGACGATGATAGTGCTGCTGCAAGGTTATGGGCAAGGGTAGATAAAAAAAATGGCACCGCTTTCTTTGATAATATGTGGCAAAGGCCGGTGCGCTCATCTTCCTGGAACATTTATAAGGTAGAAGGGAAAGTTGATTCAGCAGCCAGTAATATTGTATTTGGTGCATTGGTTTTTATGAATGGGCAATTTTCTTATGATGACATGAAGTTGGAAATTGAAAGGAAGCCGGGAAAATGGGAAACCGTATTCTCCGACGACTTCGAATCGGGCATCGATGGTTGGCAGGCAGGTATTAATAAGTTCAACACGGTTGGTGTAAATCCTTTGTTCACTGCTGCCTGGGAAAAAGAACCGGGTGGCAACAACAAATTATTTAGGATTGAAGGAAAGAATGTACCTAATTATGGCAACAATAAGAAAGCCGGAAAATATGCTGCAGTAAATGGTATTCAATTGTATTATGAAATATATGGGGAAGGGAAACCCCTTGTAGTATTGCATGGCAATGGAGGTTCTATTGAAAATGCAACGCCGCATTACCCGGATCTGATAAAGCAATATAAAGTAATAGCGGTAGACAGCAGGGCACAAGGTAAATCAACCGATACCGGCGAACCACTTACGTATGAACAAATGGCTGCTGATGTAAATGCCCTGCTCGAACAATTGAAGATTGATTCTGCGTTTATTTGGGGACAAAGCGATGGGGCCATTCTCTGCCTTATCCTGGCAAAAGATTATCCCAAAAAAGTGAAACGGGTAGTAGCTTATGCACCCAATGTTCAACCCGATAGCATGGCAGTATATGGATGGGCGATTGATGCACTTCACAGGACCATCTCTAAATCAAAAGACCCGCGTGAAATCAAACTCAATCAACTCATGCTCAACCATCCCAACATTACCTATGAGGAATTGCGAAAAATTTCGGCTCCATGCCTGATTATGGGCGGAGACAGGGATGTCATCCGTGGGGAACATTTGTTGAAAATGTTCCAGTCAATTCCAAACGCACATCTTTGTATCCTTCCCGGAGCTACTCACGGTGGGGCCTGGGAGCAAAAGGACCGATTTATGCAGATTATGAATGACTTTTTCAACCAGCCCTTTTCAATGCCTGATACAAAATCATGGTTTGCAGAGTAAGTATGAACGGTTCAACAACCTGCAAAAGTTTTCATACTTTTCCCTACATTTATTTTTCATTCTGAGGATCATTACAACGATACCAATCATTGGCAGGGCATTGCTTTTCATTGCCTGTGCTTTTCTCTTCATCAACCGGGCCAAAGCATCATGGCCCGGCGACCCTTTTCATAAACCTGTGGCGATGGTAAGTTTCCCGGGGATCGTGTATGATCTGAACAACGCCCCGGATTCTACCTCATTTAGCATTCCCTTTACAAGAGCAGGCAACCTGATGCTTATCAAAGTAAGGGTAGACAGTACAGAGGGTAGTTTTATCCTGGATACAGGCTGCCCGGGGCTGGTGCTCAATATCACTTATTTCAGGCAATACCCCAGAAGTTCGGAAGCCGGGGCAGAAAACGATGGTATCAATGGCACTTTTGGCCAGTCGGAGCACACATATGTGAATGAAGTACATTTTGGAAATATCAAAGCCTACAATGTAAAAGCCGACCTGGTAGGACTGGGAAACATCGAGAACAGCAAAGGAGTGAAAATTACCGGGTTAATCGGTATGCGCTTTTTAAAAGACTGTGAAATGATCTTTGATTTCGAAAACAAACTGATCCATTTTCATGTCATTGCCAAATCTGAAGCTAAAACTTACCGCCACCCCATGTTAAAAGATACGTCCCTGTACCAGGTGTTGCCCTTTGATATTACCGAAAACAGGGTAGTGGTGAAAACGGTCATTGAAGGCAAAAAAGTAAAGCTTGTCATAGATTGTGCTGCCGAAACCAATATCCTCGATAGCCGTTTGCCCGATAAGATCATGAACAACGTGGCCATTACCGGACGTATTTTACTTACCGGGGTTGGCAATAAAAAGATTGAAGCCGTGAAAGGTACTGTTTCAAATTTTACGCTTGGTAACAGGGAGTTCGGGGCGATGCCGGTGTTGGTTACCAACCTCGAAAAAACCTGTTTCTCTATGGGAGGTTGTGTGGATGGCGTTTTGGGCTTCGATTTTCTTGCCATGCAGAAAATCGGGTTTAATTTTGTAACACGTAAAATGTATATATGGAAGTGAGCAAGCAATTGAAAACATTTACGATGCTTATTAAAAGTTCCGGCATGCTGGTAACAGCATTGCTATGGGGTTTGATGATTTTTGCACAACCACCGGTAAAGAAGTATTCGGTAAGCAAAGGTGAAATGCTCATCACCTTATCCAAATCCCTTCCCAATGCCGAACTCGATGAATTCATCCGGCAGTACGACCTTTCTAACCTGGCGTTGAAAGAAATGTTGACATCAAGCTTTAGTGACTCTATTTACACTCATGGCTGGAAACTGGTCATCAATAACCGTGACATCATAGTTTTATCGAAACCGATGTTCGCTGCTGATGATATCAATGATCCTGCTGTACGAATCAAAATGGCCGACCTTTCTGCCTTAGGAAATGACCTCCTCAACCTAACTCCTGCCAGCCGTGAAATCGTAGGGGTGAATGATTTCAAAAAAGGGCGTTCCTTTACCATGAAGGATTCTATGGTGCATTTTTTATGCAGGTATTATAAAGATGCCAAAGAAGTATTACTGGCCGGAAGTTTTACAAGCTGGCAGTACGGGGCCGTTCCAATGACGAAGACAGATTCGGGATGGCTGGCACAGGTAAAGCTGGCGGCGGGCAAATACCAGTATAAATTTATTGCTGATGGCGACTGGTCTACAGATCCGGATAATAAACAGGATGAAAACGACGGCCGGGGAAATGTGAATTCTGTATTGTTTGTGTACAACCATACTTTTCGATTGGATACATTCGCTAGAGCAAAACGAGTATACGTTGCAGGGAGTTTCAATAACTGGCAAGACGGGAAATTTAAAATGAGTAAAACCGAAAAAGGATGGGAATTGCCGGTATACCTGGCAGAAGGGACTTACACCTACCGATATATTGTAGACGACAACTGGATGCCAGATCCCGGGAATAAAGATGTTTTTCCCAATGAATTCAACGATTATAATTCAGTGGTAAGGATCGGGACGCCTTATTTGTTTCAATTATCGGGTTTCCAACATGCTACGACGGTGTTTCTTACAGGGTCTTTTAACCAGTGGAGGAATTTTGAGTTAAAAATGAGCCGCACCAAAGACGGGTGGGAGCTTCCCTATACACTTCGTGCAGGCAATTATGAATTCAAATTTTTAGCAGACGGCCATTGGCTCAATGCAAAAGGTGATACCATCAAAGCAAATACTGCAGGTTCTACTTTTGTAATTGAACCCAATTATACATTCAGGCTAAAAAATTACGGATCAGCTAAACAGGTATTCGTTGCCGGTAGTTTTAATAACTGGTCACCCAATGGCTTCCCTATGGAGAAAGAGGGGGAAGATTGGGTATTGCCCATGCATATAGACAGGGGAAAGCATTTGTACAAATTTGTGGTAGACGATAAATGGATTCTGGATCCCGCCAACACACTCTGGGAACAAAATGAATTTGAAACCGGGAATTCTATTTTGTGGATTGAGTAGTAGTTTGTTTAGATATCCTGCTTTTAACATACGTTCAATTTTTCTTAGTATCTGATGACATACACCCCAAGGGCGGATGGGCTGTAAGCCTGGGCTTGGGATTGCACAAACTATGAATACTAAGTTGAAAATGTTGATGTGGCACAAGTGAGTGACACCACCAAAGTTGGGATTTGCAGAGGTGCCGGCCAATAAATCAGCCAGGCAATTATATTCCCCGCTTACAGCTCATCATCTACCATCCCTTTTATTTCCAATACCATTGATTTCTTTGATCGCCCAGGCATTATATTCCGTATTTTGTAATACATTCCTGTATGAAAAAATGGCTGCTTATTTTATTAATGCTTGGTTATTCCCTGCAGGGCCTTGCTCAAACTGTACTGGCAGATAGCCTTCTACAAGTCATTGCACAAAGCAAAGCGGATACCAACCGGGTGATCGCACTTTGGAAGCTGGCACATGCCATTAATTACAGCAACCCGGAAAAAGCGCAGGAATATTGCCAGGAAGCCATTTATCTTTCCCGCCGGTTGAAATACCAGGAAGGCGAATCGCGGTCTCTAGGGATTTTAGCCAATACGTTGCTCACCATTGGCAATTATCCCAGGGCTTTGGAAACAAACCTCGCCAAATTGCAGATAGAGGAGAAACGCAGCAACCATAAAAACATGGCGAGTGTGTTGATGAATATTGGTGCCGTATATGCTTACCAGGAAGATTACCGGCCCGCACTGGAGTATTATTACAAGTCGGATTCATTGATAAGGAAATACAACATTGGTTCACTCGAATATTATGTTGCACTTAACCTGGGGGATGCATACGACAAACTCAATAACAATGATTCTTCATTTTCATATTTCCTGCAATCGCTTCACCTGGCAGAAGAATTGAAGGATACCGGTCTCATTGGATCTTCTATGACCGGGTTGGCGCATGTGTTCAGAAAAAAAGGCAATGTAGAGAGAGCCGGGTATTTTTACAGAACTGCCATACAATACCTCACGCAGGTGCAGGATGACGATGTTCGTTGTGAAGCCTCCATTGGGTTGGCTACTTTGTACCGGCAAACAGGTATGATCGATTCCTCCGGCTTTTTTGCGTTGGATGCATATGCATTGGCAAAAAAAGACGGGTTCCTGTCGAGGGAATTGGATGCTGCCGAATTCCTGGCCGTTCATTATAAATCGGTGAAGGAGTTAGACAGCGCTTTCGCATTTATAGACCATGTAAAAGTGCTCAATGATTCGGTAAACAGCAAGGCCCGTATCAGGGAATTGCAAGTACTATCGAGCAATGAACGTTTCCGGCAATTAGAATTGGAAGAATCAAGGAAAGCTGCTGCCAAAGAAAGAAAAATACAGTTACAGTTGCTGTTCATTGGCATGTTTATCCCTGGATTTTTCTTACTAACGCTGTTGCTTAGCCGCATTAAAATACATGTAAAAGTGATCAAAGTCCTGGGTATCCTTTCGCTGTTATTGCTGTTTGAATACCTCACGTTATTGCTGCATCCAACTGTAGCAGAATTAACCCATCATACGCCGGTGTATGAAATACTCATATTTGTTAGCATTGCAGCAATACTCATTCCTGCACATCACCGCATAGAACACTGGTTAATAGAAAAGCTCATTTCCCGGAGGTCGCTGTACAATGAAAAAAACATCATTCTGAAAACCAGCAAGATCAAGCTTCCCAAACGCCCTTAACACAAAAGAGGCACCACTGGCACCTCTTTTGATATACTTTTTTGAGCGGCTGTTATGGCGCCGGTTTGATGGGGGCCGTATTGCCTGTATCCATCGTTGCTTTCATACTGGTGTCGCCAGCTTTTGATTCCATAGTAGGGGCCGGCTTGATAGGCATGGTATTGCCCGTGTCGATGGTTTCACCGGCAGGAGCAGTTTCCTTCTTTTCTCCTTCATTACAAGAAGAAATAGAAACGGCCACTGCAAAAACTGCAGCAGCAAAGAAAACAAGCGGTCGTTTTGATTGTAGTTTAATCATGGTTGAAATTTTAATTTGTACAATATACTGAATAATTTAAATATATTATATTTAATATTAATTTTATTATTCAGCCTCGTTTCACACTTCATAAAAATGAACAAAACAATCATTGTGTTGTGCTTCGTATTGTGTGCATCTTTTTCTTGCATATCACAGTCATTGTATGAGTTTGAATACCGGTTTACCCATGTAGGGGATAGTACAATTTACAAGGCGTTTTTTATCAGGAACGAAGACGGAAGTGGACTGCTTCGTATAAGGTATCAACAACCGGTATCGAAGGAATTGGTGTTGGTGGAATTGAATATGCAGGAAGAAATAGCCGGGGCGGAGCAGGGTAGTACAGTTGTTCCCAAAAAGACTTATTACCAGCCGCTCGATACCCTTTTTTTGATTGGAGACCCATCGCTTTCTTTTACAGCACCTGTATTTTGGTATACATTGAATGAATTAACCGGGCTTTTTGAACCATCCGCTTTCTCAAGATTTGGTGAGCCCTTTACTCCAAATGAGGATCGTTTTATCCATTCAAAGCTGCTCTTAATGCACCAGCTTGAAAAGAAAACCGTGTTGCAATACTTTACGAAAGATGAACCAATTTATAAAAACCTTTTTGAACCGAGTGTAAGAGGCTTGTCGGAGGACGAAAAAAAGACAACACTTTATTATCTTGGCATCGCCAATACCAACGACCCCATTATTGGCGAAGCATGTGGCATGAGTATGAGGCAAATGATGCAAATGATGCGTGAGTTATCCAAACAAATGGGTATTAAGTTTGTTGCCGACACCATTGCCGGTAAAATATATCACAAGAAGGAAGTAGAAAAAATGCTCGAACGCCTAAGGCCTTCTTCCAATGACATTGTAGTGTTGTATTACATGGGGCATGGGTTCCGTAAAACAGCTGATGAAAGGCCATTCCCTTTTTTAGACCTACGTTGGGATCCTAACCGGTACGATTACATGCAGCAATCACTGAATATCGAAGATATCTTTAACAGGATCAGAAAAAAGAAATCCAGGTTTAACCTGGTGTTGAGCGATTGCTGCAATACCGACCCTGCAGCGAACAACATTGTTGCAGCACCAGTGCCTATCCAGCGGGATTCGGAATTGCCATGGAATATTGAAAATTTCAGGAAATTATTCTTAGACCCTGCCAGGATTTCCATTCTTGCCACAGCAGCAGATGTTGGACAAAAAGCTACCAGTAACAATAAATTTGGTGGATTCTTTTCTTATTATTTTAAAACAGCTTTACGTAATTCCCTGGGGCCTGCAAAAAAATACATCAGTTGGGATGTGATTATGGCTGAAGCTAAGAAGCAAACTGTATACAAAGCAGAGCATACTTATTGCGACAAACCGTATATAAAAGAGAATATTTGCCGCCAATATCCTTTCTACCGGAAAATTTATGAGCAATTTTAATTTTTCTCAACATCAATAGGGCAAAGGTAATTTTTTGAGAAACGCTTTATACGCCTCCTCTCTTTGAAAAGGTTCCCAGGCGGGGTCATAGTTTAATACGTATCCATATTTAAACCCGTTTTCCATAGCAGTTGTTAGGTAACTGAATGCTAATGCTTTGTTGTTACTAAGGGCATACAATCGTGCTATTGTATATAATAAAGCCGGTTCTTTGTCATTGCCCTGCAGTAATTTCTTATAATGTACAATGGCTTCCTGGTATCGTCCTTCCATACGGTACCTCTTGGCAGTTAATTCAGTAATGCTGCGATTGGGCAAAATATCTATGGCTTCAGCCTCACGTACATATTTTGCTGAAGCAGAAAAATTACCTGCATGGATATTCAGTTCTGCCAATGCAAGCAAATGTGAAAGGTTAATCTGTTTACTAAGATAAAGGCTATCGAGATATTGTAATGCCACACTGTTTTGCCAGGTACGCAAATAAGCATCTACAAGTTTCATTTTGGTTCCAGCATTGTTGCTTTGTAATTCACTGGCAATACGGTAATGGATATGCGCCTTTTGGGGCAAATGTAGCCATGTATATAAGTTACCTAGTTTATCATTGATATCTGACCTGAAATCATCTTCCTGTAAGAACAGACTGTCTGCTTTCAGTAACCAACCAATGGCTTCAACTTTTGGTTGAAAAATAAATGGCCCAATTTCAATTTCCTGGTAAGTGCCAGGGATATTGTATGTAACCCTGGTAGTTACAATAGGGTCGGAGGGTACGTATGTTGGCTCCAGTAATTTTCCATCTGTATCTGGTACCAATGTTAGCTGGTCATAGTGAAAGCTGTTCCTTGAATCAAGAAAATGTTGATAGAGCATGGTGCCCGCTTTGTATGCCCAACTTCCAATGCCAGGTTGTAATGCTGCCATGCGTTTATAAAATGCGTACAACTCCCTTCGCCCCTCGCTTTTATTTTGCACACAATAAGCAAGAATGGTTTTTTCGGCATCCTGGTAGCGTTCGAACTTCTCATACAATTGCCAAAGAAAAAAATAGCCACCTATAAATGCAGGTTCGTGCTGTATCAGCCACTGGTATTCTTCCGCGGATTCATCAAAATGGTTCCAAAGGGCGTATAAGTCACCCATGAAATAATAGTCTTCTTTTCGTTGATAGTATTTGTATTTGAAAGCCCTGATGATACAAGTAGCTTTTTCAACATCGGTAATACTGAGGTTACGTTCATTTTCTTTACAGAAAAGTTGAAAATCCTTTTCCCCAAGAAAGTTCCTTTTGGCAAGTTTAAAAGCAAGTTCAGATTCCTGCCAACGTCCCTGCCGGTAAAGCAATACCCCCAGGTAATGAGCGGCCATGAAATGGGTTGGGTTATAAGCGATTAATTTTTTATACAACCGCTCTGCATTGGATTGCCTGCCATTAAGCACTTCCGAATATGCCCAAATGAACCTTCCTATCAGGTCATTGTCTTTTATTAATAACGTGTCGAATGGGCACAGGAATTCCGGGGAATCTACTAACCCGTCGCCGATCCCGTCGGGTAATTGCTGAGGTTTCTCGAAAAAGTATCCCAATTTTCTGATGGCTGCCTCCATGAAAAAAGAATCCGCCAACGCATAATTACCAGTATTCAGGTAAACAAATCCAAGCCTTTCGAAGGGAAGGAAATGGCGTGTATTCATTTGCGTGGCTTTTCGTTGGAATTCCTCTGCCAACAGAAAGTTCTTTTTTCGCTCCTGGAGGATGCCGCCATTTACATAAAGGCCCTGAAGGGTAGGCTGTAGTTCCTTTGCATTGCCAAAAGCATGTTCGGCTTTGTCGAATTTTTCTAAGGAAGTGTAAATGCTAACCAGGTTTGCCCAGGGCACAGCCCATTCGGGGGCAATGGAAGATGCCTGTAAAAAATGCCTTTCTGCTTTAATATATTCTTTGTCAATTTTAAACAACAGGCCAAGCTCATTGTGGATATAGGCTGCATTCTCTTCCAATTCATACGCCCTTTTTTGCTCAGCCATGGCTTCTTTTAACAATGGCAAGGGGTCTTCAACTGTAGGCAATTTTAAACGGGCAACCACCCCCCTGAAATAATGCAGGTTTACTTCGAGTATACGGTGCAGGTAGTTGTTTTTATCTGTCAGGCGCAATGCCAGTTCAAACATGGGTGGATAAATATCATACCCGTTCCGGTTCGCATTGTAATACTTCCGCCTATCCATTTCCGCCTCATCGGCTTTCAGATACAAATTGATGATCTGTTGCCCACGCTCATGCAATGCTTCTACTAATTGGGTATTGAAGCGTTTCAACAAAGCATTGTTCGTTGGCAGGGAGGCCTCCAGTTGCTCTATTTTCTTTGGATTCATGAATCCAGGCTTCCTGGATTTAACTTTATGGATGAGTTCGAGTGGGATGTTGTCTGGTTCTGATTGTAAAAAGGATCTAAATTCTATCTGGTCAATCAAATTTTCAAACCGTAGCACTTGAAAAAAATGATCAATTGGTTGTTCGGGGATCACCCATTCGTTTGCTGCCAGTGAATCATTCAATATTCTTTTCTTCAAATCAACCAATGATGCCTGGTCAATTGCGGCTAATGTGAAATTTTTATCCCCGGTGCTAATCACCGGTGTTTGCTTCAGTTTATTTTCATTCAATACTTTGTCTTGCTGAAATGCAACATCCAGGTACTGTTTGATTTCGCCAGTGGTAATGATCCCATCCTGGTTTGTTTCGGCCAATCCATGAAGCCCATGGAGCAGGTAGTAAGAAAAAACGCCACGGCCACCGCCCCAGGCTTCATCTTCAGCCGATAATTCATTGGTTTCACAAGCAGTAATTCTAACTTCATTGTTCCTGGCAGTTCGCAATTGATGGCCAATAAGCGCACCGGATTGCTGGTGCTTTTCTGCAAGTTTACCCGAGTGGCATGCATCTGTAATGATGACAATCCTTGCTTTTTTAGTGACTGAAATAGTGTTGGCATAATTATTCAGGTCTTCGATACGGAGCGAATTATTGATATAATTATGTGGGCCAGTATTGCTCGTAAGTAAAAATCCAAGTTTGTAAATGGTGGTATTCTCCATATCCCCATGGCCCGCAAAATAAATATATGCCAGGTCATTCTCGCTGCAAATGTTAACCAGCCAGTATAGCGCATTGTACACGCTTGCAGTGGTGGCTTCTTTATCAATCAACAGCCGGATGTTTTCGAGCGGCACATTGCCACCCGCTTTCGATTGAAGATATACCGCAAACTCTTTTGCATCTTTGTTGGAATACTTAAGGGGTGGTATATCAGCACTGTCGTATTGCGCTATTCCAATAATGACTGCATAAGTTTTAGCTGTAGGCACCTGCGGCTGTTGACCATAACTTTGCCGGCCGGCACAAAGGGCCATCATTAACAGCAAACTTCTTATCAGCGAAATTTTCATACAGAAATGCAGATTTGTGAAAGTTAACTTATTTGTGGCTACTTACAAAGCCTGGTAAAACTGTACTTTTGTATAAATATGAAGAACGTGCAGAATAGTTTGAAAAAAGTATTTTTTATAAGCATGGTGATTGCCTCATTGTGTTCATGCAAGAAAAACCGCACTACCTGCTATGAATGCGATATCAGTCCGGCGCAATTAGGCCAATACACAGAAATTGGATGTTATACTGCAGATGAATGGGGGAATTCTATTCAAACCGATGCGTTGGGAAACCCCATTGATAAAAACACCCGGTGCAGGCCGGCTGAATAACACTCTTACAGGTAACTCAGCCACCAATGCGTATGCGTTCGCTTGTACCTTTCATATTTCCTGCAAAGCGGGTATAGAATCAGGATCAGCAACAACCACATGCCATACATTCCCCAAATACTGAAACCGAAAGCGGGTGGCCTGAAAAGAAACGGTGCATTGGGTGTAACAATTTCTTCTGATGTAAATCCCTGTACATAAAAAACCAACACTACCAAGGCATGTATCAGGTAGAGGTGGAGGATATAATAAAACATGGGAACTCTCCCAAAACAATTGAAAAATCCGGTAAGGCGATTTTTAATTTTCTCTATCAATGCAAGGAATATCATTGCTGCACCAATGGTCATGCAAATGAACAACAGGGAAGGCGGATATTTATTCACGTTGAGGAATGAAAGGAAACTGTATATATCACCCCTGGGTTGCTGAGACCAGGGTACAGGGTCACCATAGCTATTGGTAAACCTTAAAACAACGAATAGCGTTAGCAGGGAACATCCCATCCGCAATAACCATTTCCGCCTGGTAACCGGATCGAAATGCTGGCTATATAATTTTCCAAAACAAAAACCCAACAGCATCAACCCTGTCCACGGAAGGAATGCATATACAATCAAAAGATAATGTCCTTCCGAATACTGGTAAACCGAAAAATCTGAATAATAAATAAGGTTGGCAAAAAAAGAACCCGTTAGCGAGGCCTTTACATCCGGTAAAGTAAGGAGGTTATGCCCAAAAACTATGGCTGCACCAATGCCAAATATGACAGGGAATGGTAGATAAATAAGCAATCCCAACAGGAGCATACTGATTCCGATCGCCCAGATAACCTGCAGTATGATAAGGTTATAAAATGGATTGAAAGTCCAGGCAAGGGTGATAAGTATACATTCTGCTGCAATCAGCCAAATCCCCCGCTTCATAAGGAAAGTACTTACCTCTCGCTTGTTTTTCTTACTGCACAACAGGTATACCGATGTACCGGCAAGAAAAACAAATACAGGAGCGCAAAAATGTGTGATCCAACGTGTAAAGAAAAGTAAGGGATAGGTAGTAGCCAGGTTGGTAGGCTCAGTTGCAACAGCACCGGCATGGTCTATAGGGACTTTGTAAAAATAATCCCTTACATGATCCAATGCCATGATCACCATTACGATGCCACGAAGTACATCAATCGACTGAATACGCTGAGCAATATTTGCCTTTTCCATACAACCCGATTTAGGTGATACTATAAATATAAATATTATTCCGGGGGGAATGAATTTCAGTTTCTTTTAGGCCGAAAGCTTAATTTTAGGCGATTAAATGAACAGAGCCATGTCGCTTTCTGCCCCTGAACTAAAAAAATACAATTGCCTGGTCGTTGATGACAATAAAGTGGCGTCATTGCTGCTGGTACAATTACTGAATGAACTTCCGGATGTAGAGGTTGCCGGCACCTGTGAGAGTGCTGCAGAAGCAGCGGCATTCCTGGCTACCCAGCCTGTTGATTTGTTGTTCCTGGATATTGAAATGCCTGGCATGAGCGGGCTAGATTTATTAAGGTCATTGCCGCAACGGCCGCTCACCATACTTACATCTGCCAATAAAGGCTATGCGCTGGAAGCGTTCGAACTAAACGTAGTGGATTATATTGTAAAACCTGTGCTACTACCGCGTCTATTGATGGCAGTTAGAAGGGCTATCGAATTATTGCAACAGGAAAATGTGTTGATCAATGAAGTTGAACAGGAATATATATTTGTGAAAGATGGGAAAGTGATCAGGAAAATTTTCTTTGATGACATTTTTTTCATTGAAGCCAAAGGTGATTATGTAAAGATATATTTTTCAGAAAAATACCTTGTTATCCATGCAACATTAAAAATGCTGGAAGAAAAACTGCCCCTGAGAAAATTCAGCAGGGTACACCGGAGTTATATTGTGGCGCTCGAAAAAATCGATTATATAGAAGACAATGTGTTGTACCTGAACACACATCCTGTACCGTTATCGGAGTTTTATAAGAGTAAATTATTATCACAACTCAATTTCCTGTAAGCAAAACCGGCATGAGAAAATTTTATAGTTTCCTGATTTGGATCGTTGTAGTTGTGTCGGCACTGATTACCGTATTGGTAATTACCCAGTTGAATACAGTTGCATCTATCAACCGGCTGGTAAGCGGTAACCAACAGGCAGCTGCTACTTTCACCATCAATAACCGGCTCGAGGAATTGGTGAACCTGTCGTTCGACCTTGAATCGAGGGTACTTTCCGGTAAAAACAATGCCAGCGGCGAAGAAACAGCCTCCCTTCAACAATCCGTTGGCCAGCTCCGTGATAAAACAAATGCATTAAATGCCGTACTTAAAGATGCAACGGTTGATTCTGCAGCAGCTCCCATGTTTATGTACCTCAACCGGCAGTTGAGCTTTTCAGAACAATGGTTACTCAAAGACAGGGCAAAGCTTTCAACAGATTCGGTGTATCACCCCCACCTCAGCGATAGCGTGTATGAACAGGCGCTTACATTGCAGATCAAACTAGAGAAAACACTTAGCAATACCCTGGAAGAAAACAATAAAGTAGCCTACCGGGTTTCTTTTCTCAATAAAATACTCGCATTTACAGCATTGCTGGCGATCCTCATTCTGGCCACCATCATATTAAGGCGGCAGATTTTACAATTTATACTGATCAGGGATCTTGAACATGCCCGTACGCAGGCAGAACAGTCTGCCAGGATCAAAGACCAGTTCCTCGCCAATATGAGCCATGAGATCAGGACGCCGCTCAATGCATTGAAGGGATTCAGCAATCTATTATCAAAAACAAATCTGCAGGAAGACCAACGGCAATATTCAACGTTGATCAATCAATCGAGTGAAAGCCTGTTGCAGATTGTAAATGATATCCTGGATCTTTCTAAAATTGAAGCAGGTGCCATGCAGATTAAGAAGGAATCATTTGAACTCCCTGCAATGATCCAACAAATAGAAGCCACCTATACCGTACCGGCGATGGACAAAAAACTAGAACTACAGGTTCATATCCCGGAAAACATTCCAACCCGGGTGATGGGGGATGCAGAACGATTGAAACAGGTGTTGGTAAACCTGGTGAGCAATGCCATTAAGTTTACGGTTTCCGGGAAAGTAATATTGAAAATTGAGTTGCTGAATCAACAGGATCAACAGGCCAAATTATTATTTGAAGTAACGGATACGGGTATCGGCATTCCAGCAGATAAACAACAATTGATTTTTGAACGATTCGAGCAACTCGATAATTCTTTTGTACGCCAGCAGGGTGGCACAGGATTGGGATTGGCCATAACCAAAACATTGGTAGAAGCGATGGGTGGACAAATACAATTACAAAGTGAATTGGGCAAAGGGGCCAGTTTCAGCTTCTCCCTTAATTTTCAATTGCCGGGCGCATCTACAAATTCAGGGAATTCCATCATAAGTCAGCGCAGGCCGGTTGTTACAGACCGAAATAAAAACAGGGTATTGCTGGTAGAAGATAACATCGTCAATCAGCTACTGATCAGCAAAATGCTTGAGCCTTATCATATCAGGCTGGATATGGCATCCAATGGAGAGGAGTTTTTTAAATTGATGGAAATGAAAGCATTTGATGTTGTGTTAATGGATGTGCAGATGCCGGTCATGGATGGTATTAGCGCAACGAAATTATTAAGGGAGAAATGGGGCAACAGCATTCCTGTGATTGGCATGACTGCTTATGTCCTTCCGAATGAGATAGAGAAATGCTATGCAGCCGGAATGAACGACTACCTGGCAAAGCCCATCATTGAAGAAGATTTCTTCAATACACTTGCCGCTTATGTTTACCTTCAGCCTTTGCAACAGGAACTGGAATTCGTTACATCTACAAGCGAAACCAATATCATTGATGAAGCATTTTTAGTGAAACTATGCAATGGCAATGATAAAACGGTTGCGCTTATCCTGCAACAATTGCAGGTTCAGCTTCCAACTGAAATTGCAGCAATTCGCCTGGCAGTAGAAAAGAACGATTTCATAAGCCTTCGAAGTTGTTTACACCACCTTCGTTCAACTATTTCGCCCATTGGAACCAATACATTAGCTGCGAAGTCATTAGAAGCCTGTTCAGCCATCTGTACTGATGAAACGGATGCAGGAAAAGTAAGACCCTGCATCGAAAAATTAGCTGAGGATTTGGAGTCGGTGTTGGAACAGTTAAAAAAAGGCCGCAGATCAAATTAAAAAAAATACTTTCGCTTGTAATTATTGAAATTGAGTTCGGCATCAGTCCATATCGTCCATACAGAAAATGACCTTTACAGGATCAGGCGTATGACCAATTACGCAACCGGAATTTTATGGCTCATTGGCATCACAGGCATATTGGTACTGGTCGTTTACCTGCTGGTCATCCCTTCAAAACAAGAAACGATGACGGGTAATAGCGTACCTGAAAAAAACAATACAGAGCCTTTTGCCGACAAAACAACGCTTGTGAATGTAGGTTTGAAACTGCGTGAAATCCCGGAAAATGAACTTCCCGAAATGGCCCAGGCGCCTGTAATAGAATACACTAAAAAGTTTTTCTCCAATAAAATTCAAAAACCTAAAAAACCAGGCAACTCCGCTTTTTCTGTAAGAGCAGTGCCAAAATAATGTTATGGTACAGTCATCAAAATGGTCATTGATCTTCTTACTTATTATTCTTGTTTCATGTGTTGGCAACAGGCGCATGGGCAAAGTATCGGGCAAATTGCTGGGCATGGAAGCTCAGCAAACAAAGGAAGGAAACCAGGTTAATACCATAGGGGTTTCGGGAGACAGTAAACTGGGAGAAAGAAAGATCGACAGCAATATCAATAAAAGGATACAAAACAGGCTGCTAACCGTTAAAGCCGACCTTGATTCAGTGAACAATGAAATCAATAACCTAAAAAAACTTACGAGTGATTTAAAAACATTTAGAAAAAATTACCGGAAAGAAATAGCCCCCAAACTGGCATTGCTCGATCAGTATACAAAATTGTACAATGACCGGTTGAAAGTTTACCTGATGCTCGAAGAAGGGCTCAATATTGCCAATTATACATTATTTGACCTGGCAGCATTTTTTGGCCCCGGAAAGTACATCATTCCGAAAGAGCAGGAAGCCATCGCCGCAAAATCATTCATGCCACTGGTTGATTCGGTTATCAGCTTTTCCAATAAGTATAAAGAAACACCCCGAACTGCCACCCTCGTAGTACTTGGATTTGCCGATGGGCAGAACATTAATCCAGAGGGGCCGCTCTTCACCACACTCACCAATATGATGGGTACTACCGATGTAAACAAAGAAGGGCTCAACAAGAAATTATCTCAGTTAAGGGCATTGGAATTGATCGCTCAACTTACCAAACTCTATATACGTAAACTTCCCGATGTGCAGGATTACAGCCAGTTAAGGGTTGAATACATCGGCCAGGGAAAAGGGGAGGAACTTCCCATCCCAACCATTAACGATTACAAAGA
>JBPOHG010000131.1:0-7148 GCA_052035835.1 Bacteroidota bacterium | reverse complement strand
TCATACAACAATTCCACCACGCAGGGCCCAACGGCATCAGTAAATACCCCCAGCCATGTTTTGGAAAAATCACGCCCGAGCAATGGGGGCAATCGATGTATAAACACCTCGACCACCACCTTACCCAATTCGGCGTATAGGCTTTTACGTTATGTTATATTTTTGAAATAACCCGACAGGCGTTCTACCGCGGCATCGAGTGTAGATTCCTGTTTGGCAAAGCAAAAACGGAGTACCTTATGATCAACAGGGTCTTTGTAAAATGCTGATACCGGGATGGTTGCTACGCCCGCTTCAGCAGTTAACTTCACTGCCATTTCATTTTCAGGCAAGCCGCTTACCGATGCATAACTGTACAACTGAAAGTAACTGCCAAATGAAGGCAGGGGCTGCAGTGGTGTACACTGCATCCGCTGCAGGAAATAATCACGCTTCTGTTGCAGGAAAACGCCCAATTGCAGGTACTGTTCTTTATTTTCAAGAAACTTTGCAAGCGCATATTGTACCGGGCTGTTGCAGGTAAAGCAATTGAACTGGTGCACTTTCCTGAACTCGGACATGATGGCAGCAGGTGCCATACAATAACCCATCTTCCAGCCGGTGCAGTGATACACTTTACCAAACGAGAAACACACAAAACTCCTTTCCAGCAAATCGGGGTAACGCAACATAGATAAGTGTTCCCTGCCGTCGAATATCAGGTGCTCATACACTTCATCGCTGATAATGAAAATGCCGGTACCGGTAACGATTGATCGAAGCTGGTTAATATCTTCTGCACCCAATACACTTCCCGTTGGGTTGTGGGGGGTATTGATAACAATGGCCTTGGTCTTGTTGTTTACTTTGCTGCGGACCGTATCCCAGTTTATTGTATAACCCGGGTATTCGAGCGGGATGCGAACAGCTACCCCGCCATTGATCTCTATATTGGGTATGTAAGAATCATAAGCCGGTTCAAATAGGATCACTTCATCTCCCGGCTCTATGATGGTAGTAATAGCAGTATACAGCGCATACGTGCCACCAGGCGTTACCGTTATGTCTGTATCCGGATGAACATCGCAACCATAGGAACTGTTTACTTTTAACGCCAGCTGTTCCCTTAAAGCAGGAAGCCCGCACATATGAACATATTGGTTATGCCCGTCTGCCATTGCTTTTTGCACAAGTGCCGGCAACTCGCTGTTCATGGGGAAGTCGGGGAAACCCTGGCCAAGGTTGATCGCCTGGTGCTTCACTGCCAGGCTGCTCATTACAGTAAAGATAGTAGTGCCTACGGAAGGTAATTTGCTGTTGATCGTTGGATGCAAAACGTTGGGCTGGTTGTTTAATACCTGCTCAAAAATAATGCTTAGGCATAATAAACCGGCCTCAGCCTGGGTGGTGGGGTATAATTTTTATTGATGGGCTTCACTGCATACATATATGGCTTCTTTTTCACCGCAAAAGATAGCAGGAATGGTACCAGCCATAAGCACTTCGACAATACCATTGTAATACCCTGAAAAAATTTGGCATTGCGAGCCGGAGTTTCATTGATGGCACCCAACTGGGCTGTTTCGCCACGGCCAAACTGAAAATTGAGGTTCTCGTGCTTGGCCTTGCTGTAATAAGATTTAATAATATCGTTGTTGCCTTTCCAGCTTTCATGAGAGCGTTCTGTAAACTGAATTTTGGGTTCCATATTGGGGTCGAAAAAATACCACTCGCCAGCAATATTCGCTTCCAGTGCATAATGATGCGGGAAGCCAACTTTGCGGTACGGGACATTTTTTCTTTTCAAAATTTCCATCATTACCATGGCCTGCTGGGAACAGGCAGCATTGGGGTGCTTCATGATTTCATCGGGCTGTACTTTGGAGGCCAGCCCCATGCCGATTAGTTTTTCGCTGACCGCTGCTATCCAATTCTCATTCACTTTCCAGTGTGAGAAACCATGATAAAAACGGCAGGAAACCACATACGCTAACAGGGTGGCATATTCGCCCGATCCGGGGGTAAAGTTCTTTAGCGCTGCTGCTTTGTCAACATACGCCTCCAGTTCGTCGATAGATTGAATAGAAGATAATTCGGGATTGTACCTTTCCTTCTGATTGTATACAGCCGTGCCATTGATATCCCGCTTGATGAAATTGGGAACGGCCAGGAGTATGGCCAGTGCAATCAGGATGGTTTTTGTCATATAAATTATTTTGCCCGTTAACAAAATAAATGGTGACGTTACAGGATATTGGTACTAGTCTGAATGCTAACGCAGGATTACCTGCTTTATTGTGCAGGGGGGTATATTTCGGCAAAAAAATGGCCGTTGAAAGGAGAAAATTCAAATAAAACGGGAGGAAAGGCGGCCAATCAGAGGTATTTGTCGCCTTTATTGCGCTTCACTTCTGCCACATAAGCCTTGATTTCCTGTTCTTTATCTTTTTTACAGATAAGGAGTACATCTTCGGTATCTACCACAATGAAATCTTCGAGGCCCTGCAACAGCACCAGCTTTTTATTATCGGCATGCACCATATTCTTCGTGGCATCAATGATCATCACATTGTTGCCGGCTACTGCATTATCAAGATAGTCTTTGTCGATTGTTTCATACGCACTCGCCCATGTACCCAGGTCGCTCCATCCAAAAGAAGAAGGGATCACATAAACATTATCAGCTTTTTCCATAATGCCGTAATCAATAGAAATATTTGTGCATTGCGGATAGATCCTTTCAATCGCTTCCGTTTCTTTAGCGGTATTGAAGAGCTGCTTTTCTGCATCAAAAACCTCGTGCATTTCGGGCAACAGTTTCTCAAAAGCCTTTACAATATTCTTCACCTGCCAAACAAAAATGCCTGCATTCCATAGGAAATCGCCGCTGGCTACAAACGTGCGGGCCAGTTCGCGATCGGGTTTTTCGGTAAATGTCTTCACCTTAAACACGTTTTCGCCCACAGAATATGGTTCAAATTGTATGTAGCCGTAACCTGTATTGGGATTGGTAGGTTTGATACCCAGCGTTAACAAGGCCTTGATATGCGAAGTAAAATGCAGGGCATCCATGCAAGTTTTGGTAAATGCTTCTTCGTCGGTGATCAGGTGGTCGGCCGGGGCGCAAATAAGATTGGCATCGGGATTCAACTGGTCTAGTTTATACGAAATGTACGCAATACAAGGTGCTGTATTTTTACGGGAAGGCTCGCAGAGGATATTCGCCGGGTTCATGGCGCTCAACTGTTCCTTCACAATGTCTTTGTACGTATCTGAAGTAACTACATAAATATTTTCAACCGGGATAAATTGCGCAAAGCGGTCGAAGGTAGCCTGTATCAGAGTTTTTCCTGTATTCAGGATATCGAGGAACTGCTTGGGAAAATCTGTTCTGCTCATTGGCCAAAACCTGCTACCAATTCCTCCGGCCATAATGGCTACATAGTGATTCTTGTTCATAAGCAATGAAGTCTTTATATAATCCCCTCCCTTACCAGGTCCTGGATATGAATAATGCCAATATACCTGCCATCTTCGGTAACGAGCAATTGGTTGATATTATTATTTCTCATCAGTTCAAAAGCTTCGGCCGCCAACGCATCTGCAGGTACCTGCTTGGGTGAATGGCTCATAATATCCAACACGGTTAATCCCCCGATTACATCCGATTTTTCCAGCATCCGGCGAAGGTCGCCATCAGTTACAATGCCCTTCACCGAACCATCCGCGCCCAATACCGCAGCTGCACCCAGCCTGTTCTTTGTAATTTCAACAATGGCCTCTTTTATGGTAGCATCCGTGTTCACAAATGGCCTGTTTGACTTATTTATGACCTCTCCAACCCTCAAATACAGTTTTTTACCCAAGGTTCCGCCAGGGTGGTACCGGGCAAAATCAACACTATTGAAACCTTTGCCTTCCATCAGGCAAACAGCCAATGCATCCCCCATCACCATTTGAGCAGTGGTGCTCGTAGTGGGGGCGAGGTTATTCGGACAAGCCTCCTGGGAAACCGTAGTGTTGAGAAGGATATCGCAATTTTGGGCCAGGTAAGATTGAATATTTCCGGCCATGCCAATGAGCGTATTTCCAAAACTTTTGAGGAGCGAAACCAGCACTTTGATCTCGGGGCTGTCCCCGCTTTTGCTGATAACCATCACGATATCATCCTGTTGTATCATCCCCAGGTCGCCGTGAATGGCATCTGCGGCGTGCATATACATAGAAGGTGTACCGGTGCTGTTGAGCGTGGCTACGATCTTTTGAGCAATGATGGCACTCTTGCCGATCCCGCTCACCACCAAACGCCCTTTACATGCTGCGATTTGTTCAACTGCACGTACAAAATCATCGTTCACAAAACCCGTCAGCTCCTTAATGGAAGCAGCTTCCAGTTCTATGGTACGCAAGGCAACCGGTATGATGCTGGCACTGTTCATTTCTGAGCCGCAAACCTAGTTCAATTAATGGAAAGCACAAAGAACAGGCAAGCCTTCAAAAGTGAAACAGATTTAGACAAATTGGGCCTTTTTTTCTCAAAAAATGTTTATCTTAAATGAATGGAAAGGTGATTTTAAAAAATCTGTTAAGATGCCATTTTCCCTCTCTGATCACTTGCCATTGCGGCTGTTTTAGAGTAACTTCGCTGCCCTTTTAAAACCAGGTAAATAATTTTTTTGAGAACGATACGCCTGAAGAGGAGTGTATGGAGAAACAATGATACGATATGGCTACAACTAAAAAGAAGTCGGGTTCTGATACTGTGAAAAAACAACCTGTAAAAAAAGCTGCCACCAAAAAGGCCGCTGCTACTATCGACCACCAGCTTACATCGGCCCTGCAACAGCATTTTGGGTTCGACACATTTAAAGGCCCCCAGGAAGCTATTATCAATACCCTGCTTAGCGGTAAAGACACCTTTGTTATTATGCCCACCGGTGGCGGTAAAAGCCTTTGTTACCAGTTGCCGGCCATGATGAGTGAAGGCGTTGCCATCATCGTTTCGCCGTTGATAGCGCTGATGAAAAACCAGGTAGACCTGGTACGCAGTTACAGCAGCAAAGACAATGTGGCGCATTTCCTCAACAGCACCCTCAACAAAGGCCAGCAGAAAGCAGTGAAAGATGACCTGGCCCGTGGCACCACAAAAATGTTGTACGTGGCGCCCGAAACACTTACCAAAGAAGAGAACATCGAATACTTTCAATCGCTCACCATATCTTTCTTTGCAGTTGATGAAGCGCATTGCATCTCGGAATGGGGGCACGATTTCAGGCCCGAATACCGGAGGCTGAAAGAAATGATGGACCTCATCAACCCGGCTGTTCCCGTGATCGCACTCACGGCAACGGCTACCCCTAAAGTACAGAGCGACATTGTAAAGAACCTCGGGCTTCGCGAACCCGAAATATTTATTTCCTCTTTCAACCGCTCCAACCTGTATTATGAGATTCAGCCAAAAGTAAATCTAGATCAAACTAATAAGAGCATTGTGCGCTTTATTCAACAGCACAAGAACAAGAGCGGGATCATTTATACCCTCAACCGCAAAACCACCGAAGAGCTTGCTAAAATGCTCATGGCAAATGGCATCAAGGCCGTTGCTTACCATGCCGGGCTAGATAGTAAACTGCGTGCCGAAAGGCAGGACCAGTTCCTAAATGAAGAAGTGAATGTGATTGTGGCTACCATTGCATTTGGAATGGGCATTGATAAACCCGATGTACGTTTTGTGATCCATTACAATATCCCCAAGTCGATAGAAAATTATTACCAGGAAACCGGAAGGGCCGGAAGGGATGGCATGGAAGGAAAATGCATCCTCTACTATTCACATAAAGATGTAGCCAAGCTGGAGCATCTCATGAAAGACAAGCCGCTCAGTGAAAGGGAAGTGGGTGCGCAGCTCATCAATGAAACTGTTTCTTATGCAGAAAGCAGCATCTGCCGCCGCAAGACCCTGTTGTTTTATTTTGGTGAGCAATTTGATGATTCCGGCAGTTGCGGGCATTGCGACAACTGCCTCCATCCAAAAGAAAAAATAGAAGCCGGGGAAGGCGCTGTTACCGTTCTCAAAGCCATCAAGGCATTGGGTGAACATTTTACCATTGAGTACCTCATCCAGGTAATTACCGGTAAGGCCACCACGCAGGTGCAGATGTACCGTCATGATGCGTTGGATGTATTTGCGAGTGGCAATGACCGTGAGCCGCATTACTGGAACAGCCTGGTAAGGCAAATGCTGCTCAACGAATTGCTCGAAAAAGATATTGTAGAATATGGGGTACTGAAGATCACCAAAAAAGGGGTTGCTTTCCTGAAGAAGCCCGGTTCTTTCCCAATAATATTAAACAACCTGTTTGAAGAGGCCAATGCCGATGACGATGAAACAGAAGGCGGGGAAGCCAATGGTGCTGGCGCAGCTGATGAAAAACTGTTGGAGATGCTCAAAGATGTGCGCAAGCGGGTAGCCAAAGAAAAAAACCTGCCGCCATTTGTCATCTTCCTCGAGAGCTCGCTCGAAGACATGGCCATCATGTATCCTACAACGTTAGCAGAGCTTGAAAAGATCAGCGGGGTGAGCAAAGGGAAAGCGATGCGTTATGGCAAGCCATTCATTGATGTGGTGGCCGCTTATGTAGAGGAAAATGACATCGTAAAGCCCGATGATTTTGTGATGAAGAGCGTGGTGAACCGCAACAACAACAAAATCTTTATTATACAAAATGTAGATAAAAAAATCCCCCTCGAAACCATTGCTCGCAACAAAGACCTGCGCATCGATGAATTGCTGGAGGAAATGGAAACCATAGTAGCCAGTGGCACCAAACTGAACCTAAATTATGCCATCAATGATATGGTAGACGAATATGAGCAGGAAGAGATCATAGATTATTTTAAGAGCTGTGAAACCTCTTCATTGCAAATTGCACAGGAAGAGCTGGCCGACAGTAATTTTAACTGGGAGCAGTTGAAACTCATGCGGATTAAGTTTTTGTGTGAGTTTGGGAATTAGTAACCTACCGGGATTTTATGCAGCCTTTTGTTCAGGTATGCCATTTATCTGAATGAATGCAAAGCCGTTCAAATATGCGTTTTGCGATCCCTTCATTCAACATAAGTATTGTATGAAAGGTTCATTAACAGCCAGATAGGAACCTTGAAAAAAG
>JBPOHG010000235.1:0-3163 GCA_052035835.1 Bacteroidota bacterium | reverse complement strand
ACAAAACCAAACAGGGGCGCTATACGGGCGATCACCGAAAGCACCGGCAGGTTCTTTTCCATTTTATATATTTCCAGCTTGCCTACATTGTCCATGCTTTTTTCAATGGCATCAATTGGTTTGCCGATGCGTTGTATGCCTTTATCAATCATTCTGCCGATGGGGTTGTTGGCATTTTTGGCGAGGCCGCGGGCAGCAGCCACATTGCCGCTGCTGATATGGTCGCGGATGATGTTCATAAAATTATCATCTGCCTTGCCTGCTTTTCTGATTACGAGCAAACGTTCGATAAAAAAGAAGACTGCCAATGCAAACAGGATACCAAGGGGAATCATGAGCGGACCGCCCTTGCTGAGCAGGCTCCAAACACTTTCAATTTTTTCACCGCTGGCGGCGGCTATTCCTGTGGTATCGGCCTGTAAAAGGATATCAAACATATAATGGGTTATGCTTTTTTTTGAATCTTAATCCCTGCTATTCAGTTGCAATAAAACGAAACTTAATTGGGTTGCCCTTCTAATGAATTGTTAATCTTGCTGCAGATCAGCTTCTTTTGCCTTCCATTTGTTGCATGGCCATGATCTGGCGCATGGTTTTTTCCATGCCTTCGCTGCTGCCATCGAGGAAAATTACATTCCCTTTTCCATACTCAGCAAAATTCTTGATGGCTTCTGTCCACATACTAAACAGGATCACATTGGTATCCAGGTTTGCCTGCTTCATTTGTTCGGCGGCCTGGCTCATCCCTTTTGCCACTTCTTCACGGAAGAGCGCAACGCCTTGTCCACGCAGTTGTGCCGCCTGCCGTTCTGCTTCTGCGGCTATTTTAATAGAATTACCTTCAGCTTCGGCGGCTTTTGTTTTGGTGATCAGCAATGCCTGCCCTTCATTTTCGGCGGCGGCTTTGAGGTTATTACTGGCTACTACTTTGCTCATGCTATCAATAATCGCCTGGTCGAACGTAATATCGTTGATCTGTAGATCCTGCAGATGGTACCCCCATTCTTCCAAAGATGCATCCACGTGTTCCTTCACAAACTCAACAATATCCCTTCGCAGCCCCAATATCTCCGACTGGCGTTTGGTAGCCACAAATGCCCGGATATTTCCTTCAATCGTTCGCACAAGCGCCTGCATGAGGTCTTTATCGCTGATGAATTTGAATGCCACTTTCTGAATGGTTTCTTCATTCTCATTTTGTACCGAGTACAAAAGCATTGATTTGAAATAAACATTCGCCTGGTCTACCGTTACCGCCTGAAACTCCAGTTCCACCGAACGGTTCTGGATACTTACTCTCTTATATACCTGGTCGATAATGGGTACTTTAAACCGGAGGCCCGGCCTGCGCACCCCTACATATTTACCAAACCTGGTAATAACGGCAATCGTGCCCTGGGTAACAGTAAAGAGACCGCTGAATACCAAAACCAGGCCTACTACGAGCCACCCGTACGTACTTATAAATTCCATCTTGTTATGATTTAAATGATTTTGATAAAGATAAAGAATAGTTAGATAGCCAGCGAATTGTGGATGAAGGGGCAGCGTGGAGAAAAAATGAACAGTGGGATAATGTTGACTGATTTTAAAAACAGATCAACTGCGAACAAACCCAACATTCATCAAGGTAAACCGGGAAACGGTTAAAAAGCAAATGCATTGAACAGGCCGCTCCGCCACAAATTATACAGTACGAGATAAGTTTATTTTCTTTCCGCAGCAGTCCCGCTTTACGCTGCAAGTCCTCTCCCGCCGTTGGCGGGATGGCGGGCTTTACGCTGCAATCGGGCGTAGGATTTATGCTGTAGTATATCTAATGTCTTTAGTCAATTACCTGATAAACTACTTAAAAGATTCACAATCATCCCCAAAAAACTTTGTACTTAAATCCAGCAATCTAATTGAGTTCATCCAATGACCCTCAGCTTAGAAGGCTGATGCCCTTTCTTTTTATGTGTGCGCTATTTGCATTCCTTTTCTGTGCTAAACATTAAATCCTAAACAACACAAACACCACTCAACCCTTCAACCATTAAACCATTAAACCATTAAACCTTTAAACCTCTTAAACCCTAAACCTTAAACCTTAAACCCTACTCTCTCCCCAACCCTTCAACCTTTAAACCCTTGAACCTTCTTCCCAGACGAGTTTTCTCCACCACCACTCACATTTTTTTGTTCAAACTTTCTGCGAGGGACTCGTCGTATTCATTCCCACATCGTATCCCATACAATATACGCTCAGTAATTTTTAACCTCAAACAAGCGATGCGTACCAATAGATATTAGTTAAGAGCGTAAGAATTGATTGGTAAGACACCAATAAGATGCGAAGAGTCCATCTTTAAAATTTTGTTCCCATCAATTTGAATGCAGTTTGAGGAGACTCGTTTGGGAAGAAATATTTATAAGATTTACTCAATTGATAAAGCCACTACTCACAACTATTTGAAAAAAATATTTTTGGAACTGTCTCAAAATTTAATCGCATTGTATTAAATCGGTCAACTTGTTTTTTTTCAAAATAAAAGTTAGACTTTTGCTTAAAGTCAATACAATTCTGATATATTGTAACTAAAAAAATTGTATCATTTGAAATTGTAAAGTTATCAAAAGCACCTGAAACAATGAAGTCATCATGCCTGTATGAACACAAGTCTTTATCAGTATATCCAATATATGATTCAACAGTTAATGATCTTCCATCAATTTTATAAAGAAAAAGACTTGTTGAATCAGATAAAAATATTCTTTTGTAAACAATAATACTAGCTTCATGAATTCCCAATGTGCTATTCTTCTTTAAATTGCAACCAATAAATACCGAAAAAAAGCAAAATGTGAAAAGTGAAATTATTCTACTTTTTGATTTTAATTCCATTTAGACTCTTTTGTGATAATATACTTAATATATATTCCGGAATACTACCTACTCCTCCAAAATAACCTTGAGCGATTCTTCTACCGGAATGTGTAATTTCACCAAAATATGGCGGAATAAATGAATTTTTTCGCCGGCGTTGGTCTTCACATTGCAGCCCGTCCTTTTTCCCGCCGCCGCGTGGTGTTATCACCAGCGGTGCGGAGCCGATTTTCTGACAGGTTACACTACTTTTAGCAAATGACATCCTTGTACCCTACTGAATGGCCAGTATTTTAT
>JBPOHG010000260.1:0-4646 GCA_052035835.1 Bacteroidota bacterium | reverse complement strand
CCTGGATGATAAGTTTACCGGCTGTTTTGCTTTGAATATCTTCTACGGATACTCCGGGCGCCCTTTCGAGTAGTACGAAAGCTCCGTCCTTTATTTCCATTACAGCCAGGTCGCTTACAATCTTTTTCACACAGCGTACACCCGTTAGCGGTAGTGTACAGGCCGGGAGCAATTTGCTTTCTCCCTTTGGGTTGGTATGCATCATGGCAACGATGATGTTACGGGCACTGGCTACAAGATCCATGGCACCGCCCATTCCTTTTACCATTTTGCCTGGGATTTTCCAATTGGCAATATCGCCCTGTTCGCTCACTTCCATGGCGCCAAGGACTGTTAAGTCAACTTTACCAGAACGGATCATTCCAAAGCTCATTGCACTGTCAAAAAATGCTGAACCGGGTAACGTAGTGATGGTTTGTTTGCCTGCATTGATCAAATCGGCATCTTCCTCCCCTTCATAAGGAAATGGGCCCATGCCCAGCAATCCGTTCTCACTTTGTAAAACAACATTCACCCCATCCGGGATATAATTTGCAACCAATGTTGGAATACCAATTCCCAGGTTTACATAAAAGCCATCCTGCAATTCCTTTGCGATGCGCTGTGCTATTTGAAATTTATCGAGTGCCATATCAGTGATTTGAAATCTTATCGGGTTTAACTTCTTTTAAGAACAGTAAGTTGTTCAATTCTCTTTTCATAACCAGTACCTTCAAAAATTCGATGTACATAAATACCTGGTGTATGAATTTCATTGGGATCGAGTTCTCCCGGAGGTACCAACTCTTCTACTTCTGCAATGGTAATTTTGCCCGCCATAGCCATTAACGGGTTAAAATTGCGTGCGGTATCTTTAAAAATGAGGTTGCCCATGCTGTCGCCCCTCCATGCTTTAACGATAGCAAAATCTGCGTTGAAAGCCATTTCGAGCAGGTAATCCTTACCGTTGAAATTGCGCACTTCCTTTCCGTTGGCTACTTCTGTACCTACTCCGGCAGGTGTATAAATGGCAGGTAACCCATAACCTGCAGCCATACAACGGGTAGCCAGTGTACCTTGTGGAATGAGCTCCACTTCCAGTTCACCGCTGAGCAATTGCCGTTCAAACTCTGCATTTTCCCCTACATAAGAGGAAATCATTTTTTTAACCTGCTTTTGCTGCAACATCAAGCCAATCCCAAAATCATCAACACCGGCATTGTTGGAAATACAGGTTAAATTCCGCACCCCTTTTGCAACAAGTGCAGCGATGCAATTTTCAGGTATGCCGCAGAGGCCAAAGCCACCCAGCATCAACGTACTGCCATCTGTGATATCAGCGATTGCCTGTTCGGCATCTTTGTACACTTTTTTCATACTACTGGTTAATGTATTCTTTAAAATTCGATTTGGTTTTCTGCCTTTGCTGTTTTGCCACCATGCTATCAACGATGGCAGTCATTTCAGCCGGCCTCGAAATGTAATAATGATAACTATTATAGAAATCTTCTTTTGTGATGTTATAATGCTTGAAAATTTCCTGCTGTAATCGCAGGTTTCTAAGGGTATCATTGGTAAGGCTGTCTTTCTTAAGGAAATCAGAGGTGTAGGTATCAGCCCTCAAATAATCCCACAATACATCCTGCATTTTTGCGGGGGGAATAATATTTTTAGACAGCGCTTCTTCTTTCTGGTTGCTGCAGGAATATACTACTGTGATCCCAAGGATCCATATGAGGCGCTGGATCATTTAAGTTCGTCTTTGTATTTAGATGAGTTGGTAATATCTAGTTTTGATAAGATTTCAGCAGCCTTTATTTTGTCCTGTGGTTTTGCTTTCGAAAATATTTTGATCAGTTCGGTTGATTTCCCCTGAAAGAAAAACTGATTGATCATGGTATTCGGGTTATCCGCATTGAACGTCTCCAGCAGGTTTAATACATTCATCATTTCGGTACGGGCTGCATTTTCATCCTCATATAATTTATCCATCGCGAGCCTGTAATAATTGTAATATATGTCGTGCATGACCGAATACCTTGTATTGAGGAGGTTTTCTGCCAACCAGTAACGGCTACGCAATCCATCAAATATTTTCCAGCCGGTAATGTTTCGGCCATCGGGGGCATTGTTTACAACATTCTGCGCTTTTTGGAAATATACCTGCCCACCCTGCTGAGCAAATGAATTGGCATCAAAGCCAATCACCATGTAAGCATAATAAGCAAACACAGCTGTGAGGTTAGAAATGAGCGGATCATTCCCCGTTACCCTGTTCTCATTGAATTCCAATTGCTGAAACTCCTGGTACTTAAACGCTACATTGTCGTCTTTAAAATTGATGATAGGGGAAAGATAGGATGAATTGAATATGGGCCTTGCCGACTGTATTGTTAGTGATGCATTGTATACATTCACTTCATTGGTTGACTCTAAATTAAGGAGGAAATTGCATTCTATGCGTTCATTGGGTGCATAGGTATCGGATGTCCATTTACGGTTATTGAGGAAATTGTTGAGCGCTGTTTGCAAGGTAAGAAATGCATTGCGGTTAACGTTGTTGGCTACTCGTGTAGTCACTACCGTTACCCTTGCCCTTAGTTCCTGTGCCTTCAGCATCGCTGCACCAGAAACCAATATTGCTAATAAGATAATTTTACGCATTCGTAAGTTTGAGTATGGTGTTTACAATATCTGCAGCCACAGCAGATTTTGATTTTGTATCAAAATGGTATTCGTTCCCGGCTTTATCAAAAATAGTGATTTTGTTGCTGTCATGCCCGAAGCCGGCACCTGCATCATTGAGGGAATTGAGTACGATCATATCAGCATTTTTGGAGCGCAGTTTTTTGAGTGCATTTTCCTTTTCATTGTTTGTTTCAAGTGCAAACCCAACCAGCCACTGGCTACTTGCCTTTCCTGCCCCCAAAGACTTGAGGATATCTTTTGTTTTTTCTAGTTCAATCACCAAAGTCCCTGAGTCTTTTTTTATTTTATCTGGCGCAGGGTTTACAATGGTATAGTCTGCCACTGCGGCGCTCATGATAGCGATATCTGAATGAGGGAAAACAGCAGAGCAGGCATCAAACATTTCGGCAGCTGATCTTACTCGCACTGTTTTTACACCTGCCGGCACGGGTTCAGTACCCGGACCATACACCAGGGTTACATCTGCTCCCCTCCGCTGGCATTCGGTTGCCAGTGCAATCCCCATCTTTCCTGAGGAATGATTGCCAATAAATCGAACCGGGTCAATGGCTTCAAATGTGGGGCCCGCTGTGATCAGGATTTTTTTTTTGCTGAGGGAAGTAAGCTGATCGAAATAATCTTCCAACCAACCAACAATCTTCTCTGGTTCTGCCATCCGGCCGTCTCCTTTTAATCCGCTGGCGAGTTCGCCATTTTCAACAGGAATAACATGGTTGCTATACGACTCAATCGTCTTAATATTCCTTTTAGTAGAAGGATGGTGCCACATATCTTCGTCCATGGCAGGTGCTGCAACAACCGGGCAAACAGCCGAGAGGTACACCGCCATGAGAAGGTTATCGCAAGCCCCCTG
Organism: Bacteroidota bacterium; assembly: GCA_052035835.1. Lineage (GTDB taxonomy): Bacteria > Bacteroidota > Bacteroidia > Chitinophagales > Chitinophagaceae > Ferruginibacter. The sequence goes on along the minus strand of JBPOHG010000260.1, from coordinate 1,105 downwards.
AGCCATTTTCGACAAAGTATTACAAGAGAGCGGGGCAATCAGCATCAGGTCGGCCCAACGGCCCAGCATCACGTGATTCGACCATGAATCGTTCTCCGACAGCGCAGTAAGCACTTCATGTTTCGACAATGTAGATAATGTGAGTGGGGCTATAAACTGGTGGGCTGAAGGCGACATTACCACTTTCACTTCGGCACCTGCCTTGATAAGCAACCGCACCAATACTGCAGATTTGTAAGCTGCAATACTACCTGTAATACCCAACAGTATTTTTTTTCCTGTAAGCATATAAAAGCCCCGTAATTACGGGGCTAAAATTATGATTTCTATTTTAAAAGTCCTTGTAAAATACTGCTAAAGAATTAGCTGAACAAGTTCTCATCATTCCGGCGGAAATAAACTTTGTCTTCAATGAATTCGGTGGTTGCCAGCAAAGCAGGATTGGGCATACGCTCATAAGCCCTTGAAATTTCGATCTGCTCTTTGTTCTCATGTATTTCCTCCAGGCTGTCGGTATGGCTGGCGAACTCTTCGAGTTTGTTGTGCAATTCTTCCTTAATGGTAATATTGATCTGGTTGGCCCGCTTAGCGATGATGGCAATAGACTCATATACATTACCGGTTTTATCTTTCAGCTCAGACAGCTTTTTAGGTTCTACCGAACTGCTGGTACTAGCGCTTAGCTGACGACGAAGTTTGCTCATTTTTGATTGCTTTAATTTGATTTTGACTTAATTTACTATACTCCTCTGCATCTTTGAGAAGTTTGCTATCAGGATACCTATCTGAGAAATCCTGGTATTCTGTAATTACTTTTTCGAAACGTTCTTCCTGCTTTTCGGCGATACTCATTTTAGCAAAGCGGTAATAAGATTTTACTACCATCAGTTTATACTGATCGCCTTTTGCAGATTCGGGGTAACTGTTCAACAGGTTATCGAACGCTATTGCTGAAGCCCTGTATTCCCCCAGGTTATAATACAATTGTGCCCCGCGGTGATCTTTGAGTTCGAGTTTTGCCCTCGATTTATCAATGATCTCGGTGGCGTCTTTTACCCTTGCCGACCCAGGATGCGTGTTGATAAAGGTTTGCATCATACCCATT
>JBPOHG010000181.1:0-9445 GCA_052035835.1 Bacteroidota bacterium | reverse complement strand
TTGTATTGGGAGCTACACCTGGCCCTATATACTCCTTCCTCAGCTCTCCCCCAATGATATGGGCAGCCATCGTGCAGGAATACAAAAGGATTCCCCCAAGTAAGAGGAGTAATTTTTTCATCTGCAGATTGCAGGTAAATAATGATAAATATACTTTTTTTCAGTGGTAGGAAAGCCAGTATGATATGATTGGCTAATTTATCAGCGAATCAATATAACAGACCCTTTTTTCTGTAGTTTTCGATTAGCAAAATCTGTTCCCTCGGCATACCATACATAAGTGCCGGTTTCCTGGGGTTTGCCGCCAAACAGCCCGTTCCATCCGGCACCGATCTGCGAAGTACTGAACATTCGTTGTCCCCAGCGGTTGAAAATGCTAAAGGACTCTATTGATTTCAAACCCAATGCAAGGGGGCGGATGATGTCATTCAACCCATCGCCGTTGGGGCTAAATGCTGCAGGCACATAAAACCCGGGTTGTACTTTATAAAATTTTACCAGGATGGTATCAGTATCAGAACATCCGATGCTGTTTGTTACCCTCACAACATATTCGATATCATCGAGGGGATTCGACACCGGATTTGCAATATTGGGGTTGCTCAGCCATTGTGTAACCGGCGTCCATAAATAATTCGTGCTTCCTGTGGCATTTAATTGCAGCGGTTGCCCGGCTACGACGGCTGTATCACGTGGGCCGGCATTGGCAATCACCTGGTCTACATTTAATTCCATTGTATCGCTCACCGGTTTTGGGCAACCCAGTGTATCCGTTACCGTTACTACATAATTGATGATACCTGCATTGGGGTTTACAGCGATGGGATTACTTACATTGCTATTGTTAAGGAACACAGATGGCGACCAGGTATAGTTACTTCCACCGGAAGCGTGTAAAAATGCATCGGTGCCAAAACAAATGATCGTATCGGCCCCGGCATTTGCCAATGGATAGGGTACTGTGCGCACTTTGATTGAATCTGTATCAAAACAGGAACCGATACGTGCCCTTACATAGTAGGTAGTAATGGGGGCAGTTGGTGTTGCAATGGGGCTTTGCGCCGATGGGTCACTGAGGGTTGCTGCAGGTGTCCATGAATAAATAAGTGCATTGCTGGTGATACTGAGTGGAATGCCATCTGTTCGGCAAATAGTGGTATCTGCACCGGTTTTTAAAGTAACGCTGTCGACTACCCGAACAATTACAGAGTCCCTGTTAGAGCAACCAAAGTTATCAGTATAATTGACGTAATAGGTGGTAGTTACGTCTGGACTCACAATTGGAGTATAACTATTGATATTATTGATATTGTAATTGGGGGACCATACAACAGTGCCGGCTGCCGAAGCTGCTGCATTTAATTGAAGATTGTCAACAGAACATATCAGCGTATCGTTTGTAACGGTGAGTGTTGGTTTATCTACTATAGAAACGGTGCCGGTAATGGTATCAATGCAACCTTTGCTACTCGACACAATAAGGGTTGCAATATAATCACCCGACTCTGTATAGGTGTAAACAGGATTGCGTACGATACTCGTGTCTGAGATGATGCCATTCACACCAAAATCCCAATGCCAGCTGTTGGGGGCTCCATAGGTGGCAGTGGTAAGGTCCCTGAACTGAACGGGTATGCCTTTACACATAGGTGAATTGTTGGTGAGAGCAGGAAAGAATCCTGGATATACTTTAATTCGGGAAGTAGTTGAATCGGCACATGGAGTACCCCTGTTAACCACAAATTTAATATTGAAAATACCGGTATCTGAAAAAGTATGTGTAGGCGTTTCTGCAAGTGAAATATTGTTTATACCGGATCCAGGGTCGCCAAATTCCCAATAAAATGTTTCATTGAGGGGGGATTGGCTGTTGTTGCTGAATTGAAAAGTAAAACCATCACAGGTAATGTATTCGGGATCCAGTTCTGCGCTTGCAAACTCACAGGGGGCAACGGTAATAATGAAATCTTTCCGGTGGGTATTGATTAAAGTCCCGCTACGGTATGTAGTAGCACAAACAGAAACAACATACCTCCCGGATGCCGGGGCAATACCGGTCACAATTCCTGTATTGGAATTAATAGTGGCCTGTAATCCCAGGGGAGAACTTCCCGAAAACCCACCAGTATAATTAACCGACCCATATGGGGGAGCCGCGGGCTGGGAAAAAGAGGCATCCACAGCATTTCCGCCATTATAAGCACTGCAAAAATTATAAACAATCTGATCGCCCGGATCTGGGTCTGTAGCACTAAAATCAAGCGTAAAACTGTTATCAAAACAAACAATTGAAATCCCTTTAGTAAACCTGGAACTGTTATCTGTTCCCGCAGCGCCCAATACCTGTGAGCCTGGTATGGTTGTGATGTAAGTGGCGCCTTCTCCATTGGCACCATTACTGATATTACTGATACTGTTGATCCTGCAACAGGTTTGATAAGCAGCCGTATAACCTAAATTATTATTGTTAAGCGTAACCGTAAAAGGGTAGTAACCTGCCGTGTAAGACAGGGATGGCGGATTGGTGATACATTGAGGGACCGATAACAAAGGCAAACTTTCTATTCGATTGAGATTGACAACTATATATGCATTGGTTCCATTGTACGGCTGGTTGTTATCATTATTGAAAACACCAATCGTGACCCTGTCGGGCATAGTTGCACAGGGGTCGATACAATTCTCATCCCTGAAAAGAATAAGGGTAACCCTATAAGTTCGGGTGGTGGCAGTGCTTGAAATCAGGTCATATATCATCTCTCCGCCGGTGATATGTTTGGCTTCCACCAGCAAGCAAAACGAGAGTAAAAAAGTAAGAAGTAGCGTTTTTTTCATCAGGCTTTTTGAGATGTATATATAACAGACTGTAATTTAACGAAAAATGCTGTCTGGTATTTCAATTCAATGGTCAATGCTGTGTAAAAAATTAGCTAAAATTTCATTACTGAGCAGTACCTCTTCCCACATTCCCATATGGCCGCTTTCTTTTAATACATGAAAGTGGCAAACTGGCGAATAATGTGCCTGTTGAAGGCAATCGCTGAAGGGCACGGCTTTATCATGCTTACCTGCAATTAATAAAACAGGAATGAGCGATTTTTTTAGTAGTTCATACCTATCCGGTCGTGCGATCATAGCCCTGTAATATTGTACCAATGCTTCCGATGTGAACCCTTTTCCTTTATTTAGAAGCGCTTTAATATCTGCGGCATTTTTTTCTTCATCAAAAAACAAACCCGGGATACTGGTTTTCAGAAAAGCACTGGCGCCGTTCGTCTCTATAAACTCAATAGCTTTTAACCTGCTTTGCTTTTTTTCTTCTGAATCAGCAAATGAGGTAGAATGAAATAACCCAAATGCACGAAGATCTTTGCGATATTTTTCCAGGAATGCCAGGGTTATATATCCTCCCATACTATGGCCAATCATGATGAGATTTTCAATGCCTTCCTGCGTACAAATTTGTTTTAAACAGGCTGCATAGCTATCCATTCCAACGTTTTGACCATTTAACATTTCCGATTTACCACTGCCGGGGATGTCGGGAGCGATCACCAGATATGATTCGGAAAGCAGGTTGATTTGGTTGCTCCATATGCTGTGGTCTTCTCCAAATCCATGAACCAACATTAAAGCCCTTCCTTTACCAGCCACTGTATAGTGGATACGGCTATTGAAACATGTTATTGTCTTAGATTCCATCACTTTTAATTGAGTTGCTCAAATGTACAGTGAAGCGCATTTACGAAAAAGAGCGCATGGTAGAACGGTAAATCAATAAAAGAACAAACGGTAACAGTGCGTTGTTCATTTGCTGTGGAAGAAAAAACCAGGCAATCATTACAAGCATCAGCAGAATAGCGGTAAAAAGAAAATATTTTTTAAAGAATCGATTGTTTTTACCGATAAAAAAAGCAGCAATTGTATGTGTAGGCCAAGCCCACAGCAAGTTGTAATTGTCTTTCGTCATACTGTGATCAGTGGCAGTCCACATAAGCACAAGAACAATGCCCAGCAAACCGGTCATAAAGAAAAGAAACCCATCTAATCCTGCCAATATGGTTTTTGCTTTGCTGTTTTTTGAAAGTCCGAGTACTAGCATGAAAAACAATAATCCGCCAAAAAATACCATGGGTGTAAACCAGGAAGCCCCCGTTTTGGTAGGAGAAAGGGAATAAAGTTTGGCAGATGAAGCTACTACTTTAGTATTTGTTGCCTGGTTATAGGCTTCCATGAGATTGTCGGGGAGAAATTGTTGTTCCGAACCGCTCATGATCCGATCGGTTGGGGCGCCTAACAAAATATCTATTCCCAGTTTGCTCCAGTGTTGCCGGCCTTGATCCAAATATACATGAATGGCTTCCCTGAACCTGGTATTCTTAGGCATTACGGCCGGTAATACCGGTGTTGGTTTTTTGTATTTATTGATGAGGTCGCGGAGGCGGGTAGTGCAGTTGTCGAAAAAGAAATCGTATTTGTAGTATTTGTTTTGTTCTTTCAGGTTTTCATTCAGGGCCTCGCGGATTTGTTTTTTTTCTGCAGGGTGTAGGTTGAGCACCTGTTCAGTGATTTCCCTTCCCCAGTATTGGTAGCTGCGCTGAAAGTTGTCAAACCCATCTATGCTGATATAATAGAGCAGTTTCCCCCGGGCGAATTTGATATAAAAACCTTCGTCCTCAAAATTGAAAGTTCCATAATTGTATACAATATCTGTTACACTATTGCTGTCTATAACCCTGAGGGCGCTATGCCCAAATATTGCATAGAGGTCATCACCGGGTGTACAGGTAAGCAGTGAAATGCGAAGCCTTGATCCGTCGTCCTGTGCAGAAACGTAATAAATGCTGATGCAGCTAATCATCAGCGTTAGTAAGCAAATTTTTATTTTATTCATGGATGAAAGGTCTTCAACAGTTACCTGCTGTAATTGGGCGCTTCTTTGGTGATCACAATATCATGTGCATGGCTTTCGCGGATGCCAGCATGGGTGATTTTTACAAACCCCGCATGTTGTAATTTTTTTATGTTTTCTGCTCCGCAATATCCCATCCCAGCCCTAAGGCCACCTGTAAATTGGTGTACCACTTCCCTGAGGTAACCTTTGAATGCTACACGGCCTTCAATACCTTCGGGGACGAATTTTTTTACATCATCTTCTACATCCTGGAAATAACGGTCGCTGCTTCCCTGTGCCATGGCGCCCAGGGAGCCCATTCCCCGGTATTGTTTGAATTTACGTCCTTCGTATATGATGGTTTCGCCCGGACTTTCTTCTGTACCTGCAAATACATTGCCCATCATAACGCAGGTGGCTCCTGCTGCCAATGCTTTTACCATATCGCCGGTATAACGTATCCCTCCATCACTGATGATGCCAATGTTTTTATTCCTGAGTGCATTGGCTACTTCCATCACCGCAGTTATTTGTGGTACACCGGTTCCTGCTACGATGCGGGTTGTACAAATTGAGCCTGGGCCAATACCTACTTTTACTGCGTCGGCGCCTGCTTCTGCCAATGCCTTGGCACCTGCGGCCGTTCCTACATTTCCTGCGATAACAGGTAATTTCCTAAAACTGTTTTTTATCTTTTTTAATGATTCTATAACGCCTTTGGTGTGGCCATGGGCGCTGTCGAGGCAAATTACGTCTACGCCGGCACCATGAAGTGCGTCTACACGTTCCAGTATGTCACTTGTAATGCCAACGCCTGCACCCACAATCAATCTTCCAAATGAATCTTTCACAGCATGCGGGTGGCTTTTGAGTTTCAGTATATCGCCAAAAGTGATGAGCCCAATCAGTTTGCCCGACTTGTTCACGACCGGTAATTTTTCAACCTTATTTTTCTTGAAGATCAATTCTGCTTTTTTGAGATCGGTTCCTTCTGGTGCAGTGATCAGGTTTTCGCTGGTCATAACAGAACTTACCTTGTTGCGTAAATTCGTTTCAAACCGAAGGTCGCGGTTGGTGAGGATGCCAACAAGCGTATGGTCATTGTTAACAATAGGGATCCCGCCAATTTTGTTCTCCCGCATCAGGTGTATGGCTTCACCGATGCTTGCATCGGGTGTTAAAGTAATTGGGTCTAAAATCAAGCCGTTCTCGCTTCTTTTTACTTTCCTCACCTGGTCGGCCTGTTGCTTTACCGACATATTTTTATGCAGGATCCCCAATCCCCCTTCCCGGGCGAGGGCAATCGCTAACTGTGCTTCTGTAACGGTATCCATCGCTGCACTCAGCATAGGGATATTGAGCCTGATTGTTTTGGTAAGTTGAGTAGAAATATCAACATCGCGTGGAAGCACCTGTGAGTAAGCCGGCATCAGTAATACATCATCAAATGTTAATCCTTCAGCGACGATTTTAGATGGTTTTTGGGAAGTGGAAGGGGATTTTTTGGTTGCCATAGGCGAAATTACGGGAAATAAGGAAATCCTAAAAGTATAACAGGAATTCAATGTAGTTTATATTGTTTGCCCGGTAATGAGAGGATATGGCCATTCATTTCGAGGGATAATAGTATACCTGCCATGGTTCCGCTGCTGAGCTTGCTTTGATAAAGCAACTCGTCAACCGATATGCTTTTTTCTGATGAAAGCAGGGATACGATTTGTTGTTCTTCTGAAGTAAAACTGGCGAACAATGTCCGTTGCACTTCCCTGGGCTGTTTTTCCTTATGATTCCAGTTCATCGCTTCCAGCAATTCTTCAGCCGTGATGAGCAGGCTGGCTTTGTTGTTTCGTATCAATTCATTGCAACCTTTACTGGCCTGGTCATTTGCTCGACCGGGTATGGCAAAAACATCTTTATGGTATTCGTTGGCGAGTTCGGCAGTTATCAGGGAACCACCTTTTGGCCCCGACTCAATTACAATCAGTGCGTCACAAATACCGGCAGTGATCCTGTTTCTCCGGGGGAAATTTTGCTTGTCGGGTAGTGTCCCGCTTTTGAAGTCGGTGAGTAACCCACCCTGCAGTAGCATCTCCCTGGCGAGGCTTTTATTCACTGCCGGATATATCCTGTCTAATCCATGTGCCACCACACCCACTGTGGGTAATTGGTTGCGAATGGCAGCTTTGTGGGCAATGCTGTCAATTCCATATGCAAGGCCACTAATGATCAGTATATTTTCTCCTCGAAGGTTTTCGAGGAGTTGTTCACATGCCCATTTTCCATAAGCGGTGTGGTTTCTTGTTCCAACAATGGAAAGTATTCGTGCAGTGTTGAGATCGGCAGTTCCTTTATAGTATAGCAATATCGGGCAATCATACGCTTGTAGTAACTTTTTGGGATAACAAGCATCAGTGAAAAACAAAGGGGTGATGGCATATTTGCTGATGAACTCAAGCTCCTTATCAGCGGTTTTGAAATCATTGAATTTTTTGAGGCAAGTGGCCCTGATGCTCCCAATCCCTTCTATTCTTTCGAGTTCTTTTTTGGGGGCGCTGAAAACGGCTTGAGCCGATCCAAAAATATTAACGAGCGAACGTGCATGCACATCGCCGATTTGAGGTACCAGGGTAAGCGCAACCCTGCACAACAGTTCATCATTCATAACGGGCAATGTTATGAATGAAATCAGGGAGTCAATACGTTTAATTCCGTTCGGCGGTTGAGGCTTTTCCCCAGCGCTGAATTATTATCGGCAACTGGTTTGCTGTCTCCAAACCCCTTCGCTGTTAACCGGGCAGGCTTGATGCCTTTGCTGAGTAAATAATTGGTAACTGCTTTAGCCCTGTTCTGGCTTAGGGTAAGGTTGTCTTCTTTTTTCCCGACATTGTCGGTGTGGCCACTGATTTGAATTCGCATGCCGGGGTTTTCGGTAAGCAATGCAACGACCTTGTCGAGTTCCGTAATGGAGGAAGGTTGCAGGGTGAATTCCTTATTGCCGAAGAAAATATTTTTTAAAACAATGGATGCCCCGGCTTCTATAGGTTGCAGGGGAATATTTACGGTGAAGAACGAGTCGGGGGATTGGGCAGGAATGTTGAAATGATCAGAATAAAAAAGATACCCTTTCCTGTTTACATTAAATGCATATTCTTTTCCTTCTGGCAGAGTGATGAGGTAATTGCCTTCTTCATCTGTTTGTAACCTGGATACGGATTTTCCGGTATTCGTTTCCGTTAGTTCAATGGATGAAGGAAGGCCCTGCTTGTTTTTTTGATCATATACTTTTCCTTTCACCCATAAAGTACGCAAGGCCCTGATGTCGTCTCTAAGTTCAAAGCTGTAAATATCCAGGCCTGCATCCCTGTTGCCACGGTCGCTGGCATAGTAAGAAGTTTTTCCATCTGCCGCAACAATGAGCGAGCCTTCATCGTCGATGGTATTAAAAGGGTATCCCAGGTTGAGGGGTTGCGACCAGCTGCTGTCTGTTATCTTGCTGGTCACAAAAAAATCGGCTTTACCATAGCCGGGATGTCCGTTGCTATTGAAATAAAGTGACTGGTTATCGGCATGGATGAAAGGGCAGGTTTCATCGGCACTGGTATTAATGGTTGGGCCGAGGTTGATGGGTTTTCCCCATTTACCATTTGCCTGTCGATGTGTTACCCATATATCTTTAGCGCCATAGCCACCTTCGCGGTTACTCGAAAAATAAAGGTCTTTTTTATCGGGTGAAAGCGTGGGTGTAGATTCCCATGCTTCCGTATTAATGGTTTGCCCCAGGTTTTCGGGTTCTGTCCAGCTTCCGTTCCTCGTCCGGTAAGCTATGTATAGGTCGCAACTCCCTTCGCCTTCGGGGTAGTTGCATCCTGTAAAAATCAGCCAGTCGCCATCCTGGGAAATTGTTTGTGCGCCTTCATTCAGATTCGTATTGATTTTTCCTTCAACTGGTTTTGAGGCCGACCATTGCCCATTGCTGTAATCGCTTTCGTAAAAATCTTCGTCGCCATTGATGCGCCTGTTAAAGATCATTTTTTTTCCATCTATTGTGATGGAAGGGAAATACTCGAGGTTATTTGTATTGATGCCAGGCCCTGCATTTACCGGGTGAAATACGAAACCAGCGGCCGGGTGTTGTTTTGCGTATTGGGTTGCAAATTCATAGGTGCTTTTTCGGTAATTCGCAGCTTTGATACTTTGCTCATTGAGCCTTGGCAATTGAAGGAATTTATTAACGGCCGTTAAGGCTGCTTCAAATTGACCGGTCCCCGCCAGGGAAATAGAAAAAGGCAGGAGATAGCTTGCAGAAAAAACTGAGTCGAGGGAAAATGCTTTGGTAAAATCTTCTACAGAACCTGCATAGTTATTCATATCTGCGTTTATGCCTGCACGTGATAAGTAGGCTTCTACATATGTAGGGTCTATAGTTAGTACTTCCTGCAGTTTGGCTACAGAACCATTGTAGTCCCCATTCATGGCCAGGTCGTAAGCATTTTCATACAGGAGTTTAGCCTTGGGGTTTACTTTATCTGGGTCATACCATTGTGCATTTAC
>JBPOHG010000053.1:0-11226 GCA_052035835.1 Bacteroidota bacterium | reverse complement strand
GTATAGAGATTTTTGCTTTGTTCTATTTTTTTGCTGAGTATCGCCTCGGGCTCGCCGGGCTTGCTGTCGCCACTCACCGTATCCAGCGAATAGAGCGTTTGCATAACTTTTACCCGGATATTTCTTCTGCTGATCATCTCTAAGAACTTTAATGAAGTGTGCAAAATTAAGGGATTCTCAACGGAAGAATGGCATTTTAGCTACAAATATTGGTTAAATGAAAATTTGTCGCAACCTGCCATAACGGTCTAATAAACACCCGTCTGAATCTGCCAACAATTCACTTTTTTGCATTTGGTATAATATTTAAAGGCATACCTTTGCGTTCCCAAAATGGGACGGAATCCATTCTCACATCAAATCAAACTATAAGAATTATGGCAAAAAAGTTAAGCATTACTCCTTTACATGACAGGGTAATCGTGAAACCAGCCGCAGCGGAAGAAAAGACTGCAGGCGGAATTATTATCCCGGATACTGCAAAAGAGAAACCACAACGTGGTACTGTACTTGCTGCCGGACCTGGAAAAAAAGATGAACCAGTAACTGTAAAAGCAGGCGATACAGTCTTATATGGTAAATATGCAGGTACTGAAATTTCAATTGAAGGGGTAGACTATCTTATCATGAGGGAAAGTGATATTCTTGCGATTGTGTAATGAATCATTTAACCAGCAACAAACAATCAACTTAATACTCAAAACAACATACAATGTCTAAATTAATTTACTTCGATATTGAAGCGAGGAATAAAATGAAGAAGGGCGTAGATACACTCGCCAATGCAGTAAAAGTAACGCTCGGGCCAAAAGGCCGTAATGTAGTCATCGATAAAAAATTTGGTGCACCACAGGTTACCAAAGATGGCGTTACAGTTGCCAAAGAAATTGAACTGGAAGATGCGATTGAAAACATGGGTGCTCAAATGGTGAAAGAAGTGGCTTCCAAAACAGCAGATATTGCCGGCGACGGTACTACCACCGCCACCGTACTTGCTCAAGCCATCATCAGTGAAGGGTTGAAAATGGTAGCTGCAGGGGCAAACCCAATGGACCTCAAACGTGGTATTGACAAAGCAGTAAGCCTGGTGGTTGAAAACTTACGCGGACAATCACAAACAGTTGGAAGCGACAGCAAAAAAATACAGCAGGTAGCTACTATTTCTGCCAACAACGACGAAACCATTGGTAAACTGATTGCAGAAGCTTTTGGAAGAGTAGGCAAAGAAGGGGTGATAACTGTTGAAGAAGCAAAAGGAACCGATACCACTGTAGAAGTGGTTGAAGGTATGCAATTCGACCGCGGATATGTTTCTCCTTACTTCGTTACCAACAGCGAAAAAATGGAAGCGGAATTGCAGAACCCGTACATTCTTATTTATGATAAGAAAATTTCTGCAATGAAAGATATCCTGCATATCCTCGAGAAAGTAGCACAAAGCGGCCGCCCGCTCCTGATCATTGCAGAAGACCTAGAAGGAGAAGCATTGGCTACGCTGGTAGTAAATAAACTCCGTGGAACCATCAAAGTGGCGGCTGTAAAAGCTCCCGGCTTTGGCGACAGGAGAAAAGAAATGCTCACCGATATCGCTATCTTAACTGCTGGCATCGTCATCAGCGAAGAGCAGGGGTATAAACTAGAAAATGCAGACCTTACTTATCTCGGCCAGGCTGCATCTGTTACAATCGACAAAGACAATACCACCATCGTTGGCGGAAAAGGCAAGAAAACAGATATTACAGCCCGTGTAAACCAAATCAAAGCGCAGGTTGAAAATACAACCTCAGATTACGACCGCGAAAAATTACAGGAACGCCTGGCCAAATTGGCCGGTGGTGTAGCCGTATTGTATGTGGGCGCAGCTACTGAAGTTGAAATGAAAGAGAAGAAAGACAGGGTAGACGATGCGCTGCATGCCACCCGTGCTGCTGTTGAAGAAGGAATCGTACCTGGTGGGGGTGTGGCTTACATCCGTGCAATTTCGAGCCTGGATGCAAAAGTAAAAGGACAGATTGAAGATGAACAAACCGGTATGCAGATTGTACGCCGTGCTTTGGAAGAACCCATCCGTACACTTACTGCCAATGCAGGCATTGATGGTTCCATCGTAGTGCAGAAAATCAAAGAAGGAAAAGCCGACTTCGGTTTCAATGCACGCACCGAGAATTATGAAAACCTTTTCAAAGCTGGTGTTATCGATCCAACCAAAGTAAGCCGTGTAGCATTGGAAAATGCAGCTTCTATTGCAGGCATGTTGCTCACCACAGAATGTGTGATCGCCGACAAACCTAAAAAAGAAGAACCACACATGCATGGCGGTGCGCCAGATATGGGTGGAATGGGATATTAATCTCACAACCTTATATAGGATCCCCGCTGCATGTCAGCGGGGATTTTTTTTGCATGTACAAAGTACACGGCCCCATGTGTTATTCTATCAAATTTGCATCATTGAAAAGATTATTTTTTGGTTTGTTAAACAGGATCTGCAAATTGTTTTTTCAAAGCCAAAATAAAAATACCTTCGTATGAAAATGGCATGTATGGAAACCGGTTTAAATTACATTGAAAAAAACAAGCAGGCATGGAATCAGCGTACAGGGGTGCATATTGATTCTGCATTTTACGGGCAGGAAGCTTTCCTCCAGGGAAAGAATACATTGTGCGAACCCGAACTTCGTTTGTTGGGAAACGTGAGTGAAAAGAAAATACTTCACCTGCAGTGCCATTTCGGGCAAGACAGTATTTCGCTGGCAAGAATGGGCGCTTCGGTAACCGGGGTTGACCTTTCAGATAAAGCGGTTGAAAAAGCCACATCGCTGGCAAAAGAACTGAATGCGGATGCCCGGTTTATTTGTTGCGACCTGTTTGAATTGCCACAGCACCTGGATGAGCAATACGATATGGTGTTCACCAGCTATGGTACCATCGGATGGCTCCCCGACCTGGATAAATGGGCGGCTATCATTGCCCGTTACCTGAAGCCGGGCGGCAGGTTTGTATTTGCTGAATTTCACCCCGTTGTTTGGATGTTTGATAATGACTTTGGGGAATTGGCATATAATTACGCAAAAGCTGCTCCCATCATCGAAAAAGAAGAAGGTACCTATGCCGACCTTTCAGCTCCTATTACAACCGAAATGATCACCTGGAACCACGGCATAGGGGAAGTGCTAACCAGTTTGCTCCACCATGGTTTTGCCATCAATTCATTTACAGAATACGATTACTCACCGTATAATTGTTTCCGCCATACCATTGAGTTTGAACCCGGGAAATTCAGGATCGAAAAGTTTGGCAATAAAATCCCCATGATGTATACACTGTCGGCTACTCTTCAGCGGTAGTTTTTCGGTTGCGGATGGCTCCGAGTACAATCAGGAATTGGGCTACACAATAAGTAAGCATAATAAAAAAACCTGCGCCTGGCAAAGGCGTGTAGAATTTATTAATTGCCAGTAAAGAATCGGAAACCACAAAAAGCGAGGCGCCTGCTATAAACAGGTACGCCGAAGGTTGATGAACTGCGTAAAAAATATTGATGGCTGTTAATAGCATGGCAGATAAAGCTATTGCATATACAATCACCGGAACCTTCATGGCCCCAAGGCCGGGATAAAGCAGTAAGACAAGGCTGACCGAATACAATAACACTATTAATAACCAGTATGGTTTTTTCAGTAGGAAACTCTTTTGGCCCTGTTTGAGCGAAATAAAATAAATCGTATAACAAATATGGGTAAGCAGGAAACAAGCAAGCCCGGCTATAAAAAATGCAGGTTCATGATCTCTGAGCAATAACACATCTCCGGCAAATGAACACAACAAACCGGCAGTCATGAGTTTTTTACCGGCAGATGGTTGCATCAACATTAGCAATGCAATCGTTAAGAATGGGATGATCAGTGGCTTACTCAGGATCCTGTACGCAGCTGTTTTTTCCGAAAGCACCAAAATGATGTCTACAGCCGATACCAGCCAAAATAGAATAAAAATATGTTTGCTCCGCAGTGATTTCATTTAATATGCGGTTTCTACATAAGGCCGCCCGCCAAAGAAAATTTTCAATGAGTCTTTTGCACGGGTGGTATCAGACAGTGCTGTCATAAACGGCATGGCAATTTTGTAACGTACCGAATCTTTAGGATATATTACCAGTTTGTGGCCATAACTGGTAAGTTTGGTAAATGCCCGGTCGGCCGCCCCTTTGTCGGGATATTCTTTCAATACAATTGTAAAACTGAAGCTGTCTTTTTTTATCACAGGCATCTTTGCCGGTGCACTGGTATCTTTCGCTGTTAAGGCGCCATTGTTAATCGTATCCTTGCTTTGCTTGGTAGTATCGGAAGCCAGGTTTACTTTTTCAATATCCTGTTCTTTTTTATTTTCATTGTACCTGAAATAGAAAAATGTAAGTAAACCCAGCACCACAAAAATGAGCAACAGTGGCAATATCCATTTCTGCGAAGATGATTTGCGGGAAGGGGAGGAGAAATCAATTTGTTCGCCTTCTTTTTCTTTAAATGTTGCAGGGGCTTGTTCTGTTTTATGGCTAACCTTGTGCCCCTGGGTGAATTGGTATTGTCCGGATTGGTCTTTCAGCAATACGCCCAGCCCTTCAATGACCAAAGGTTTGCCGATATTGATAAACTGCCACGATAAAATCGTAAACGACTCCAGGTCGGATGTAGCCAATGGTTTAATTTTCCTGGTTTGCTGAACGATAAAATCAATCAACCCATCATCCTGTTGTGCTTTTGTATCATATACAAATTGAATGGCGTTATCGGGTAGTATGGCTTCTTTTTCATTGTCGGTGGGGATGGCAATGTCGGAGGACATGCTAAAACTGCCGATATTTTGCAGGGAAACTTTTTTATGTTGATAGAGGTATTGTACAATCAGTTGTTCGATTTTCATGCCGGGGGTATTATAAGCTTTGTGCAATATATCTCATTTTCGTGCTATTCGCTTCAATTCATTTAATTTTGCCCTGTGTTAAGTGAAAAAGAAATAGCGTTTCTGCAATATTGGGAAGCCTCCAGGGAACAAGAGTCAAAAATTGCCCATAAGCTGTTAAAAGGCCTTCCAATGGCGATCTTATTTGGGGTACCCATCCTGCTTTCTGTAGCATTGGTATATTTTTTGTCACCCGACTGGTATACGAAAATCAGCCAGAAAGTGCCCGGTGTGATTGTGCCATTGCTGCTGGCCGTTATATTGTCCATTGTATTTTTCTCGTTCGGCAGGATGCATTTCAAATGGGAAATGAATGAGCAATTGTACAAGGAGTTAAAAATGAAAAAAGAACAGGAAGAAAGCAATGCAGCGAATCAGGTAAAAAATTAATCTATATACAAGCAAACAGTTCAACTACATGAAAAAAATTCTGGTATTACTAACATTAGGGGCATTTATAACGGTTACAGGATGTAAAAAGAATTCCGACTGTAATTTTTCTGAAGTCAATACAACCGCTTCAAGCAGTGAGATCGCCTATATTCAATCATACCTCACTTCTACAGGTGTTACAAATGCAGTGCAACATTCAAGTGGTGTATTTTTTATATTGAATATTGATGGAAACGGGTCGAGGCCTACTTCACTGTGTAACATCGTAAATATGAATTACGCTGTTTTCAAATTTGGAAGCGCTTCCCCTTTCGACTCTAACAGTTCTTCTGAAGGAGTTAGTTTCTATCTGGGAAATATCATCGTAGGGTTACAGAAATTATTGCCTACAGTAAAAGCCGGAAGCAATATCACGGCCTATATCCCGCCTTCATTAGCTTATGGAAACCAGGATGTTCGGGATGCGAATGGCAATGTGATCCTGCCTGCCAATTCATATATAAAGTTCGACATAAACCTGAAGGCTGTTCAATAAAGCCGATAAATCATTAATTTGGGCTTTGAAATATTTTCAAAGCCTTTTTTTATTCCTAAAACCTGCCAGTTGAGTCACGAAGCAATATCAGTTTTCGATATGTATAAGATTGGGGTAGGGCCCAGCAGCAGCCATACCCTGGGGCCCTGGCGTGCTGCGCAACAGTTTACCGATTCCTTAAGAGCAAGCAATAAACTCCAGGAAGTAATCAGCCTCGAAGTATTGCTATATGGATCCCTTGCCAAAACCGGAGTAGGCCATGGAACCGATATCGCTATCCAATTGGGTTTAAGCGGTGAAGACCCTGTAACCTTTGATGTGAATAGCATAGATGCCCGGATCAATGATATCAGGCAAATGCGAAAGATCATACTGGGAGGCATACACGAAATTGATTTCACCCCTTCAGATGATATTGAGTTCCTGTACACTGAATCATTGCCATTTCATCCCAATGCAATGAGTTTCCTGGTAAACCTGCGCAATGGGGAAAGTATAGCGGAAACATTTTATTCAATCGGAGGTGGGTTTGTAGTGAAAGAAGGGCAGCAGGGAAAGGAAATGAGCCAGGTGGCTTTGCCATTCCCGGTAAACACGGCACAGGATCTTTTGCATTGGTGCCGGAAAACAGGAATGAGTATCAGTGAAGTGGTGATGGAAAATGAAATGGCATGGAGGAGCGAAGCCGCTACGAAAGAAGGCATCCTCAATATTTGGCGGGTAATGAAAGAATGCATTTTCAGGGGAAGCCACACAGAAGGCTACCTGCCGGGCGGATTACAGGTAAAAAGGCGTGCCAGTGCCCTTAACAAAAAACTTATCCCGGTAAGAGATTACCAGGATTATGATGGCTGGATCGAAAAAATTAAAACAGGGGGCACACATTTTCAATATATCCTCGATTGGGTAAGTTGTTTTGCACTTGCTGTAAATGAAGAAAATGCTTCATTTGGCCGGGTTGTAACTGCACCTACGAACGGTGCTGCTGGAGTGATACCCGCCGTATTGCAATACTATATCAGTTTTTGTAACGGGAATACAAACGATAAGATCATTCAGTTTTTATCAACGGCTTCCGAAATAGGCAGTATTTTCAAAAAAGGCGCTACGATTTCTGCTGCTATGGGCGGGTGCCAGGCCGAAATTGGTGTGAGCAGTGCCATGGCTGCTGCTGCACTTACAGAATGCCTCGGAGGTACCCAAAGGCAGGTTATGATGGCTGCCGAAATAGCCATGGAACATCACCTTGGCATGACCTGTGACCCTATTGGCGGACTGGTGCAGGTACCCTGTATTGAAAGGAATACCATGGGGGCCATTAAAGCCATTACTGCCTGCCAACTGGCTTTGCAAAGCACACCCGATTTTGCCAAAGTGAGCCTGGATGGTGTTATAAAAACAATGTGGGATACAGCATTGGATATGAACAGCAAGTATAAAGAAACCTCCGATGGGGGGCTGGCTATCAATGTGCCGGTTGGATTGAGTGAATGTTAATGATGGGAGCCAGCTACCGTTGATGTTTAAACGCCGTATTTTCTCTTGATCTCCCTGTCGGCCTCCCGCTCTTTGATGGTATTCCGTTTATCAAAACTTTTCTTTCCTTTTCCCAGCCCGATTTCTAATTTGGCCAACCCTTTTTCGCTGAAGAAAATTCGTATGGGGATGATACTGTACCCTTTTTCTTTGATTTTGCCTTCCAGTTTACGCAGTTCCCTTTTGGTAAGCAGGAGCTTCCTTTCCTGCATTGGTTCATGGTTGGTATAGGTGCCAAAACTGTATTCCGAAATGTGCAAACTTTTCACGTATAGTTCACCGTTATGAAACACACAATAACTGTCGTTGAAACTGGCTTTTCCAGCTCGCAAAGACTTGATCTCGGTTCCCGATAACACGATCCCGGCAATATAAGTAGCCTCAAAATAATATTCAAACCCCGCTTTCCTGTTTACAAATTCCAATGATGATATTTTTTATGCAAAGATACAAGCCATTGCCTGAAGTGTAAGGCGGGCTGCTGAGAAATTGGATACGGATACAACATACATCCTTAAAAAAAGAAAACCAGGGTAGAGACCCCGGTTCGTTTTTAATCCGTACCCTATGAAAACTGATTAAAGATAAGTTTATGAATTGATACCTGCAAATTGAAATAAATTTATTTGAATTTATTTTATGTTGTGTAGTAAATATACTACAAGCGTTGGCTGGGATATAGATAGGAATCTATCGCTCCGTTTGCTATAACAAGTATGACCATTTGTGCAATAAAAAAGGGCAGTTATACTGCCCTTATATAAAGTTGGTGAACCCGTTTTAATGTTTGAAAAGGATGAGCAGGTTGCCAATTTTTTCTTTCAATTCTTTGCGGTGAACGATAAAATCGAGGAAGCCATGTTCTAATAGAAATTCACTGCGTTGAAAGCCGGGAGGCAAATCTTTTTTGATGGTTTCTTTAATGACACGGGGGCCTGCAAAACCTATCAGGGCACCGGGTTCGCCACAGATCACATCGCCCAGCATAGCAAAGGAAGCAGTGGTGCCTCCAAAAGTAGGGTCGGTACACAATGAGATATAAGGAACTTTGGCTTCACTTAATTGAGTAAGCTTGCCCGATGTTTTGGCCAGTTGCATCAAAGAAAAAGCGCTTTCCATCATTCTTGCACCGCCACTTTTATTGATGATCATAAATGGTATCCTGTGCTCCCGGCAATAATCGCAAGCCCTGCAGATTTTTTCACCCATAACACTCCCCAGGCTTCCGCCGATGAATTCAAAATCCATACAGGCAACCACCAGGTCATTGCCATTTACTTTGCCATGGGCAACTGTAATGGAATCATGAATATCGGTTTTAGCATAGGTTTCTTCTAACCGCTTATGATAAGGCTTAAGGTCAACAAACCCTAAATGGTCTTTTGATTTGATGTTGGCGAAGAGCTCGGTGAATTGTTTCTCATCAAACAATATCTCAAAATACTCTTCACTGCCAATGCGGTGGTGATGGTCGCATTTCGCACAAACAAATTTGTTTTCCTCCAGTTCAGAAACGGTGCAGGTATACTTGCAATTGGGGCATTTCGTCCAAAGGCCCTCTGGTGCATCTTTTTTGTCCTTCGTAGAAGTAAGAATCCCTTTTTTGATCCGCTTAAACCAGCTCGATTTCGATTCTTCAATATTGCCATCTTCACCGGCCAGGTTTGCGTCAAAATCCTCTTCTAATCTCATGTTTAAAGGTTTAAGAGTTCAAAGGTTTAAGAATTTACTAGTTGATATAACTGATAAACCCTTAAACCTTTAAAAGTTTTGAACTGCCTTAAGCAATTGTAATGCTCTTGTCTAAATATACGTCCTGTATAGCATTCAGCAATTGTACGCCTTCTGTCATTGGCTTTTGGAATGCTTTACGGCCACTGATCAGCCCCATACCACCGGCACGTTTGTTAATGACTGCAGTAGTTACTGCCTCAGCCAGGTCGGTTGCACCTTTACTTTCACCGCCGCTATTGATAAGCCCGATTCGGCCCATGTAGCAATTGGCTACCTGGTACCTGGCCAGGTCGATAGGGTGGTCGGTGGTTAATTTGCTATATACCAATGGGGAAGTCTTGCCATGCTTGGTAGCATTGTAACCTCCGTTGTTGGTGGGTAGTTTCTGTTTGATAATGTCTGCCTGTAAAGTAACACCAAGGTGGTTGGCCTGGCCGGTTAAATCGGCTGAAGTATGATAATCAACGCCGTCAATTTTAAAGCCGTTGTTACGGGTATAGCACCAAAGCACGGTAGCCATTCCCAATTCATGGGCCATTTCAAAAGCGGTGGCTACTTCCTGCAACTGGCGGGTACTGGCATCGCTTCCCCAGTAAATGGTGGCGCCCACAGAAGTAGCACCCATGTTCCAGGCATCTTTAATTTGTCCGAACATCACCTGGTCGAATTTATTCGGGTAGCTCAAAAACTCGTTGTGATTGATTTTCACCATCATAGGAATCCTATGTGCATATTTACGGCTGATAATTCCAAGTACACCAAAAGTGGAGGCCACTGCATTACAACCACCTTCAATTGCCAGTTTAACGATATTTTCTGCGTCAAAATAAATGGGGTTGGGGGCAAAAGAAGCTCCTGCACTGTGTTCGATTCCCTGGTCAACCGGGAGGATCGAAACGTATCCCGAACCGGCTAACCGGCCATTGTTGAGCATGCCCTGGAGGTTGCGTAATGTTTGGTTACTGCGGTTGCTGTTAATCCAGATGTCTTCAATATCTGTTGGGGAAGGTAGGTGTATTTGATCTTTTGTAATGGTTTTGCATTCGTGGTTGAGTAAGCTATCGGCATCTTTGCCAAGTAATTCAGCGATTTTAGCAGCCATGGTTTTAGTTTTTTTACAAAAATAAGGAACTGAACGGTTATATAATCAGGAACTTAGGGTTCCCGGCATTCAATGTACAACTTTTTAAAATAGGAGGCCGATTGCATCAACCGGCTGCCATACCAACTGAAAAGTTCCCCGTCTGCGAGCTTCACAATTACTCCGGGAAGTTGCAGTTGGATTTCTTCGATATGTTTGGCAGAAAATGGATAAGGCTCGCTCGACAAAAGCACACATTCAACGCCAAGTTGTGCAAGCTCGGTGAAAGTTACTTCCGGGTACCTGGTTCCCTGGGGCAATACATTGGCAAATCCTGCCTTTAACATCATATCATTGATAAAAGTAGCTGTTCCCGCTGCCATGTAAGGGCCTTTCCAAATAAGGTATGCTGTGCGGATGGGGTTGGAAGGGGCGGAAAGGTTCGCTTCGAAAGACCGGGCAATGCTGTCCCTGATTTCGCCGGCCTTTGAAGCAGTGCCCGTAAGGTTCCCTATATCCCCGATCATCTGCATGGCATCATTGAGGTTATTAATATCGGTTAACCATACCGGGTAGTTTGCTGCAAGTGCTTCCACCTGCTCCTGCACATTTTCTTCTTTGTTGGCAATGATTAAATCGGGCTGAAGGGCTGCGATGGAGGCCAGATGAATAGACTTGGTACCTCCAATCCTTGTTTTTTGTTGAAACCAATGAGCAGGGTGAATACAGAATTTAGTGATCCCGGCAACTGCATCTTCTAAGCCGAGATGGTAAAGAAGTTCGGTTTGTGAAGGTACCAGGGAAACAATTCGTTTAGGTATGTATGTTAGTTCGCTGCTGTTGGAAAGAAACATTTCCAAATGTACGAATTGGCTAAAAACAAAAAAACCTCCACAGAGCTGCATTATGCAAATGCTGTGGAAGTCTTTTATGGTTTTTCCAACTAGGTTGAGTTGGATTTCAGGAATCATTTATTTCTTTGGGTGGC
>JBPOHG010000284.1:0-2483 GCA_052035835.1 Bacteroidota bacterium | reverse complement strand
TGCTCAACAAATGCAGCAGGCACAGGAGCAATTGTCTAAACTAAAGGACGATCTGATCAAACGGGGTTCTACAGGCGGAAGCGGTGAGTTACCAGAGTTTAAACCAAATAACCAAAAATCGAAAACTTTTTTACAGCGACTTGAACTTGGGAGTAATATTCAGTTTTCAAAAAACAAAGGCTATGTACCAGCGGTAGCAGATGTAGCGCTTAGTGTTGGGTACAAACTTAATGACAAAAGTGTAATTGGATTAGGCGCATCGTATAAAGCAGGATTTGGTAGTATCGAAAAGATCAGGTTCAGCTCTGAAGGTATTGGACTTCGCAGTTTTGTGGACTGGAAAATAAAAAAGCAGTTTTATGCAAGCGGGGGTTTTGAAATGAATTACAATTCAAGCTTTCAATCCCTTGCGGCAATACGACAGGTTTCTTCCTGGCAGCAGGCGGGTTTGATAGGTATCACCAAGAAGATCAGTCTAAGAACAAAGTTTTTAAAAGGAACCAATTTACAGTTGTTGTATGATTTTTTGCATGCACAACACACACCTTCCACTCAACCTGTGATTTTCAGGGTGGGATACCAGTTTAAGTAAAGATTATTGATAACCATATATACATTGACTATGGGCAAGAGTTCTTTTTTTAGGAAAGCAGTTATATTGTTTTGTGTTGCTTTGGCATGGGGGAGATATGGTAATGCACAAGGTAATGAGTATCCTATGAGTGAGGGTACAGCCGCCACAAGTAAGTTTGAGAGTGTTCCGGTAAATATGTTTACCGGGATGCCGGGTATTTCGATCCCTCTGTATAATTATAGCCATCATTCTGGCATTGGCCTTGGGATAACCCTGGATTATTTTTCCGGTGGCATGCGTTTAAATGAAACGCCAACGATTGCTGGCTTTGGATGGAACCTGAGCGCTGGTGGGGCCGTGGTACGAAACATGAGAGGTATTCCTGATGATTATCCGGCAAAGGGTTTTATGTATACGCCAAAAGTGCCGGATAATTTTGAGCCAATTGCAGACGATTATTTCAAAGGCGAGATTGATGCCGAACAAGATATATTTCAGTTTAACGCGGGGGGTATATCGGGTAAATTTTTGATTGGGAAAAACAAGCAAATATTTTTACTTCCCAAATCTCAATTGAAAGTATCATATGAGGTTTCAACTGAAGATAGTTGCAGTATTACATCTATTACGATCACCACTGATGGAGGGGTGAAGTATGTTTTTAAAGAATTGGAAAAAGCAGTTTTTCAAGGCAAACAATTTATTGGAGCCTGGCATTTAAGCTACATCATTGCGCCGTTTAATACGGATAGTATTTCTTTTCGCTATAAAACTATTAGTCAGTTTAATCAAGAAAATGTGAAGCGCAAGATTTTACTGAAGCAATTCAATAATTTCATGGATAGTATTGAGTATGCGATTGGCAGTGCGCCAATGAATACAAAGAAAATTGCAGAAATAAGATTCCCGAATTTAAAGAATGTCACATTTCTTTATGACCCATATGTAGTATATAATGACCGGGATATTGCACTAAATAGTATACGCATTAACGATACTATTTTTCGCTATGGGTATAAGTTTGATTGGGATGTATCAAAGCGGTTGCAATTAACAAGTGTCCGTACGTTTACAGCCACAGGTATTAATCCCGGCTACCAGTTTGTCTATAATACCCCGCATTTTCCACAGTACGGAACTCCCGGAGATACGATTTGGAACAGTTTTGATCATTGGGGTTTTTACAATGGTGTTAATAACGGGGTTAATCCTGTACCGAATGTAGCTGGTATTTATTCAGGAGGTGCTAACAGGGAAGCAAATAGCTCAGCTCAAGCGGTTTCACTAAAGGAAATACATGATCCATCTGGAGGTATAACCTATTATTCGTATGAGAATAATGATGCTGCTAGAAATTTAACAATAGTCCCTTCTTATTTGCGAATCAACGCAAAAAGCCCTGGAGGTTCAGTTGATACCATAACAACAAGTCATGTTGATAATACTCCTGATGTATTCGTACTACGTTACGCCAACTTCAGTTCCATTATTGGGAGTTATCCGTTTTCAGGTTCAGCTGATTTGATTTGTACCATCACAGATACGCTTCACAATCCTATTTGCTCAACTTCTATAGATCTATATGATTTTTATGATAGTCGAGTGGCTACGTTTACTTGCAATAGCCTGCCAACGGGTAAATATTTATTTAAAACAAGTCTGTCATCTGGAACAACTATTTCGTCCCGAAGCCTATATATTAATGTTGAATGGGTACATGAAGTGCCCGTTCCCACGGGAAAAATTACGATTGGTGGTATTCGGATCAAGCAGATTTCACATTATGATCCTGTGACTGGAAAAACCGATACGGTTTCGACATACAAATATCAAAACGCAGGGGGTAGTAGTTCGGGTTTCTTGGGAACGATTCCTGTGTATCACTATCAATTTCAAATTATGGAAGATT
>JBPOHG010000164.1:0-26283 GCA_052035835.1 Bacteroidota bacterium | reverse complement strand
ATAATTGCGGTTGAAAAGTGGCGTAAAACTATTAACTACTGTTTGATTGTTGGTTTGTGCAAAATTATAAGCAGCATTTAAATTGACAGTTGGGAAGCGGTCGGCTTTTCGTTCTTTTAAAGTGAGTTCAGATATTTTAATGTTTTGCCTGGCTACCTGCAGGGCCGGATTGTTTTTTTCGGCACCGGCAAAGATATCGCCAGCGGTAAGGTTCATGTCAATGGGGATGCTATCGGATACTTCGTATAAAGTGCCCGGAGCAAACACAGTGAGCAGGTTGAGTTGTTCCTTGAGTTGGGCGATGGTGTTTTGTTGTGTTAACCGGGCGGCTTGTTGGGCATTCAGGTCTAGTTTAGATTGAAGCAACTCAGGTTTGGCGCCCAACCCTGTGCTGAATTTTTTTTCTGCCTGTTTTACCCGTTCTTCATTGATGGCCATTTGCTCTTCAATGGCTTTCAATTGTTGTTTTTGCCTTACAATATTGTAATAAGTTTTGATGACATCTGAAATGCTGTTCACCAATTGATTTCGTATGTTTAAGTCGCCCAGTTTTACAAGTTCTGCAAGTTTATCGCGTGTTGCAAACATTTTCAATCCGTCGAAAACAGTCCAGTTGAGATTGAGGGATGCATTTTCAACATTCGATCGGATGCCATTTCCCACCCGTTCTGATCCGTCGGCCAGTTTTTGCCGTTGGTTATTGTTGTTGAATAAAACCGTCGTGGTGGCATTTAACCTTGGATAAAAGGCAGCTTTTGCATAACTGTTGTTGAGCGCAGCGATCACCGAATCATTTTTTAATAACCGGATGTCATAGTTGTTTTGTAGTGCGGCGGCCACTGCTTCTTCTATGCGTAACAGTTGTTGTGCGGTTACGTTACCAGCCGTCATGCATAACATCAACAATATAGTATAGTAGGGCCGTTTCATGAATCTTGCTTTATGCTGCACCGGTTTCGGGTTCAATATCATCCAATGCACTTTTCTTTTTTCGAGTTGACAAGTATGAATAGATCGCGGGGATAACAAAAAGCGTCAGCACCAGCGAAAACATTACTCCGCCTACGATCACAATTCCCAAAGGCATCCTGCTTGTTGATGCATCACCTAATGACAAAGCTAGTGGTAAGGCCCCCAGCGACATGGCAAGGCTGGTCATGAGGATGGGCCTGAACCGTGCTACCGATGCTTCTATAACCGCAGGTACTTTTTTGTCTCCTCCCAATTGTTTCTGATTGGCAAATTCAACAATGAGGATCCCGTTTTTAGTAACCAGTCCAATGAGCATGATCATACCAATCTGTGAGAAAATATTGATCGTTTGGTCAAACAACCACAATGATAATACGGCTCCCGCAATGGCCAAAGGTACCGTGATCATAATCGTGAACGGGTCTATAAAACTTTCAAACTGTGCAGCCAGAACGAGGAAGATGAGCGCCAGTGCAAGGAAGAATGCGAAGTAAGTGTTGCCCGAACTTTCTGCATAATCCCTCGACGAACCCGAAAGGGATGTGCGGAAACTATCGTCGAGCACACTATCGGCAATGGCCTGTATTTCTTTGATCCCATCCCCAATGGTTTTGCCTTCTGCCAATCCCGAGGATATCGTTGCAGAGCGGTACCTGTTGAAATGATACAGGGTAGGGGGCGTAACGTCTTCAGATATTTCCAGCAGGTTGATCAACGCAATGGACTGCCCGCGGTTATTGGTTACATAAATATTCTCCAGGTCTGCCGGATCATCGCGGTTGATGCGTTCTACCTGCCCGATCACTGAATATTGTTTTCCTTCTTTGGTGAAATAGCCCATTCGCTGGTTGCTGAGCGCCAGTTGCAATGTTTGAGAAATATCATTCACCGTTACTCCCAGTTCACTTGCTTTCAGCCGGTTAATGGTTATACGTACTTCCGGTTTATTAAACTTGAGGTCTGCGTCTACTCCCATGAGTACGTTGCTCTTGCCGGCAGCCTCCAGGATTTTTGGCAAGGCAGCCTTGATCTTGTCGGAGTTAACATGCTGAATGACGAATTGCACCGGCTGGCCTCCCCGGCGGTTTACGGCAATGGTTTGTTCCTGCACTGCAAATGCACGCCCGTCATTAAAGCGGGGGATTTTTTTGTTGACCCAGTTAACAATATCCTGCTGGGTTCTTTCACGCTCCGAAGGTGGAACGAGGAGGATCCTGACAAATCCGGTATTGGAAGAGCCCGAACCGGTAAACCCTGGTGCGGTCATACTGGTAATGTATCTTTTCTCTGCAAGGGAATCAATCAGGAACCCGGTGAGTTTGTCCATGTATTTATCCATCGCATCATAGGAGGTGCCTTCGGGGGCAGATACCTGTAACCTGAACCCGCTTTTATCTTCCATGGGTGCCAGTTCCGATTGCAATCCGCTGCCCATGAAATAAATGATAGCTACACATACCAGGATGATTGGAAAAGCCATCCAGCGTATTTTCATAAATCCCTGTAACATTCGCCTGTAGCCGTTTTCCATACCTCGGAAAAAAGGTTCGCTGAATGTATAAAAACGCGAATGCTTAAACTTTTTTCCTGCGAGTTTTACATTTAGTACAGGCGTTAACGTGAGTGATACAAAGGCAGAGATTAAAACGGCTCCGGCAACCACGATCCCAAATTCACGGAACAGGCGGCCTACAAATCCCTGTAAAAAAATGATGGGCAGGAATACCACTGCGAGTGTAATAGAAGTGGCAATAACGGCAAAGTAAATTTCTTTAGACCCATCGCGGGCTGCTTTCCATTTATCCATGCCCGCTTCCATTTTTTTATAAATATTTTCTGTGACCACGATGCCATCATCCACCACAAGGCCGGTAGCAAGTACGATGGCGAGCAGCGTGAGTACATTGATGGTGAACCCGGAAACATACATGATGAAAAAAGCGCCAATCAGAGAAACAGGGATGTCAATTAGTGGTCGAATGGCAATGAGCCAGTCGCGGAAGAAAAGGTACACGATCATAACGACGAGGATAAAAGCTACAATGAGCGTTTCCTTAACTTCGCTGATCGATTTTCGAATGGTATCTGTTGCATCAAATGAAACTTCGAGGCGGATATCTGAAGGAAGATCGGTTTTGATTTCTTCGATCCTTTTCTTTACTTCATTTGAAATGGAAATATAATTGGTGCCGGGTTGCGGGATCACGGCGATCGCAATCATTGGTACATTGCTTTCTTTAAGTACACTTTCTTCATTCTCGGGGCCTAATACCGCTTCGCCGATGTCTTTAACCCTGATATCGGTGCCATTGATATTTTTAATGATAAGGTTGTTGAATTCTTCTTCTGTATTCAACTTTCCAAAAGTGCGTATACCCAATTCCGTTGCATCCCCAGAAATCTTGCCAGCCGGTAATTCAACATTTTCCCTCAGCAATGCATTTTGAACGTCCCTGGGGGTAAGGGAATAGGCGCTCAGTTTTTCTGGTTTAAACCAAATGCGCATGGCATATTTTTTCTCACCCCAGATATTCACACCGCTTACACCCGGCACTGTTTGTATCCGTTCTACGAGGTTGTTGTTGGCAAATTCTGTGATCTGTAAAGCGTTCCGGATATCGCTTTTCACCAGCATGATCACCACCGGGTCGCTGCTGGCGTCGGCCTTGCTTACTACCGGCGGAGCTTCCAGGTCTGTTGGAAGCGAACGGGTAGCCTGCGATACTTTATCACGTACATCATTGGCCGCTTCTTCCAGCGGGATCCCTAATTCAAACTCAACAGTGATATTGCTCGATCCCTGGGAACTTTGTGAACTGATATTCTTTATGCCGGCAATTCCATTGATCGCTTTTTCCAATGGTTCAGTGATCTGCGTTTCTATGATTTCTGCATTGGCACCAGGGTAGGAAGTACGCACATTTATATTCGGCGGGTCCAGCGCCGGGTAATCACGAACACCCAGGAAATGATAACCAATAGCGCCAAATACCACAATAACAATATTGAGTACAATGGCAAATACCGGCCTTCTTAAACTAAATTCCGAAATGTTCATATCAGCTATGCTGTTTTAAAAAACCCTTAAACCCTTCCACCCTTCATCCTTCCACCCTCACTCCACTACTTTCCTCAATTCAACTTTTCCTCCCGGTTTTAATGCCATCAATCCGGTGGTAATGATGGTATCCCCGGCTTTCAATCCGCTTAACACCTGCACATTGGCCGAATCACGCATACCAGTTACAATGTCTATAAAGCGGATGTTGCCTCCATTATACATAACTGCTTTCTTCCCCCTGGCCTGTGGAACGATTGCCTGCGAAGGGATCATAATGGCAGAAGTATCGGGTTCAAAAGCCAGGTTTACTTTTACAAAAATTCCGGGAAGCAGGCTGTTGTCGTTATTGGTAACGATTGCCCGTACCCGAAGGCTGCGGCTGTCTTCTGCCACACCCGATTCTGTAGCCATGATCTTTGCCGTATAATCTTTATTATTTCCTTCGGCCCTGAAATGCACGGTTTGAGAGGGGCGCAACCTGCCGGTAAATCTTTCCGGCACCGTAAAATCGAGTTTAAGCCCGCTGTTCTGGCGGATAGTGGTTAACGTGGTTTGTGGGGTTACATATGCACCCGGACTCACCATTTTTAATCCCAGTGTACCAGAAAAAGGGGCCCTTATTTCTGTACGCATGATATTGCTCCTGATGATTTGCATATCGGCCCTGATATTGCTCGACTGCAAAACGATCATATCATATTCCTGTTGGCTTACACCATTTATTTTAAGCAACTCTTCATATCGTTTGGCAGTTTGTTCCTGTACTTTTAATTGTACGCTCAGTTTATTCAATTGTGCTTTGAGGTCGCCATCATAAATTTTCGCGAGCAATGTGCCTTTGCCAACGGTTTTTCCTTCCGCAGTGTTCAAATACACCAGTCTGCCCGAAATTTCGGGATTGATGGATGTCGCTTCATTCGCAATCACAGATCCCGGAAGTTCGAGGTTTTCGGCCACTGCACTCGTGCGAATAATGAAACCATCTACTTTAGGAACGGGTGGGGGCCCCGATTTTGCAGCACCAGCCGCCGGTATCTTTTTGTCTTTCGATTTGCAGGAAATGATAACTGCACACAGAAAAAAGAAAAGTATATAAGAAGGCAAAGCGTACTGCTTTCTGATGATTGAATACACGAAAGGGAATTTTAGATGTTCAGACTTCAAATTTAAGGCCGATTCTACAGAACGGTGACGCATAAAGGTACGACTGGCTGTTCAACATGTGATGAGTGGGCTCAGGAACGTATGAAAAACTGCCTTTTTACCTTGTTAACTTTATGAAGAAGATCCTGCCTGTCTTTACTTAAAATGGTGATATGGCCCATCTTTCGGCCTGGTTTGGTGAGTTGTTTCCCGTATAGGTGGAGGAATACATTATCAATGGAAAGTACTTCCTCCAAGCCGGTATAAACGGCAGGCCCATTAAACCCTTCATCGCCCACCAGGTTCACCAGAGCAGCGGGCAATATGGGGTCGGTATTCCCCAGCGGGTAATGCAGGATAATGCGCCAGAGCATATCAAACTGGCTGCTGTAACTGCCTTCGATCGTATGATGGCCGCTATTGTGTACCCTCGGTGCAATTTCATTCACCATTACATTATCATCTGCGTCGGAAAACATTTCTACTGCGAAAATGCCGGGGCTATTGAGTTTTTTTACCAGATTCAGTCCAATGGCTTCTACTTTCCAAAATACCTTTTCTGGTAATTCGGCCGGGCTCATCTGGTGGCTGAGCTGGTTAAGGGATGGGTCGAATACCATATCAATTGGTGGATAAATCGCTGTTTCCCCTTTCTTATTTACCGCAATGATGAGGGAAATTTCCTTTATAATACGCACTTTTTTCTCCAGTACAGAAGGTTCATCGAAGCCTTTTTCGATATCCTTCACCTGCTCAATTACCTGAACGCCCCGGCCATCATAACCCCCACTGGCGAGCTTGTGTACGGCAGGAAGAAAATCCAGTTGTGCTTCCAGTTCGGCTTTAGAGTGGGTGATAACAAACGGACTGGTAGGAATCTGATGGTCTTTGTAGAAATTCTTTTGGTTGATTTTATTGCGGATGATCCGAAGGGCAGCCGGCGTTGGGTAAACTGCCACCCCTTCATTTTCCAATGCTTCTAATGCATCTATGTTTACATTCTCAATTTCAATGGTGATGGCATCCAGCCCTTTTCCAAACCGGTAAACATCATCAAAAGAAGTGATATTGCCCTTTGTAAAATGATGGCAAAGGTGGGCTGCTGGTGCCTGCTCATCGTTCTCCATCAGGAAGGTTTCTACCGGGTAGTTGATAGCTGCCTGCAATAACATGCGCCCCAATTGCCCCCCACCGAGAATGCCAACTTTTTTCATGCAACAAAGATAAGGTTTGGGATTTTCAATTGTAGGGTTAACTGCCCACTGCCTAACCCCTGTTATAGGGCCATAACCATTTAGGAATATTTGCAATGGCCGAATTGAAATGAGGGGATTTCGGTTGCCAGATGAACAATTTATTCTATTAACTTTTAAAAAAAGGGATGTTTTGTATCTTTACCGGGTACATGAGGCCCGACTATCCACATAAACTATTTGCCGACAAACGCAGCCATTATTCCCTGCTGATGACAACGCTTGCGATGGATACAATGCATGAAAGTTAGTCATGAATTGATAGCACATTAATATTATCCTCAAAATTTTCATATGTCAGTATCTACCATAGCTCCCGAAAAAAAGGAAGTAACCACCGCAGATTTTCTCCCGCTTCAGGGAACAGATTACGTAGAATTATATGTAGGCAATGCAAAACAGGCTGCCCATTTCTATAAAACCGCTTTTGGTTTTCAATCGCTTGCTTATGCAGGTCCAGAAACCGGTGTGATGGACAGGGCCAGTTATGTTATCAGGCAAAACAAACTCACGTTTGTCCTCACCACTCCATTAAAGACCAACAATGCCATTGCCGATCATATTTATAAACACGGGGATGGAGTAAAAGTACTTGCATTAAAAGTAGATGATGCTACAGATGCATGGCAGCAAACGACCAGCCGGGGTGGAAAAAGCTATATGGAACCCCAAACATTGAAAGATGCGGATGGGGAAATAGTTTTAAGTGGTATCCATACGTATGGAGACACCGTACACATTTTTGTTGAACGTAAAAATTACAAAGGCGTATTCATGCCGGGCTTCCGCAAATGGGTAAGTGATTACAACCCTTCATCCACGGGCCTGATGTATGTAGACCATTGCGTTGGAAATGTTGGTTGGAACCAGATGAACCCATGGGTGAAATTTTATGAAGATGTGATGGGTTTTCGTAACATTCTTTCCTTCGACGACAAGGACATATCTACAGAATATTCTGCATTGATGAGCAAAGTAATGAGCAATGGGAATGGCTATGTTAAATTCCCAATCAATGAACCGGCGGAAGGTAAAAAGAAAAGCCAGGTAGAAGAATACCTTGATTTCTATAACGGCGAGGGGGTGCAGCATGTGGCTGTAGCAACCAATAATATCATTGAAACCGTAACCGATTTGCAGCGTAGGGGGGTAGAATTTCTTAAGGTTCCGGGAAGCTATTATGATACCGTGTTGGAAAGGGTGGGGAAAATTGATGAGGACCTGGCGCCTCTCCGCGACCTGGGTATCCTAATTGACCGTGATGACGAAGGTTACCTGCTCCAGATTTTTACAAAACCAATTGAAGACAGGCCAACATTGTTTTTTGAAATTATCCAGCGAAAGGGCGCAAAAAGTTTTGGTAAAGGTAATTTCAAAGCATTGTTTGAAGCGCTGGAACGTGAACAGGAAGCGAGGGGTAATTTGTAGTTTTATTATTGAAAATCAACATATTGCCAATCCTATATTAAATATTGCATTATATTTAATTTATTCGAAAATTGATTTTTAACGATTTTGAAGGATAGAATTTTATATTTTCAACAACTTTTTAAACACCAATATTTTTCCTCCTGTTTCGTTTGATGAAAGACGTGATTTTTCAAAGATTCTATATCGTTTTGATATTGCTGTTAACAGGATCTGTTGTGGCAGCACAGAATGTTTTTAATGGCGTACAAAAGCCTGCCTATAAAGCAAGTGCCGCCATGCAAATGCAGAAGTTGGAAGACTCCCTGAAAAAGCAATTCGAACAGCAAAAATTGAACTGGCCCCCCCAGTCACTATATGTTCGGTCTTTTAAATATGACCGTCAGCTGGAAGTATGGGTAAAGGATGATAGTGTTCGTCCGTATAAATTATTTAAAACATACAAGGTGTGTATGCAAAGTGGCACGATGGGGCCCAAACGTATGGAAGGTGATTACCAGGTACCCGAAGGGTTTTACCATATCAATGAATTTAACCCAAACAGCAATTATCATTTATCTCTGGGATTGAATTATCCCAATGCTTCAGACCGTATTTTAAGCGATTCTGTACGGCCGGGCAGTGCTATTTACATCCATGGCAACTGTGTTTCTACCGGTTGTATTGCCATCAACGATATGCCCATCGAAGAATTGTATATCATTGCTTCCAATGCCCGTCAGCAAGGCCAGGAGTTTATCCCGGTACATGTATTCCCCGCCCGGTACAATGTAAAAAAGTCGATGGATTATCTGAACAACACCATTAAAGACAATGCTTACCTGCAGCAATTCAACAAAAATATCCGCGAAGCTTTCGATTATTTTGAAATCAAAAAAGAACTCCCGATCATCATGGTAAATAGGAAAGGTGAATATATATTTAACTAAGTAATGATCTACAACAGGGCTCAAAAATCAAAGCTACATTTTTCCAAACCCTCAAACCCTTAAACCCTCAAACCCACCCTCCCTACACCCCCTCCCTCATCAACACCTGCACGGTTTCCGTGGTCTTCTGTTCGAGCAATACAACCCTGTTGCTGGTGAGTGTTTCAATGCTTTCCTGGTCATAATGCCTGATCGTTAGCAAGGCAAGCCCCTTTTCGAGTTCTACATCAAAAATGGCAGATGCGGCTGTTGCCAGCTGGCCGATCTTTTCGTTATGGTCATCAAAACAACAAAGCAAAGATATGGCGGTATTTTGAGAAAGATTGGGCTTGATTTTTATCTGGTTAAATAACCCATGCAATTGCTGAACAGGTTTGTCTTCTACAAATGAAAAGTCTTTGGAGCGAAACCGGATCAATACCTGTTTTTCCTTATTTACAATGATCGGCGGCAGGTTTTTCACATGCTCTTTGCCGATGTATGTACCGGGAAGCGATGGGTCGAGGAAACTTTTTACCTGCAACGGGATGTTTTTATTCTGTAAGGGTTTGATGGTCTTGGGGTGAATGACCTGTGCACCATAATATGCCATCTCAATCACTTCTGTAAAACTGAGTTGGGGGATGATGCTGGCTGAGGGGTATTTCTTTGGATCGGCACTCATGACTGCATCCACATCTTTCCAAATGGTAACCGACTCCCCGTTAAGGATATTCGCAAATATGGCGGCGCTGTAGTCGCTTCCTTCCCTTCCCAGTGTAGTACTTTCATTTTCATCTGTTGATCCTATAAAACCCTGCGTGACCACCACATCATATGATTCAAAAAGCGGTAAAACGGCCTCTTTCACCCGGGCATTTGTAAATTCCCAGTCAATCGCTGCATCCCTGAAATTATCATCTGTTCGAACCATGTCTCGCACATCCAGCCATTTCACTTTCACTTTTCTGTCGGCCAGGTAATGTGCTACAATACTGGTGCTGAACAATTCCCCGCAACAAACCACCTGGTCGTAATAATAATCATAACCCCTTACCGGTTTGTCGTGCAGCATCCATTCAATCTCTGTAAAGAAATCCTTCAATTGGTTTTCGGCATCCTGCCAGCGCAGGATATTCAGGTACTTCAAAGTTTCAATATGGCTGGCTTTTAACTGGTCGAACAACTGCAATGCATCTTCTTTCCTTCCTTCATAAAAAGCCTCTGCTACTTTTTCAAGGGCATTGGTGGTTTTGCCCATTGCAGAAACAACTACCAGTAATTTTTCTGTTTTTGAACCGTCAATAATATTTGCTGTATTCTTAATCCTCTCAATACTGTTGATACTGGCGCCGCCAAATTTATAAATCTTCATACCTGTAATGTAAATGATACACAATAAAAGGCTTATGCTACATTTCGCCGGCCCAAATGATACATCTGTTGATCCGAAATAATAATAAACCTTACATTTGAACGCAAATCTAACTTCGTTCAATGTAAACTTGAAATTGTTTTATGACCATCAATAGAAAAATACAAACACTCGACGAATTTACCATCCAGCAAATGCGTGATTTTCCCAAGGCCACGGGTGAATTATCAGGCCTTTTGAGGGATATAGGGCTGGCAGCAAAAAGGGTGCATGTTGAAGTGAATAAGGCGGGGCTGGTAGATATCCTCGGTGATGCCGGTACCATGAATGTACAGGGAGAGGAAGTGAAGAAACTCGATGTTTTCGCCAATAACCAATTCATGGGGGTGCTGCGCCATGGCATCAGCTGTGCAGGCATAGGAAGTGAAGAACTAGACGATATTGTAGTTTTTGATGATGAAGTGAGTAACCAGTCGAAGTACGTTTGCCTGTTTGACCCACTTGATGGCAGCAGCAATATTGATGTGAATGTTTCCATTGGCACTATTTTCAGCGTATTCAGGCGGGTAAGCGAATTGGGCAAGCCTGCCACCAAAGAAGATTTCTTACAAGCAGGAAACAAACAGGTAGCCGCCGGATATGTGATTTATGGTTCATCCACCATGCTCGTATATGCAACCCGCAGGGGGGTGAATGGTTTTACACTCGATCAGTCGATAGGCGAGTTTACACTCAGCCATCCCGATATCCAATGCCCCGAAACCGGCAAAATATATTCGGTGAACCATGGTAATTTTTATCAATACGATGATTATGTAAAAAAATACATTACGTCCTGCCAGCAAAAAACAAAAGCTACCGGTGGACCTTATACGCAGCGTTATATTGGAAGTATGGTGGCCGATGTACACCGCAACCTCATCAAGGGTGGCATCTTCATGTACCCTGGTACAACCGATAAGCCAAAGGGGAAACTAAGGTTGTTATACGAATGCAACCCATTCGCATTTATAGTTGAAAAAGCTGGCGGCAAAGCAACGAATGGTACCCAGCGCATCCTGGATATTGTGCCTACAGAAGTACACCAGCGCACCCCTCTGTTTATTGGCAGTAAATTGATGATGGAAGAACTCGAACAGGCGAAATCATGATCGCCTTAAATATCTAATAACATTTTTTTAATTTATCAGGTTGCAAAAGATGGCGAAGGTAATTATCTCAGTAAAAGACCTCGTAAAAAAGTATGGGGATTATACTGCTGTCAATTCCATTTCATTTGATGTGTATGAAGGAGAAATATTCGGACTGCTCGGCCCCAATGGCGCAGGAAAATCAACCACACTTGAGATCATCGAAACCCTGCGGGAAAAAACAAGCGGTACGGTATTGGTGGATGGCTTAAATCTCGACAAAGAACCCGCTGAAATAAAAAAGATCATTGGGGTACAACTTCAAACCTCTGGTTTTTATCCGGGCCTAAACCTTATTGAACTGATTCAACTGTTTGGTGGTTTGTACAATAAGAGTGTACAACCAATGGAATTATTAAAGAAAGTTAACCTGGAAGACAAAGCAAAAAATAAGAGCAAGGAACTCAGCGGCGGACAAAAACAGCGGTTTTCCATAGCTACCACCCTCATCAACCAGCCAAAGATCATTTTCCTCGATGAACCAACCACCGGGCTCGACCCACAGGCAAGAAGGAATCTATGGCAACTGATTCGGGAAATCAGGAATGGTGGAACAACTGTAATCCTCACTACACACTATATGGATGAAGCCGAGCAACTCTGCGACCGTATCGCAATTATGAACCAGGGAGAAATCATCCAGCTCGATTCACCCGATAAGATGATCGACGAACTGGTTGCCAGCGGCTTCGAACGCCCCAAACAAGTGAAAGCAGCCAGCCTCGAAGATGTTTTCTTACATTTAACAGGAAGGGAGATGCGGGATGAGTAAAGTTCTGTTTATTTGCATTCCTTTTGATCACAAAAATTATACGATGAAACAAATTTTGTTATGTGCTTCGGTATGCCTGGTGGCAATTTCAACAACATCAGCGCAAACGAAAAAGAAACCTGCAGCCACAAAATTATCAACGCCGGCAAAGCCTATTATGAAAAACCTGTTGGATAGTTTCAGTTATGCGGCTGGGTTAAATGTGGCGGGCAATATGAAAGAACAAGGCATTACAGAACTCAACAGCGAGCTCATGAAAAAGGCCATTGATGATGTGATGAAAGATAAACCCAAATTATTAACTCCCGAACAATCAAATATGTCATTGCAGGAACAGTTACAGGCATTTGCCAAAAAGAAAAGTGCCGCTCAAAAAGAAAAAGGGCAAGCTTATCTGGCTGAAAACAAAAAAAGAAAGGAAGTTACTTCCCTGGCGAATGGTCTACAGTATGAAGTGATGAAAGCAGGCGACAGCAACGGAAGTAAACCCGGAGTGAATGACACTGTGGTTGTGCATTATGCAGGAACACTCATAGATGGAACAGGTTTCGATAATTCTTATAAGAGAGGGGAGCCTGCAACTTTTTCTTTGGGCGGTGTAATCCGTGGATGGACACTCATTCTGCAGGAAATGCGCAAGGGCGACAAATGGAAAGTATATATCCCCAGTGAGCTTGGTTACGGTGATCATGGCAACGGCTCTATTCCTCCCGGTGCAACACTTATTTTTGAAATTGAATTGCTGGAAATCAAACCGTTTGCACAGAAATAATGGAAGACCTTAGTTTCCCCATTGGAAAGTACATAGAAAAGCCATTTTCTGAGGATCAGTTACGGGTATGGATAAACGATATTCGTTTTCTCCCGGAGGACCTGGAGCGGGCCATTCAAAATCTGGATGAACAGCAGTTGGATACTGCTTACAGGCCTGGTGGATGGACGGTAAAGCAACTCATTCATCATGTGGCCGACAGCCATATGAATGCATATATCCGGTTTAAACTGGGGTTAACGGAAGAAAATCCGGTTATAAAGCCTTACCGCCAGGACGAATGGGCGAAGATGCCCGATACAATGAACCTACCCATCAACCTGTCTTTAACCATCCTGCATGCAGTGCATCGCCGTTGGGTAGAAATTCTCGAACATATCAAGACGGGTGAATGGGAGCGTACGGTGGTACATCCCGAATACAATAAACAAATGTCACTTTGGTACCTGCTGGGTATGTATGCCTGGCATTCGAGGCACCACCTGGCACATGTCACCAGGCTTCGCGAACGAATGGGCTGGTAATAATATTAGAAACCGATCATGGAAATTAAAACGCTTTCATCTGAATACCTGAGCAGGCACCATTACTTCACCGCACGAAGGGATGTATATAAATTGCCTTCGGGCAAATTGGTTGACCCGTATTTTGTGGTAGAACTTCCAACCAGTGCAGCAGCCATGGCCATCACAGAAGAAGGGGAAGTGCTGCTGGTAAAGCAATACCGCCATCCGGTGGGCCAGGAACTGCTCGAATTACCCGGCGGGTTTATCGACGAAGGTGAAAACCCTGTTGAAGCCATTCGCCGGGAACTGCTCGAAGAAACCGGGTACAGCTTTGCACATGTTCAGCAGTTGGGTATTACAGCCGCCAATCCGGGTGTACTCAGCAATTTTACTTATTTGTTTATTGCAACAGGAGGTAAAAAAACAACCGGCCAGCAACTCGATGCCAACGAAGAAATTGACATCATTCTGAAACCAAAAGATGAGGTAAGAAACCTCTTACTCAAAAGTGGTATCAAACAAAGCATGCACGCTCTTTGCCTTTTTTATGGGTTTCATTATCTGGATCAGCAACCATGATCAATCGCTGATTTCAGCAATTACAAAAAAACTGCCGCATACCAGGACAACATCTGTAGGTGCGGCTTTTTCTTTTGCAGCATGAATGGCCTCATTTACATGATCGTAATATTCACCCAGCAAACCTTTAGATAATGCCAAAGATTGCAATTCATTGGCTGGCAGCGCCCTGGGGATATGGGCCTGGGTAAAATAATAAGGGCAATTTTTGGGGAATAAGCCGAGTACATGCGGTACATCTTTATCTTTTACAAAACCCATTACGAAATGCCATTTGCTCCCCGGGTATTCCTGTTGCAATTGTAACAACGCCATTTTTAGTCCGTCTTCATTATGGGCTACATCATGTATCACTGTAGGGTGCTGTGAGATGATGTCCCAGCGGCCACGCAACCCTGTTAGTGTCCTGGTATTTGCAATGCCTGTTTGAATATGTTCTTTTGAAACCGAATACCCAAGTTGTACCAACTCATCCACAGCAGCTAATACGGTCCTGATATTTCTTTCCTGGTAAATCCCCCTGAGGTCGGGTTGCAATTCTATACTGGTTTTGTTTCCGGAATGAATGGCAGTATACTTCTCGCTGGCCGGCTTGCGTGAGAGCCGGTACTTGTTTGCTGCAAATGTGATGGATGCTTTTTCTGATTTGGCTTTTTGTGTAAATACGGGAGCTGTTTCTTCCAGGGTTTCCCCTATAACAACAGGCGTATTTGCTTTGATAATGCCTGCTTTTTCTTGGGCGATTTCCTTTAGTGTATTGCCCAGCAAATTCATGTGGTCGTAACCGATGTTGGTGATAACAGAAAGAACGGGGGAAATAATATTGGTACTATCAAGCCGGCCGCCCAGCCCGGTTTCTATAACGGCTACGTCTACCTGTTCTTTTGCAAAATAGTCAAATGCCATGGCAACGGTTAGTTCAAAAAAAGAAGGTTCAATTCGTTCATACAGTGCTTTATGCTCTCCTACAAATTGTATCACAAACTGCCGGTTGATCATGGTGCCATTCACCCGTATGCGTTCGCCAAAATCCTTAATATGCGGCGAAGTATATAACCCCGTTTTATATCCGGCTGATTGTAATATCGCAGCCAGCATATGGCTCGTGCTACCTTTTCCATTGGTGCCTGCAACATGTATGCTCTTAAATCGTTGCTGAGGGTTGCCCAATGCTTCGCAAAGGGCAATGCTGTTGTGAAGGTCTTTTTTGTAGGCCGCAGCCCCGATTCTGGTGAACATGGGTAAGCTGCTGTACAGGTATTCTAGTGCCGCTTCGTAAGTCATCGGGATAAAAATAACACAATCAAAGTATTCAGCTATGCAAAGTTCAACAGCTAGTTTACATTGAAATTGAACTGTACGGTAACCATCGATTCTTCTGGCGCATTATCAAACTGGATATTGCTGAGGTAATTACTGATAGCCCTTCCATAAGCCGGATCGAAACTGGTACTTGGTTTTACCATTCTTACATAACTGCCCTGCCCGGATGGAGACACCCGGATAACTGCAAAAATGGTGGCTTTGTTTAAGTCACCGGTAAATGTATAATACCGTATGATCTTCCTGTTGCCTGAGATAATTTTTGGCCCGCCCTTTTTGCCGCCTTTTGTATTTCCATAAGAATCTTTATCACCTTCAGGGATGCCATCATCGCCCGGTCCTTTTTTGTTATTACCCTGGTTTTTAAATCCGTTGTCTTCTGTGGGATTATTTCCCGGAGGTCCGGTTTGAGGGCCTTTATAGGTGATCTTTGGCTTCTGAGGCTTAGGGGAAGGGGTAGTAACAGGCGTTACTGCTGTTGTTTTTGCAGGGATTTTTGAAGGCCTTATCACAGGTGCTGCATCTTTTTCTGCATCATCTTCGGGCTGCACTTCTTCATTTACTGTATTGGCAGATGCGGGTGTTTTATTTGCTGCTATGGTTTCTTCTGCAGGCGTACGGTTACCCTTGATCAAGGGCTGCTCTTCTCCAAAACCTTCTTCATTATTGCCCAGGTTAATTTCAATAAGGTCTTGTATAACTGGGATGGTTACCGGCTCCACTTTCCAGCGGATAATCAGAAATAATAAAAGTATAATACCGCAAATAATAGCAGTATAGGTAAATGCTTTTCGGTTTTTTTCAGCTTCAAAGGCCTTGGTCATGTCCATGGGTTGGTGCATTAAAGTTATTCAAATGGCAACAAATAGATGTTTTTACCGGGAAGAATACATAGCCAATACAAAAATTTTAACATTTTTTAATTCTTTGCATAAGGCCTTTCCCCGAACAACAAACTCCCGATCCTTACCATCGTTGTCCCATTTTCAATGGCAAACTGGTAATCGGCACTCATGCCCATACTCAGTTTGCTGATCTCAATATTGGCCGAATGAAACCCGGAAAGCTGGTCAAACAGTTCTTTCAGGTGTGCAAATTCAGCTCGTATAAGGCCATTGTCTTCCGTAAATGTAGCCATGCCCATCAATCCTTCCACTCTTACAAAAGGAAGCTGGGCAATTATACCCGATTGTAACAACGCCTTAAGCTCCGCCTCATCAAAGCCAAACTTCGTTTCATCTTTTGAAATATATACCTCCAGCAGGCATGGGATCACTCGTTGCTGTTTAGCGCCCTGTTTGTTGATCTCCTGTAAAAGTTTGATGCTATCTACCCCGTGAATCAAATGCACAAAAGGGGCGATGTACTTTACTTTGTTGGTTTGCAGGTGGCCAATGAAATGCCATCGAATATCATTTGGCAATGCAGCGGCTTTGTCTACCATTTCCTGCACATAGTTCTCCCCAAAGTCACGGATACCATGGTCGTATGCCTCCTGTACATCAGCCACTGGTTTTGTTTTGGAAACTGCTACGAGTGTTATTCGATGCCCCACCAGCTGCCCTATGATCTTTTCGTATTGTGCAGGTAAAAATGCCATGTGTAAAATTAAAATAAAAAGTCCATGTGTTGGGTAACATGGACTTATTCAAAAAAAGGATGAGCATTGTTATTTAAGGATCGATCTGCTGATGACGATTCGTTGAACTTCACTGGTTCCTTCGTAAATCTGGGTAATTTTTGCATCACGCATCAATCTCTCCACATGGTATTCTTTCACAAAACCATATCCGCCGTGAATTTGAACAGCTTCCGTGGCAGTCCACATGGCTGTTTCACTGCTAAACACTTTGGCCATCGAACCACTGAGGGTATAATCCATGTGCTGGTCTTTTTCCCAGGCAGCTTTGAGGCATAAAAGGCGTGCCGATTCAATTCGGGTAGCCATATCCGCTAGTTTAAACTGAATGATCTGGTGGTTCATGATTTCAGTGCCAAAAGCTTTGCGCTGTTTGCTGTAAGCCAGCGCCAGTTCATAAGCGCCGCTGGCAATTCCCAATGCCTGTGATGCAATGCCGATACGGCCTCCGGCCAGTGTCTTCATCGCAAACTTAAAACCAAAACCGTCTTCGCCGATACGGTTTTCTTTAGGCACTTTTACATCATTGAACAGGATCGTATGTGTATCACTTCCCCGAATACCAAGTTTGTTTTCTTTGGCGCCTACTACAACCCCGGGCCAGCTTTTTTCAACAATAAACGCATTGATGCCACGGCTGCCCTTGCTTACATCCGTTTGTGCAATAACGAGGTAAACACTTGCCGTACTTCCATTGGTGATCCAGTTCTTGGTGCCATTCAACAGGTAATGATCGCCCTTGTCTTCCGCAGTGGTCCTTTGGGAAGTGGCATCAGATCCTGCTTCTGGTTCACTCAGCAGGAATGCGCCTATATATAATTGGCCATCTTTCTTTCCCTGGGCCAATGGCGTGAGGTATTGTTGTTTTTGTGCTTCGGTTCCATATTCCTGCAATCCATAACACACCAAACTGTTGTTAACGCTCATGCATACACTCACACTGGCATCCACTTTACTAATTTCTTCCATGGCAAGCACATAACTAACGGTATCCATTCCACTGCCACCATATTCGGGTTTCACCATCATGCCCATAAAACCCAGGTCGGCCAGCTTTTCAATTTGCTCGCGGGGGAATTTTTGTTGTTCATCCCGCTCAATCACACCAGGCAGGCATTCGTTTTGTGCAAAATCCCGGGCTGCTTTTTGGATCATCAAATGTTCTTCAGAAAGTTGAAAATGCATAGCAATAGTTTTAAGTGGCACAAAATTAAGGGTTGTGGAAGAAGATGGAGATGTATTGTTCAATTATTTTTGGGGCCGGCAGCAGCTACTTAAATCATCTTTCGTTGTGTCACTCACTTCAACTCTATATCTTTGTGCATCAATTCTATAGCCGGTGCCAGCAGCCAAACAAAATTTCAGGATCCAGCGCACGATCGCCATCATCTCCATTGTGTTGTTTGGTATTAAACTGGCTGCCTGGTACCTCACCAATTCAGTAGCCATTCTCACCGATGCGCTCGAAAGTATCGTAAACGTTGTTGCGGGCCTCATCGGGCTCTATAGCTTGTATGTTTCTGCAAAACCCAAAGACCTCGATCATCCTTACGGGCACGGTAAGGTTGAATTTATTTCTGCTGCCATCGAAGGCACTTTGATTACAACGGCAGGTTTTTTCATTTTGTACAAAGCCATCAATAACCTCCGCTATCCGCATGAGGTTGAAAAAATCGATTTCGGTATTTACCTGGTGGCCATTTCTGCCGCAGTGAATTATATAGCAGGAATGATTTGTGAACAAACAGGCCAAAAAAATAATTCCCTGGCCCTGATCGCCAGCGGCAAGCACCTTAAAACAGATACGTATACTACTATAGGAATTATATGCGGACTAATTTTACTTTGGATAACCGGCATCGATTGGATTGATAGCGCAGTGGCGATCCTCTTTGCCGTCATAATTATGGTTACAGGATACAGGATCGTTCGCAGTTCTATTGCCGGTATCATGGATGAAGCCGACATCAACCTGCTGCGTAAAATGGTTGAAATGCTTAACGCTAACAGAAACTCAAACTGGATTGACTTGCACAACCTACGCATCATCAAGTACGGCCCAACGCTTCACCTCGATTGCCACCTTACTGTTCCCTGGTATTTCAATGTACATGAAGCGCACAAGGAAATTGATGATCTCTCAAGCCTGGTGAGAAATCATTTTGGTGAGTCGGTTGAATTGTTTGTTCATTCAGATGGTTGCCTCGATTTTTCCTGTGCCATCTGCGAAAAACTGGAATGCCAGGTGAGGAAAATGCCCTTTGAAAGGAAAATTACCTGGACGATGGAAAATATTTCTTCCAATCACAAACACCACATTCAAACAAAAGCATAATGGAAAAGAAGTTCGATGGCCTTTACTGGAACGACCGTTACCAAACCAATGCAACAGGGTGGGATATCGGTAACGTATCAACGCCATTGAAAATGTATATTGACCAGTTAAGCAACCGGCAGGTATCCATCCTCATACCCGGTTGTGGCAATGCGTATGAAGCCGACTACCTGCTGCAACAGGGGTTTGCTGATATAACCCTGATTGATATTTCCCCGCTACTTATAGAAAACCTGAAACGAAAATACAAACTGGTGAACGGTAACAAGCCCAACCTTATTTGCGACGATTTTTTTAACCTCAAAGGGCAGTATGACCTTATTGTAGAACAAACGTTTTTTTGCGCACTCAATCCGTCACTGCGCAAAAAGTATTGTGAAAAAGTTCACGAACTCTTAAAACCCGGAGGAAAACTGGTAGGGTTGCTATTCGAAAAAACATTCATAGACGGGCCGCCTTTCGGTGGCCACGCAGCAGAATACCGCCCTTTGTTTAGCCCTTACTTCCATATAAAAAACATGGACGCCTGTTACAATTCCATTGCACCCAGGGCAGGAGCAGAGTTGTTTATCAACCTTGTAAAAAAATAGCAGGCTTAGTTTTCAAATAATTTAGCAACACCAAATGCTGCGGCCGCCGCAAGTGCTCCAATCATCATTACCCTGAAGGCACCCATCCAGGGATTGATGCCGGTAACCTTGCTTTTGAAAAACCCGAATACGAACAGGCAAATAAGGGTGGCAATAACAGAATATTTTAAAGCATCCACAGAATTACTGATAAA
This sequence comes from Bacteroidota bacterium, assembly GCA_052035835.1. Lineage (GTDB taxonomy): Bacteria > Bacteroidota > Bacteroidia > Chitinophagales > Chitinophagaceae > Ferruginibacter. Next base: position 6,243 of record JBPOHG010000164.1, on the reverse strand, counting down.
GAAATACGGGCTTAACGGAATGATGCCGCCTGCTATATAAGAAAGCCCAATGTTCAGGGCGCTCTTGGTGGCCCTTTTTGGGTCGGGTTTATCGAGGCCTAATTCATACTTCATCATAAAATCTACCCAGCGGTCTTTGTCTTTGGCAATTTCTTCGGTAGCCTGGTTTTGAAGTTCTTGGCTCAAACCAATATTGGCAAAAAACTCCTTGGTTTCTTCAATTTCGCGGTGGCGCAAATGTTCTACTTCATGGTATTCCCTTTTTACTTCACTTTGGTAGTGGTCCTGTTCGGTTTTACCTGCGAGGTAGCCGCCAAGGCCCATGGCAATACTGCCCGCAGCAATTTCTGCAATGCCGGCAATTACAATGATACTGCTGCTGTCTACTGCACCACTCAATCCTGCCGCCAGTGCAAAAGGAACAGTAAGCCCGTCGCTCATCCCAATCACTACATCCCGTAGGAGGTCTGAGCTTTTCAGGTGCGATTCTATATGGTCATGATGTAGGTGTGTATCCATAATGATGAATTATGCGAGTATTTGTAAACTTTTAGAAATGATGCTTACAGCTTCCATGATTTGTTCTTCGGTGATAACCAGTGGGGGGGCAAACCTGATCTTATCGCCATGTGTAGGTTTCGCCAGCAAGCCGTTTTCTTTTAATGCCAGGCAAAGGTCCCAGGCTGCTTCTGGGTTTGTATGTTTGATAACTATTGCATTGAGCAACCCACGTCCACGTATAGACGAAATAAAAGGGGAGTTCAAGCGGGCGATTTCATTCCTGAAAAGTGTACCCATGGCTTCAGCATTCTCAGCCATTTTTTCGTCCTTTAATACCTGCAATGCTGCCATGGCCACTTTACAGGCCAATGGGTTGCCACCATACGTACTGCCATGTTCGCCTGGTTTAATAGTAAGCATCACTTCATCATTGGCCAATACAGCGCTAACAGGCAGGGTGCCGCCACTCAGTGCTTTACCAAGAATAAGAATATCGGGTTTTACATTTTCATGGTCGCATGCTAACATTTTTCCCGTCCTTGCAAGGCCGGTTTGTATCTCATCGGCAATCATCAGCACATTGTATTCATTGCATAACCTGCGGATGCCACTGATATAACCTTCATCGGGTACCACCACTCCGGCTTCCCCTTGAATGGGTTCAAACATAAATGCAGCTACATTTTTATCCTGAAATGATTTTTCAAGAGCCTGGAGGTTGTTGTAAGGGACAATTTCAAAACCGGGCATATACGGGCCAAAGTTTTTATAACTGCTGGGGTCAGTAGAAGAGGAGATGGCCGCCATGGTACGCCCCCAAAAATTTCCTTCTGCAAAAACGATCTTTGCTTTGTTTGCTTCAATTCCTTTTACCGTATAACCCCAGCGACGGGCCAGTTTAATAGCTGTTTCACCGCCTTCAACACCAGTGTTCATCGGCAAAACTTTGTCGAATCCAAAGTAAGAAGTGATGTATTTTTCATATTCGCCTAAGAGATTATTATAAAAAGCCCTTGAAGTAAGTGTGAGCACATCTGCCTGTGCTTTTAAAGCAGATACAATCGAAGGATGGCAATGGCCCTGGTTCACAGCCGAATACCCACTCAGGAAATCATAGTATTGTTTATTGTCTACATCCCAAACATGTACCCCTTTCCCCCTGCTGAGTACAACCGGGAGGGGGTGATAATTGTGTGCGCCGAATTTTTCTTCAAGGTCAAGATAATATTGAGTATTGGCAGATGCCGCAATGGTAGTATGCATAATAAGATGATGATTATTTATGAATAAAAAAGCAATTGAAACCGATCCCTCTTGGTGCAGAGGGTTACCAAATTACTATCCTCGATGATTAAGTAAATCGAGGTTGCTGTGCAAAAAAGCCTGTATGGTTAAAATAGAAGTGATACGCAAAGATAAATTGTTAAACCCATTTATGAAAGTAACTGGCAGGAAAATTCAGTGAAATCTGAGCCTTTGGAGGAAATATCCCATAAACAGTACTGCCGCTGCCACTCATGGAAGCATATAAAGCGCCCATTTCATACATGCTTTCCTTTAGCCGGGCAATTTCGGGATGTGCTGCAAATACGGCCGGTTCAAAAACATTCTGCAGTTTGCCTTTCCAATCAGCGACCGGCATTTGTACAATGTTGCGAAGGTCAATTATAGGTTCAGGCATTATCAATGACCTGAAGGCCCAACCAGTATTGATATGAATTCCGGGATAAACCAGTAGAATTTGGTAAGAAGCCAGCTTCAGCTCAATGGGTTCCAGGATTTCGCCCCTGCCTGAAGCAAAACAAGGTTGGTTGTACACGAAAAAAGGGCAATCGCTTCCTAATTCAATTGCATAAGTACGCAATTGGCCATCGGTTAACCCAAGGCCAAATTTCTTATTGATCAATTGCAGGGTAAAAGCGCCATCTGCTGATCCTCCACCCATGCCTGCGCCCATGGGAATTGTTTTGTGAAGGTGCATTTGTATGGCTGGCAAGGCCGGAAAATCTTTTTTCAGCAAATGCCAGGCTTTGATACAAAAGTTGTCTTCGCTTTTTCCTTCAATGACAAGCCCTGAATGGCTAAACAACACTTCCTGGCCATCTGCAGGATGTTCAATGATCTCCAGCGCATCTTTCCATGCAACGGGATAAAAAACCGTTTCAATATTGTGGAAATTGTCGGGCCGTTTACCCGTAATATGCAAACCGATATTGATTTTTGCATTCGGAAAAACAACCATCGGTAATAGTTAAAGTTTGTAAAGGGGAATTACCTGTTTTATAAGGATCAGCCCTTGCCAGTCCTGCTTTTTATTTCATCCCTGATTGCAATGGCTTTGATGTAATCTTCATGTTCGAGGACTTCATTGAGCAGGTTGTTCAGGTCTTCGAGGCTCATCGATTTGAGGTCGTCTTTACCGCCGGTTTCTGAAGTAACTGCTGCGGTTGTAGTTGATTTTTTATTGTCATCTTCCATCAGCACACCCGCCTGGTCGAGTATATTGTCATATGTATAGATAGGGCAGCCAAACCTTACCGCCAATGCCAGTGCATCGGAAGTCCTGGAATCTATTTCAACAGTATCATTCGATGAACTGCACACGAGTTTTGAATAAAAAATACCTTCCTGCAAATCATTGATCACAATTTCATGAAGGTCTACGTTAAATGCCAGCATAAAATTTTTCATAAGGTCATGTGTGAGGGGCCTGCTTGGGCTCATTCTCTCCAGGGCAACAGCGATAGCCTGCGCTTCAAATCCCCCGATAACAATTGGTAAACGCCTGAGGCCGTTGATTTCTCCCAATACCACTGCGTAGGAATGCGTTTGGGTAATACTATGCGACAATGCAACGATTTCCAGTTCAATCTTTTTCATTCAGGGGTTGAAGAATTTGGTCTGTAATAACGGCAAATATAAAAATTAAAGCCTTTCAACATTCATTGAAAGGCTTTGATTTCGTTTATTTTGTGGAGAATTTTTAGGCTCCTTTTAGCTTTTTAACGGCATCAATGATTTTAGGCACTACTTCAAAAGCGTCCCCTACAATCCCGTAATCTGCTGCCTTAAAAAAGGGCGCTTCGGGGTCTTTATTGATGACTACGATTGTTTTGCTGCGGTTTACACCTGCCAGATGTTGAATGGCTCCCGAAATACCAATGGCGATGTATAGGTTCGGTGCAATGGCTAGTCCGGTTTGCCCAACATGTTCATGGTGGGGCCTCCAATGAATATCGGCCACTGGGCGGCTACAAGCGGTTGCAGCGCCCAATAATTTTGCGAGGTCTGTAACCAACCCCCAGTTTTCGGGCCCTTTCAAACCACGGCCGCCGCTTATTACAATATCTGCTTCGCTTAACGGAACTTCGCCTGATACTTTGTTAACGGCTGCAACTTCTATTTTAGAGGCATCTACATTCGCATGTAAGGCAACCACTTCTGCGGTTCCGCCGGTGGTTGAAATACTGAAAGAGTTAGGGTTGAGCGCTACGATTTTCTTCGGGGTGTTCACTGCAATTTGCGCAAAGGCCTTTCCACTGAACACCGATTTTTTCACACTGAATCCATTACTTGTTTCTGGCAGTGCAACAGCACCTGAAACCAGGCCGGCTTTTAAACGTACACTCAGCCTGGGTGCAATGGCTTTTCCACTGGTATTGTTTGAAAAAACAATAACGTCGGCGCCTGCTGCTGCCTCAGCAATGATTTTACAGTACACCTGCGCATCAAACTGATTGAGTGCAGGATTGGCTACTGTGTGTACTTTTTTAATGCCATAATTTCCCAGGGAAGCAAGGTCATCATTCACATTGCCCAGTACAATTGCCTCTGCTGTTGTACCCAATAGTTCAGCAGTTTTTGCTGCGTAACTGGCGGCTTCAAAGGAGGCTTTTTTTATATGCCCTTCTGCCTGGTCTATAAATACAAGAATCATATAATTATTTTAATGTTGTTGGAAGTTAGTTTAGAATCAGATGGCTTTGGCTTCTTCGTGTAGTAGCCGAACCAGTTCTTCTGGTGTTTCAGGGGATACCAGTTTAACACCGGCTTTCGCAGGTGGAAGGTCAAATGATACCACACTGGTGAACGTGTCTACCGCAACCGGCTCCATTACTTTGAGCGGCTTGGTGCGTGCTCCCATGATCCCTTTCATATTGGGGATGCGTTGTTCGGCCATCCCTTTCTGGCAGCTAACCACCAGCGGTAGTGCTGCTTTATCTGTTTCTTCACCTCCTTCAATTTCACGTACCACAACGGCTTTACCTCCTTCGAGGTCAAATTTTACTGCATGTGAAATGTATGGTAAGTCGAGCAGTTCAGCAACCATTCCCCCAATTGATGAACCATTGTAATCGATGGTTTCTTTACCTGTAAAGATGAGGTCATAATTGCCTTCTTTTGCAATGGCTGCAATCTGTGAGGCAATAAAATAACTGTCGGCGTTATCGGCATTGATGCGGATGGCTTCATCGCCACCTAAAGCCAATGCTTTGCGGATGATGGGCTCACTATCGGCACCACCTACGTTTATGAGGTGGAGCACAGTAGAAGGGTCTGCTTCTTTGAGTTCGATGGCCCTTACCAGGGCATACCATTCATCATAGGGGTTGATAATCCATTGTACCCCGTCGGCAGCAAATTTCGTATTGTTATCACTGAAGGCTATTTTTGCCGTGGTATCGGGGGTTTTGCTGATGCAAACCAGTATTTTCATATCCTTTCCGGGTTTAAATATCTAAAAAGTTGTTTATGCAACTAAAGTGCAAATATAGTGGATGCAAATATAGTTCCCGCCGCTTGTTTAAAAAAAGTTTGTAATGGAACGAATCAAAAAATTGCTCGAATTCCTGGAAAAAGAAGGGGAGGATAGTTTTCTCGAACATGCACTGGCATTAGAGTACATAAAAATAGGCCGGGAAGACGATGCGTTGGGGCTGTTCTGCAAATTGTTGAAACGGGACCCCGGTTATGTGGGCTCATACTATCACCTGGCTAAATTGCTCGAAAGAAAAGGGAATTATGCCGAAGCGATGGAGGTATACGTGAGTGGAATGAAAGAAGCAAAAAAAGCCGGTGACCAGCATGCTTACAATGAATTAATGATGGCCAAAGACGAATTGGAATAATATCACGATGACCCTCAAAGAACAATTTTTACTGTTTATCAATCAACACCAGTTATTTACCCAGCGGGATAGGTTACTCATTGCCGTTAGTGGAGGGGTAGATTCGGTTGTGTTGTGTGCATTGTGTAAAGAAGCAGGGTTCAATTTTGGTATGGCACATGTGAATTTTGGGCTCAGGGGGGGCGAAAGCGATGCAGATTCTCAACTCGTACAGGAACTGGCATTGGCTTACGGCGTTTCTTTCCATGTAACAAATTTTGATACAAAACAACATGCATCGGAACTTGGATTGCCCATACAGGAAACTGCCCGCATATTAAGGTACAACTGGTTTGGTTCATTGATGAAATCAAACGAAAACCCCAACGGGTACGACCGTTTGTTAACAGCGCACCATGCGAATGATAATATTGAAACAGTGCTGATGAATTTTTTCAAAGGCACCGGCATCCGTGGCCTCGAAGGCATGGGTGAAAAACGGAAAGGGTTGGTAAAAGGGCTGGTGCGGCCTTTACTGTTTGCAGGAAAAGCTGAGTTGTATGAATATGCAACAGCGCACCGCTTAAACTGGCGGGAAGATTCATCTAATTCCGGCAACGATTACAGCCGGAAT
>JBPOHG010000169.1:0-3298 GCA_052035835.1 Bacteroidota bacterium | reverse complement strand
GTTTGAAAAATGGGACCTGCCTTGCAGCCATATAGGCGAAGTAACGACCGATGGCTTATTGAAGTTTTACATGAACAATGTTTTGGAGGCAGTCATCCCGGCCCATGAACTGGTGTTGGGTGGTGGCGCACCACAATATGAACGCAGTTATAAAGAACCTGCATACCTGCAACAAACCAGGAAATTTGATTTGGATGCAGTAAAAGATGTAGATCAATTACAGCCTGTTGCCGAACAACTCATCAGTTTGCCCAATATTGCCAGCAAACGTTGGGTATACGAGCAATATGACAGTATGGTGGGAACAGGCACTACAAATACCAATGCCCCTGCTGATGCGGCCGTAGTAATTGCCAGGCCTACCAAAAAAGCGCTGGCACTCACCACCGATTGCAATAGCCGGTATGTATATGCCGATCCTTATAAAGGTGCCATGATTGCCGTGGCAGAAGCGGCACGTAATATCGTATGTAGCGGCGGCACCCCACTGGGAGTAACGAACTGTTTGAATTTTGGGAACCCTTATGACCCGGAAGTTTATTTTCAGTTTACAGAAGCTGTGAAAGGGATGGGCGATGCCTGCCGCAGGTTTGATACGCCTGTAACAGGTGGCAATGTGAGTTTTTATAACCAATCACCCGATGGCCCTGTATACCCAACGCCAACCATAGGAATGGTGGGCTTACTGGATAGTGTAGACGAAAAAATGACCATGTACTTTAAGGAAGAAGGGGATTTGTTGTTCATATTGGGCGAAGTGAAAAATGATATTTCTTCTTCAGAATACCTGCATAAGATTGTAGGGGAAGAATTTTCACCGGCTCCTTATTTTAACCTGGAAGAAGAGTTTGCCATGCAACAATTCCTATTGTCACTGATTAAATCAAAACAGGTTGAATCGGCGCATGATATCAGTGAAGGCGGACTCGCCATTACGTTGCTTGAGAGCGGTTTTTTCCTGTCACTCGGGTTTGAAGCCAATCAGCCTCTTGCAGGTATCAGAAAAGATGCCTTTTGGTTTGGGGAAGCTCAGGGCAGGGTGCTGGTCTCCCTTAAACCTGCCATGAAAGAAGCCGTTGAAAATGCTGCTGCGAAAGCAGGGGTAACGTGTACGCATATAGGAAGTGTAACAGCTTCCGCCATTCGGGTAAACGGGGAAGTATGGGGGAATATTAATGAATGGAAGTACAAATACGACCATGCCATTGGTTCACTGCTTAAAGGGCATGAAAGTGAACATGCATTGTCGGCTATCTAAAAAGAGTATATGAATCAGCATGCAAAAATAATTGTAACAGGGGCAGCCGGTTTTATTGGAAGCTGCCTGGTAAGTTGCCTCAATGAAAAAGGTTTTGAAAATCTTATCCTGGTAGATGAGTTTGAAGATGAGGAGAAAGAATACAACCTCCTCCATAAAAAATACCTGGTAAGGGTAGAACGGGAGAATTTTTTTGATTGGGTGAACAGGGAAAAACCGGCAGTGGAATTTGTCTTTCACCTGGGCGCCCGTACCGATACGACCGAATTTGATTATGCAGTGCACCAACGCCTGAATGTAGCGTATTCGCAAAATATATGGAATTATTGCACCATTAATAATATACCACTGGTATATGCATCTTCAGCTGCAACTTATGGCGCTGGGGAACTGGGATATGAAGATGATCATTCAATCGTAGAAAAGCTGGTGCCACTGAACCCGTATGGGGAGTCAAAAAACAATGTAGATAAGTGGATATTGCACCAGGAAGACCATCCGCCATTTTGGGCCGGACTGAAATTCTTCAATGTGTATGGTCCCAATGAATACCACAAAGCACGAATGGCCAGTGTGATCTTTCATTCCTATAACCAGATCCGTGACCATGATGTCGTAAAATTGTTCAGGTCGCATAAAGAGGGCTTTGCAGACGGAGAACAGTTGCGTGATTTTGTATATGTGAAGGATGTAGTAAAAATATGTTACTGGCTGATGCAAAACTGGCGGCAAGTGCCATCTGCTTTGTACAACCTGGGAACTGGTAAGGCACGTACTTTTACCGACCTGGTAAAAGCAACATATAAGGCGCTGGAAAAGCCGGATAATATTCAGTTTATTGATATGCCGATTGATATCCGTGACAAATACCAGTATTTTACGGAAGCCTCCATGAAAAAATTAAGGAATGCGGGATATGCAGAGCCATTCTTTTCATTGGAAGAAGGGGTATACGACTACGTAAAACATTACCTGGTACCCCGCAGGTTTTATTGATTGAATTTTCAACTCACATCAGATGAATAAAAAAATTACCATCATTGGGGGCGGCAACCTGGGTACAGCCATAGCAGAAGGATTGATCAAAAGCCGTTTTTGTAAGGCTGCTGATATTACCATCACCAAAAGAAATACTGCCACATTAAAAGCACTGGAGTTGAAAGGGGTAATAGTTACCAGCGATAATGCCAGGGCCGTTAAGCATGCCAGCCTGGTGATCCTGGCAGTAAAGCCATTCCAGGTACAGGAAGTACTCAATGGGTTCAGGCAGGTACTTACATCAAAGCAGGTATTGGTCTCCGTTATCACTGGTGTAATGATTGCGGATTTGGAATCGATGCTGAAGAAAAAAATGCCATTGTTCAGGGCGATGCCCAACACGGCGATTGCCATTCAGGAAAGCATGACCTGTATCAGTTACCGCAACGCTGCACAAGGCGATATTGAAACTGTTAGGCAGTTGTTTGGGGTTCTGGGAAAAGTTGCGGTGATAGATGAGAAACTGATGGATGCAGCTACCGTGTTAGGTGCTTGTGGAACGGCGTATGCCATGCGTTATATCCGGGCCAATATCCAGGGAGGCATAGAAATTGGGTTTGATGCAGTAACTGCCAACCTTATTGCAGCCCAAACCGTTAAAGGGGCGGCCGAACTCCTTTTGCAAAAAGGGACGCATCCCGAGCAGGAAATAGACAAGGTTACTACCCCCAAAGGTTGTACCATTGCCGGCCTGAATGAAATGGAACACCAGGGTTTTAGCTCTTCCCTGATCAAAGGCATTGCAGCCAGCTATCATAAAATTGTAAAAGGCTAAAAACGGTTTATTTATGCCGATTATCTTCCATGTATCTTCCATGGATTTTTTTTCTAAAAAGGCTATTCAAATTTTCTGCTGCAGAAAAATCATCCTATCTTTGCATGACCTCTAGGATATTTTTCTTTTCCTCCGGTCATTTTTTGTTTCAAAGATCAGCTATGTTTTTCCGTTGAAGAGTGCGACGCCACTGAAGTTGCATATTGCGGTAATGCATAGTCAATAAC
>JBPOHG010000264.1:0-14585 GCA_052035835.1 Bacteroidota bacterium | reverse complement strand
ATTGTGGGTTAATTTCACTTTTGTGCTGAATTGAGAAGCTAAATTATCTTCAATTTTCTTAAAGGCATCAGGGAGGGTTGCTTTTACCGTTGTTTTAACAGGCGGCGCCGTATACATTTTTCTTACCAGGTCTTCTGTTTGGCGAACAGATAAACCTTTGTTTTTAATCTCAGAGAAAATATACAATTGTTTATCTACCACATCAACATTAATGATCGCACGTGCATGCCCCATTGAAATGGCGCCATTGCGAACGGCTATTTGAATATCGGGGGGTAATTTCAAAAGCCTGATGTAGTTGGTGACGGTGCTCCTGTCTTTGCCCATCCTTTCTGCAACCTGTTCCTGCGTATAATCGAGGTCGTCCATCAATCTTTTATAACTAAGGGCAATTTCAATGGCGTTGAGGTTTTCACGCTGCAGGTTTTCCAATAATGCCAGTTCCAGCAGGTTGTCGTCATTGGCCTGACGAATATAAACCGGCACTTCTTTTAAGCCGGCTATTTTAGAAGCCCTGAACCTTCTTTCTCCTGCAATCAGCCTGTATTTTCCATTTGGGATAGCCGATACGGTTAGTGGCTGAATAATCCCGTGCATTTTAATGGATGAAGCCAGTTCACTAAGGGCTACTTCATCAAAATCTTTGCGGGGCTGGTGCGGATTGATCTCAATTTGATCGAGGGAAACATGCAGCACCCCGGTTGATTTTTCAACGACTTCCGGTTTCAGGTTGCCGGAAGTATTCTTCAGGTCGGCATCTATGTTTTGTAAAAGGCTCCTGATACCTTTTCCCAACGCATCTTTTTTTTGTTGCATGTGTGATTGATATTATCGAAACAAATCCGTTTTGGCACAGGTATGATGCAATGCCTACTGGATGATTTTATCTTCCTGTTTAATTTTCGTGAGGTTGTTCTTCTGGAGGATTTCCTTGGCAAGGTTGAGGTAGTTCACAGCGCCTTTGCTGTCGGAATCATAAAGGATCACTGGTTTACCAACACTCGGTGCTTCACTCAGGCGGGTATTCCGGTGTATGATGCTGCTGAATACCATATCGTCGAAATGCTTTCTTACCTCACTAACTACCTGGTTGCATAAACGAAGACGGCCATCATACATCGTCATCAGGATGCCCTCTATTTTAAGATCTACATTTAACCTGTTTTGTACAATCTTAACTGTATTGAGCAATTTGCCCAATCCTTCCAATGCAAAAAATTCGGTTTGAACCGGTATCACCACACTATCGGCAGCCGTCAACGCGTTTACAGTGATCAGCCCGAGTGAAGGGGAACAGTCTATGACGATAAAATCATATTCATCTTTCACCGGTTCCAGTATTTTTTTCAGCACTGTTTCCCTGTTGGGATAGTTGATCATTTCAATTTCAGCGCCTACCAGGTCAATATGCGATGGAATAAGGTCGAGATGGGGGATCGCTGTTTTAAGGATCACATCTTTGGCTTCGGCTTCATTCACCATACAATCGTACAGGCTCTTGGTTACATTGTGCAGGTCGAATCCTACCCCGGTTGTACTATTAGCCTGAGGATCGGCATCCACGAGCAAGGTCCTGTATTCCAGAATAGCAAGGCTGGCTGCCAGGTTAATGGCAGTCGTGGTTTTCCCTACGCCCCCTTTTTGATTCGCAACGCCGATTGTTCTAGCCATATGATTTGATAATCTGTCCTTTATTTGGCGGCAAAATTCGGTATTAATAACGATAAAAGCCGAAACTTTTACCAACAATTCATGCCATGTTGACAAATGTAACCATTCGGTATAAAATTGGGAACATTCAGCCTGCTAAATTGTTGTATTGAAAAATTTCGATGAATTTATGAGTAACACAGATATGATTACGATTATTTCCGGGAGCTGCCGGGAGGATAACAATACCAAGAAAGTAGCTTTGGAATACCAGCGCATGTTGCTTGAAAAGGGGATAGATCCGGCGCTGTTGTCGCTCGACGAAATTGAAGTGGTGTACCGCGACAAACAATTCGAGAGGATGGAAAGGGATTTCCTCGTTCCTGCCTCAAAATTTATCATTGTAATGCCTGAGTACAATGGTTCTTATCCCGGTATTTTGAAATTAATGATTGATAATACGGATATTAAGAAAGCCTGGTGGAATAAAAAGGCATTGTTAACCGGTGTTGCTACAGGCAGGGCCGGAAATCTCCGGGGTATGGAGCATCTAACGGGTTCTTTGTTACACATGAAAATATATGTCCATCCCAATCGTCTACCTATTAGTATGGTTGATAAGTTGATGGATGAAGATAACAGGTTCACCGACAAGGGCACTATTGCTGCCATCCATACACAACTTGATGAATTCTTAACATTTTAGACATTACCTTACATAAAATAATTCTATGCGTTCTCCCGCCGGTGTGTTCATTTTCATTGCTTTGATGTTGTTGTTGGATACTTATGTTTTTCAATCCATTAAAACCATTACCCAGTCAATGTCACCGCGTACAAAAGCCGTAGTGTATACAATTTACTGGTCTGTAACAGCCTTGGCAGTGATCGGCTTTCTGTTGTTTGTATATACCGATCAGCAATTCATGGGTAAGAAAATACGCACGTATGTATTTGCTATAGTGATAGGTTTGTTCCTGGCTAAACTAACCGCGTTGATCTTTTTTGTGGTGGATGATATTCGCAGGGGAATACAATGGGTTTCGGGGAAATTATTTTTTAATAAAACGGAAGCAGCCGATATGGGAGATGAAGGGATCAGCCGTTCTGCCTTCCTGAGCTGGATGGGAGTTGCTGCCGGAAGTACCTTGTTTGGAAGCCTGTTGTATGGTTTTACAAACAAATATAATTATAGTGTTACCAGGCAATCTCTCAGCTTCAAGAACCTGCCACAGGCTTTTAAAGGGTTGAAAATTGTACATATCAGTGATGTACACAGTGGTAGTTTCCTTGATAAAAAAGCAGTGGAGATAGGGGTGCAAAAAATCATGCAACAAAAGGCCGACCTCATCTTGTTTACGGGAGACCTTGTAAATGACAGGGCAACTGAAATGGATCATTTCAAAGATATTTTTAGTAGGCTCAAAGCCCCGCTGGGAGTATATTCAACCCTGGGCAACCATGATTATGGCGATTATGAAGAATGGCCGGTAGATGGTGTTAGCAAGGAACAAAACCTGGAAAACTTAAAAAAGGTACATGCCGATATGGGCTGGCGCTTGTTGATGAATGAACATGTGGTTCTTGAAAAGGATGAAGATAAAATTGCCTTGATAGGCATCGAGAACTGGAGTGCAAAGGGCCGTTTCCCGAAACATGGGAAACTACATGAAGCACATCCGGGCTCCGATCAATACCCTTTCAAAATTTTAATGAGCCACGATCCCAGTCATTGGCAGGCAGAAGTGCGCCAGCAATACAAAGACATCGACCTGATGTTGAGTGGCCATACTCACGGAATGCAGTTTGGCGTTGAGATACCAGGATTCAAATGGAGCCCGGTGCAGTACATGTACAGGGAATGGGCAGGTTTATACGAAGAAGAAAACCAAAAATTATATGTGAATCGTGGTTTTGGTTTTATCGGTTACCCCGGAAGGGTAGGGATATTGCCAGAGATTACCGTGCTTGAATTGGTATAAGCACATAAAAAAGCAACTTTTAAAAGTTGCTTTTTTGATATCCTGTTTTTACCTTTTGGGTGCAAAAGAACGTTTTCTTCCTTCATCACTCGGCCTTTTGAAACCACCGTCGGCTTCGTTCATTCTGATGGTACGGTTGTTATAACGTTTACCATCCATCGATTTTATCATTCGTCCGGCTTCGGAGCGGTCAATTTCTACCCAACTGTTCATTTCCCGCATATCTATTTTTCCCAGCACTTCTTTTTTAAGATTGCTTTCATCGAGAATAAACTGCAGGAAACTGGCTTTGTAAAAACCATCTTTTGTTCCCAGATTGATGAATAAGCGGGTGTAACCATTATCGCGGCGGTTGAACTGTGTACGTTCCCTGCGATTGCCATTGTCGCGAGGTTGTTCGTTGGAACGGGTACGGGCATCCAGTTTGATATTGAGGTCATCGGCATTTTCGTAGTATTTCAAAAAATGGCTGAATTCAAGGGCAGCAACCCTTTGCAAGACTTCCTCTTTGGAAACATGTTGAAACTTGTCCATTAAATCGGGCAGGTAGGTTTCATAATCCCCATGGGAAATATCGGTTTGAATGAGTTTTTCCATAAAGTGGAAGAACTGGCGACGGCACACATCTTTTCCGCCTGGGATGTCGAGCTTATGAAATTTTGCATTGATCATTTTTTCGAGTTGCCTGATCTTAAACAACTCCCTGCTATGGCAAATTGATATGCATATCCCGCTTTTGCCTGCACGTGCCGTTCGGCCGCTGCGGTGGGTATATACTTCCATATCATCTGGCAATTCATAATTGATCACATGCGTAATGCCGTCTACATCGATCCCCCTGGCTGCCACATCGGTAGCAATTAGTAAGTGCAATGTTTTGTTGCGGAAGCGGCCCATCACTTTATCTCGTTGTTGTTGTGTAAGGTCGCCGTGCAATGCTTCAATATCATATCCGTTTTTAGAGAGGCGTTCACTGATTTCTTGTGCATCGGCTTTCGTACGGGTGAAAATGATCCCATACATGCCGGGGTTGAAGTCAATCAGCCTTTTTAGCGTTTCATAACGGTATGGGGCAGACGTAATATAATATTGATGGTCGATATTCACGTTGCCACTGTTCTTTTTTCCTACGGTGATTTCTTTGGGAGAAGTCATGAAGTTGCGTGAAATGGCCCTCACTTCTGGAGGCATGGTAGCGCTGAATAACCAGATGCTTTCCCTGTTGATGGTATTCTTCAGTACAAAATCGATGTCATCCCTGAACCCCATGTTCAACATTTCATCAGCTTCATCAAGTACAACATATTTTACTTTTTGCAGGTCGATCGCTTTTCTTTCGATGAGGTCGATCAGCCTTCCCGGCGTTGCCACAACAATTTGTACACCCTGGCGCAGGTTGCGGATCTGCATGGTAATGGATGCGCCGCCATACACAGCTTCTGCATTAACTCCTTTGCAATATTTTTTAAAATCCTGGAGGTCATTGGTGATCTGCAAACACAGTTCACGGGTTGGGCAAACAATCAGTGCCTGTGGGAATTTATCTGCCGGGTTAATGAGTTGTAATAAGGGAAGCCCGAAAGCAGCCGTTTTACCGGTACCTGTTTGAGCCAATCCAACAAAATCTGTTGTTCCTGATAAAAGTACAGGGATTGCTTGTTCCTGTATGGGGGTAGGGTTTGTAAACCCAAGATCGGTAATTGATTGAATGATTTCTGGTTTTAATCCCAGTGTTTCAAATGTGTTCATATAAAAAATTTACATAAAGCCCCTGTTCCTGCATGTGCATGGATGATTGTGGCCAATTAAAAATGGTGATGGTCACATGTTATGCTTCGGGCCGTTGGGAGGGAAAATCTTATGCAAAAAGACCGGTTTTAAACCTGTAAGTCAACAGCAACTGAGCATGTCATGTAATTCTCAGTTTATTCGTCGCCGCAAATGTACGGCTTTATTCCCATTTTGCAAGTCTATATTTCATTGTTTATCAATTGAAGTTGAAATTTTTATTATGCAATGATTAAACATTGTCTCATTTTTGTAGTCAGAAAAAGCCACATCATCACCAGAAATGCCTAAACTACTGTTACTTATCTCCATCCTTTTCTCTGTAGTTGCCACGAGGGCACAGGATTCTACTTTTTCGGCTGAAGACCAGGCTTTATTGGATTCGATGTTGAAAAATGATGCTTTTCTCAAAATGCTGGAAGACGAACCCGTAAGTTATGCAGATATCAATGTGGGGTTTAGCAACGGGGTTTTCAGTTTAAAGAATAATTCCCTCAATGCAGGCCAGGCCGAAACGAAGAAAATTTTCTATACTGCTTCGGCAGGATATTTTCATAAATCTGGTGTTGCTGTATCGGTGAATGGCTTTTTTGCAAATGATGGGGGGCAGTTGAAAATGTATCAATATGCAATCAACCCATCTTACAATTACCTGGGAAAAAAAATAACAGCCGGCATTTCATATACAAGGTTCATTGATGGGGCGCCTACAAGTTTTAATGTAAACCCTTTTAAGAACGACTTTTATGGGAATATCGTTTTTAATAAGTTATGGTGGCGGCCTGGTGTAGCATTGGGTTATGCCAGCGGTAAGTTTACCGATTACTATGACTCTACGTTTATTTTCACACCCGAACCTCCTTCACCGCCTCGATCAGTACGAATAACAGATACGATAGTAACCAAACTCAGGAATTTTTCTATCACGCTTTCAGCCTCACACAAGTGGCAATACTACAATGTATTTAAAAAAGGAGATGGGGTTACGATTCAGCCTTCCGTTTTGCTCAATATCAGTAACCAGCAATTCAATATTACACATTCCAATAGTATTTTAGCCCGAAGGCCAATCGTGCAAAAATTGCTGAAAGCTGCGTATGGCGATGGTACCACCAAAGAGCCTTTCAGGATACAATCGTTGGCGATCATGCTGGATGCCGGGTATGATATCGGCAGGTTTAATTTTGCGCCGCAACTTTATATCGATTATTATTTTCCTGAAACTACAGGCAACCGTTTTTCATTGATCTATTCCTTAACTGCCAGTTGCGCTTTTTAGCATTTCGATCATTTATTTTTGTTTTATTCTTAACAGCCTTATGGCCTTTTGGCACATTGATTGAGTAATTCATTAAAATTCTTTTATGCAAAAAAAGTTTTTCTTTATTCTCATGGCCATTTTTGTTTCAGGGAGCATGATGGCTCAAACACTACAATTCGGGTTAAAAGCCGGCGCTGATATTCATAAAGTAAGTGGTAAGTCTTTCAATGATGAATTTGCATATGGATATCATGCTGGTGCTTTTGCAGAAATAGGGCTCAATTCAAAATTCAGTATACAGCCAGAGGTTTATTTCAGTGAAATTAAACTGGATACAGGAAAGAACTTTTCGGAAATATACCAATTTCAACAAGTGCCAAAAATTAAATTCAGTTATATTAATATTCCCCTGTTACTCAATTTTAAGCCCAATAAATCTGTTGCGTTTCAATTCGGCCCGCAATATGGGATACTCATCAATAACAATATTTCTCTGATCAATAATGGTAAAGATGCATTTAAGGATGGTGACTTTAGTGTTGTGGGCGGGTTGCAGGTTTCAGTATCAAGGCTCAAAATATATGGCAGATACGTCGTGGGGGTGTCGGAATTAAATGACATCGATAACCAGGATAAATGGAAAAGCCAGACCGTGCATATAGGCCTTGGCCTCCGTTTGTAAATAAATACTTCAGCGTTTGGCGGGTTTATGGAAAAGGATTGGGCTTACGCTCAGTCCTTTTTTGATGCTTGTCAGGGCCGGATGACAACAAAGCTGCCATCAGTTTTTAAGCTGATCACCGTACTGGGTACCCCTGGCTCCTGGTCATCCTGGCGGTGTTGTACAACATAATCTACGCCATCTTTAATTTTCACATCAATGTCGTTGAAAATAGCGGGCGGCGGGTATCCCGAAACGTTAGATGAGGTTGAAACGATGGGTTTGCCAAACTGCCTTATTAATTCCCGGCAAAACCGGTCTTTAACTACCCTGATACCAACACTGCCATCTTTATTAATGAGATTAGGGGCCAGGTTTTTTGCATCCTGGTATATGATCGTGGCAGGTTTGGTGATCCCTTTGATATAATCGTATACCTGCAGGTTCTCCTGTTTTGTGTACAATGCAATATCTTCTTCCTCTGCCAATAGGATGATCATGCTTTTTTCTTCATTGCGGTTTTTGAGCGCATAAATTTTTGCAACCGCTTTTTCATTCGTAGCATCACAGCCTATTCCCCAAATGGTATCGGTAGGGTATAAAATGATGCCCCCTTCTTTAAGGGTTTTCAGGCATGCTTGAATATCGTCGTCAAATTGCATAATTATAGTACAAGTTTTTCGAGCAGTTGTTCATTTTTAATGGTAAATCCACATTTAAAATGGCCTTCGGGGCATGCTTTTTTCCCATGAAGGCCACAGGGCCTGCAAGGAAGTTTTTCTGAGGTTTCCACAATATGAGATATATCCGACAATGGGGTATATCCAAACCCCGGGATGGTGGAACAAAATATAGCTGTTACCGGAGCATTCATGGCAGAAGCAAAATGCAGGGGGGCGCTGTCATTCACATAATTCATCGCCGCCGTCTCCATCAGCGCAGCCGATTGAAGAAAGCTGAGTTTGCCTGCCAGGTTTGATATAGAAGTATGTGCAGATTTTTGAATGATTTGGTCACAGTCGCCTATGTTTTCTTTCCCGCCCAACAGGTAAATGTTTACATGTGCCGGGATAGCTTTGATGAGGTCGATCCATTTTGCTGCCGGGTATTGCTTGGTAAACCAAACACTCGATGGAGTCATGGTTACATACTTGCTGCCGGTATAAGGTTGTATGGTATCGTAATCGGATGCTGATGGATACAAGGCGGGCCGAAATATTTTTTCATTGGTAAAATGTTGAACCAGGCCGTTGTTTTTTTCTATTTCATGCCTTGGATGGTCTATATCAAAATCATGTGGTATTTTTTTACTGAAGAGGAAACTCAGTGGGTTTTTGTTGAAACCGATTGTCTCTTTTGCACCTGAAAATGCCGTTAGCATCCCGGTGGAAAAATAGCGCTGAAGGTTGATTACTTTTTCATAGTGTTCATTCCTGATCAGGCTTAATAATGTAAACAAGTGCCTGGTCTTCGACTGCTTTTTATTCCAAATTAAGACCTGCCTTATGCCGGGGTTGTTTTCCAGCAGGCTTTCATTTCCTTTTCTCACCAGGAAATCAATGGAGGCACCCGGCAGGGCTTCCAGGATTTTTTCAACGAGTGCCGTGGCAAGTACCACATCGCCAATAAAGGCAGTTTGTATGATCAGGATTTTTTGCAATGGTACAAAGTTAAAAAGATTCGATACGCGGCGCTGCGTTATTTGGTGAACTTCTGCTGAAAAAATCCGGGTAAATTAAAATGAAGTTACCTTTGTTAAAAAGAAAAGAATATGGAACTCAGAAACCTGGTGGAATCGGCATGGATGAACCGCGACCTGCTTAAAGAAACAATATATTCGGATGCAGTTAGGGCTGTCATAGAAGAAGTAGACAAAGGCCGGCTTCGTACAGCCGAGCCTGTGAGTAAAGATGGGAAACAGGGGTGGCAGGTGAATGAGTGGGTTAAACAGGCTATATTATTATATTTCGGGATACAGCAAATGGAAACTTACACCCTTCCCCCCTTTGAATTCTATGATAAAATGAAACTCAAATCTAATTATAAGGAATTGGGGGTAAGGGCCGTTCCGCATGCCGTAGCCCGCTATGGGGCTTACCTGGCTAAGAATGTAGTGTTGATGCCTTCTTATGTAAATATTGGTGCTTATGTAGATGAGGGTACAATGGTGGATACCTGGGCCACGGTAGGGAGTTGTGCTCAAATAGGAAAGCATGTTCACCTGAGTGGCGGGGTAGGGATTGGCGGTGTGCTCGAACCACTGCAGGCCAGTCCGGTCATTATTGAAGACGGTTGTTTTATTGGAAGCCGTTGTATTGTGGTGGAAGGAGTACGAGTAGGTAAGGAGGCAGTATTAGGCGCAAACGTAGTGCTTACACAGTCAACCAAAATTATAGATGTGAGTGGGGATAGCCCTATCGAAACCAGGGGATATGTGCCCGAAAGAAGTGTCGTGATACCGGGCAGTTACAGCAAGGATTTTCCTGCAGGTTCATACAATGTTAGTTGTGCACTCATTATTGGCAAACGCAAGCCCAGCACAGATCTTAAAACGAGTTTGAATGATGCGCTCCGTGATTTTAATGTAGCCGTGTAGCTTAAAAAGCCCAAAAATTGATTTTTTAAAACAATTCTTGTCCTATATTTGCACTCCTGAAAAAGTTATCTGAATAACTTATCTGCCCAGGTGGCGAAATTGGTAGACGCACTGTGTTCAGGTCGCAGCGTTCGCAAGGATGTGCTGGTTCGAATCCAGTCCTGGGCACTGAAATGGACAAATCGACAATGATTCGGTTTGTCCATTTTCTTTTTGCTAGCACCCAGCTCCAGCAGTTTTGAATTTGATGGGCAGAATTGTTTCTTCAACAGTAGTGGACATTTCATTGGAAGAAATCATTGAAAGTGGGTTCATCGTTGTATGTTTTTCCTTTTATACTATTTTCAATAATCAGTAGCGATTTTTGCTGGTACACTGGATGGCATATTGGATGATTTTGTTGCCGATTTTTTCATTGCCTAGTTTTTTGTCTAGATGTTCATCTACCAGGGTCGGGTGAAGTCCTGTTTACCTGTGAGCAAAATAAATGGATTTAAAACCTTGCTTTATAAAACGAATGAGCATATTGCCTGTGTCGTTTCAATGGTAATTAAGAGGGATTGATATTTTATGGTAAAGAACTAAAAACAATTTTTGAACAATTCATCCTGCATTTATAGCAATCTATTCGGTAAACCGGGTGTTAATTTTTTGTTCAGCTATACTTTAGCGAAATAAAATTTTGCACATGAAGTATTTTGTAATGTTTGTTCTTGTGGCTCTTAGCTTTTCAACTTATGCTCAGAAAAAGTCAACAGTAAAGAACGTGAATGCTCATTCAACAATGAGCCCGGCAGAACTGGAAGCTTATAAAAAGAAAATGGTTCAACAAAGTATTGCAGGCAATGAAAAGTTTGCCACTCAACAATTACTCAACAGTATTCCGTTGCCTGATAGTAAAATTGAAAAGCCTGTACTGCAAGTTCAAAAACTGGCCATGATACCAGTGAAGCCGCTTACCAGGGCTGAATTTGTAACCAGGCTGGAAACATCAATTAAAGAAGTAAAGCAAACGATCCCCCCGGCAAAAGTAGATGAAGTGCAAATAAAAGTTGAGTCTATACCGGAAGAAAACCTCCACCCGGAAGCCATTATGGAGTTTTACAACCGTGACCCACAGAAGGGTATGTTGATGATGATGATGCTTACCAAAAAGAATCCCGAGTCGGGGAACCTGCTTAACAATTTGGGCGCCATTTATAATATGGTTGGGGCACAACAAAAAGCAATTCCCTGTTTGCAATTTGCTTTAGAAAAGTATCCAAGGAGTGTGTCCTTACTCGGCAATATTGGACAGAGTTTTTTTGGGCTTGGTGATTTGAACCGGGCAAAGGAGTACTTTCAAAAATGCCTTGACATAGATTCAATGCATGTTGAGGCCAATCATAGTATGGGGATGATTCATTATTTCAATAATGAGTTCGACAAAGCGATGTGTTTTTTTGAGAGGGAGGGGTGTGCCACACTCAGGAGCAGCGCATTGGGAATGGATAAACGAATGGGCAAAAAATTTAATCTACGGGATATCGCCAAAAAAGCCAGGGCTATGAAGGGGCTTCCCAATATTGATTACTTGTCTGTGATTACTCAAAATAAATTTAAGCTGCCTGAATTCCCTCTTTCTGTAAAAGCCGTGAATATGAATCTGCATGATTATGCTCAAATGGCGGCGAGTTATCAGGCAGAACAGCAATTTTGGATGCAAAAAGCCCTTCAGGTATCGGCAAACTATGGCCAATATGCCGATGAAATGCCAGGTATTTATCATGAGCAAGTAAAAGCAATGCTCCATTATTTGGATGATGAATTCACCCCGGAGTATTTACATAATTTTTCGGATCAGGATTTTAACGCCTTACAAGAAATTATTGCAATTGGTACTGCACAACTGAACAGGATCAGGTGCTCAGAAGCACCTCAGGGTAGCAGCATTGAATTACAGGAAGCATATGCTGTAAAATGTTGTGAAGAATCATTACGGCCCATAGCCGATGCCCTGCTTAGCCAGATCGGTGATATGGTATCAAATCATTACGAAGTAGGTCAGCAGCGTTGGAAGGATTACCTGAACGAAATGGTTGCAATCGCTGAGTTAGACCCAAGCCCTGGCAATCAAATGATGGTGTATAATACCATCGCGGGCTATTTTGCTTACCTGAGTACGGGCATGCAATTTTACACTTCAGAAATCAATAGCTTCTTGCCCAAGTGTGTCGAAAGATATGATCCAAACCATATTTTGAGGCTTATTCAAAGCGAACGAAATTGGAAAATCGATTGCCCGACTGGACTAAACATTCAGGCCGAAATAATGTCTGTTGCACTCAAGGTAGATTGTAATAAAGTTGCGATTGAAGCTGGGGCAACCATTAGTGGTACTTTTGAATTGGATCTAAAGACGCATCAATCTACTATTACTATCGGCCCCGGATTTGCCGGAGATGTATTGGGGGTTGTAAATGGTGAAACCAAGAACCATCTTTATTTGTCATTTGATAAATATATGCACTACCAGGATTTTGGCTTAAAAAACAGCACAGAACTGGAAATCTCTGGCAATCCCATCCCCATAATTGCAGATAAGATCTCCATTGGTGGTAATTTGTCGGGTATTGAAGTAAGTAATAAAATAAGTATACATAGTGGTGCTTCTCCATTGGAAGTAGAATGGAAAGGCGTTGCTGCTTCCTATGTACAATGGTTGAATTCAAAATAACACATGTTGTATGCCAAACAGTTTAATACCGGTACCTGTGATATGCAGCAACTGGATAGTCTTTTTCACAGGCAGGATATCAGCCTTAGAGGAACAAATATCAATGCCATATTGCATACCAAATTTCATAAGATCTATTCTCACTTAGAGCTAAGGGTACCAATCGGGAAATTAGGACTTAATTTTTTTGCATGGGAGAAATGAATGTGCCTGAAAGCAGTGGTTGAATACATTGCAGGTAAAAATCCCTTAAATGCTATTGCAATCATTATTGGTTAACTCCATAAAGGCCTCCGGTTTCATTTTTTTTCATCATGTTGATTCGCAGCTCTCATATTAGCAGGGAAACAGGCTGTTTAATTTATCTCAATGGCGTTATTTGTACCTGTATGCATTTCCAACCAGCATTCTCTTTTTTATATGTATCTGTGTAAATGGTGTGCCCGGTTAACAATTTCCCATCCACTTTTCTGATAGCCGTGGTTTTACTTCGTACGAGCGCAATGTCATTAAAGATGCGAATACATTCATCTTCATACGTAAATGAAATGCAACCACTGTTTTCATAATCTGTTGCCCAGTTCTTTAAATAGGTATCCCGTGAGATGATACTGCCATTGCCTTCAATGCATACAAAATCCTCATGTATGATCTTGTTGTGTGAGGTTACATCCTGGGTGATAAAATTTTTAATAAACTGGGCATTCAAGGCACTCAACGCCTGGCTGTCAGAATTTGTCATATTGTTATTAAGTTTTGTATCCTTTACATAACATGCCAGCAGGCAGGTGCTTAAAATTAAGTGCATTGCTGCAAGGATGAAACCACCTGTTTTTCGGTTCATGAGCAAGGAATAAGAAATCAAAAGTAGCAGTGTTAAAAAGTTCCGATTTTCAAAATCTTGCTCTTTTTTTAAATGGTTAGTAGTTGATTGTTTGAAACCCTACTTTTGCTTCAGCATAATTAAGAAGTGCTATGTCGCAACATCAGGTATTTGGAAATAATTACTTAAGTGAAAAGTTGATTTCAAAAAACTTATTTACTTCCGATTTTTATCAGGTTAAGTATTGGAGTTATGATTTGATTTCGGATAAGCAAAATATGCCTGGTTACAATGATTGCTTATGCGTAATGTATGTTAAAAGCGGTCATTATCTGTCGGATTTTTCTTCTAAAAAGCATGAAATGTATTCTGGGTATTTATTACTCGAGAAACCCGATTGCGAATACAGGTTGCGGCCATCAGCAGGAGAGTGCACAATAATTAATTTTACGGATGAGTTTTACAGGCAATCTTTATCTGAAATGAATATCAGCCCTGTACTTTTCTTCTCTAATAAGGATTTGCTTTCTGTTGTGCTAAAATCAAACCCTGATATTGATTACCTGCATTACCAGATTACCAGTAAGATAAATGAGGCGGGTAAACTGGAAATGGATAATATGGTAATGGAGTTTTTCAATTTAATCATTCATGTAGTTTCCAATTATTCAATAGAAGATGATGTCGCCGCATTATTAAAGATTAACCGTTTGCCAGCAGTAGAATTGGCGAAGGAGTATATGAACAGGTATTTCTGTAAAGACATCTCATTACAGGAAGTTGCAGCAAATAGTTTTATAAGCCCTTTCCATTTCAGCCGTATTTTTAAACGAATTACGTCCTACTCGCCCCATCAGTATTTACAGAACATCAGGCTAAAGCACAGCGAAATGTTATTAAAAAACAGCAGGATGCCCATTTCAGATATCGCTTATGCATCAGGGTTTGCCAGTACAGCTTATTTTTCAACGGCTTTCAGGATGAAGTATGAAATGAATCCTCAGCAATACAGGAAACTGAATTATAAGTTGTCTGTGAATTAATATAGTTTCAAAGTAGGTAAGCTCTATTATTTATTACCGCATTATTTTATTCATTAATCATATAC
>JBPOHG010000017.1:0-8317 GCA_052035835.1 Bacteroidota bacterium | reverse complement strand
GGGGTTGCACTACTTACGTTAACGGGTAACTGTACAGTAGAGCTGGTGTTGATGAGTGGTGATTGACGGAAAGTAACTGCCCCAATAAGGGTGAATACAACAACAGCCATGAGTAGGAAAACACTTGTAAAACCTGCTTTTTTGTTAGTCCTGAACTCAAGGTTGCTGCCGGTAAAAAAGCGAATACGGCGGAGCAGTTCCTGGCTTCGGCCGGTTGCTGCCATCTGAAATACCAAAGGTTGCGATGCAAACCTGGCAGTTTTCAGCAATGTATCTGCATATGCCAGCTGATCACTATAAAACCTCAATACCTGAACATCGCATTGCAATTCTCTTTGCACACTGATTTCTCGGCAGATGATAGACATAAATGGATTGAAGAAATATGCATGGTCGCTAAAAATCAGGAGCCAGTTGAGCAGGTAGTCGTTGTTTTTGATATGGGTAAGTTCATGAAGTATCAGCGCTTCTGTTTCCTTTGTGCTGAGGTTGTTTACCAACGCAACCGGCAACAAAATAACAGGTTTCAGAAAACCAAATGTAAGCGGGCTTTGAATACTGTTGCTATACCAAATACTCACTTTTTTGCCAATCCCGAATTCCATGGCTCGAAGGGCAGTGAATACTTTTATTTCGGGGGAAGGCTTCATTATTTCGGCTAAACAATGTTTCCTGAAAAACTTCCAGTTTAAGTATACCTGGCCGCTTTTATACAGCACGGCTATACAATATATACTGAAAATCCAGGGAGCCAATTTTTGTAATAATGGCGTATATTCATACAGGTTAGTATAGCCTGGCGAAGTGGTAAGGCCGGTTTCAGAATAGGAGCCGGTGTAAATAATAATAAAACTAAAAATTGATATTACGAATTGCGAGGCCAGGGTTACAAACAACAGGTTCCGGTAAAATCCAGGTGATTGTTTGCTGTACAACAGCCTGAAGCCTTTGTACAAACCCCATAGCAGCAAAGCCTGCCAGAGGCTATGCATTAACGTTAAGCAGAAGCTGTTGATAAACGGTACCATCAGTATCGGGTTATCATTTTTTCATTTTCAATGCTGTGATCAGTTGCTGAATTTTATCCAATTCATCTGAACTGGCATTGTGGTGGCCGAGAGCCTGTAACACCAAATCGGTTGAAGATCCGGCGTACAGGCTGTTGATCATCCTGTTTAAAAATTGCTCCTGTGTTTTTTCTTTGGTAATGGCTGGCCTGTACACATGTGTTTTGCTGCTGTCGTCCCTTTCCACAAAATTCTTTTCATACATGATCTGCATGAGTTTGAGGGTAGTGGTATAGCCAGCATCCTTTGTTTTTAGCAATTCTTCATGCACGGTTCTTACGGTGGCAGATTGCTTATCCCAGAGGATGGAGAGGATTTCCAATTCACTCTCTGTTGGCTTCTGAAGCTTATTCCTGGTCATATTACGATTTGTTTCGTACGCAATGTAAGAAAAAGTTCGTAAATGAAAAATATTCAGCCATTTTTTGTGAAAGTGATAACAGGGTTAGCGATCAGCGGATAAGGATAAAGCTGCCTTTTTTAGAGATGGCTTGACCGGTTTCACAAACAGCTTCCAGGGTATAAACATAAGTGCCAGCGGGCTGTTCAATACTCCTGAAACGGCCATCCCAGCCGAGTTTGGTTTTATTGGGAACGAAATTTTCAAATGTATATAGCAATTGCCCCATCCGGTTAAATAGCGAGAATCGTTTGATCTGCTGTATGCCCCTGGTAATGGGGTAATACCGGTCATTTACGCCATTGTTATCTGGTGTAAAGGCGGAGGGCATCAGGATATATGCGTCTTTGCACTGAACTGCGATGGTTAGCTGGTCGGTAGATACACATCCGCTGTCGGAAGTAACGGTGATATGGTAAGTTTTCAAACGGGTAGCAATACTGCTGGGGTTCGGGCAATGGCTGCAACTGAGGGAATCGGCAGGGGACCATTCAAACCTTACCACATTAGCGCTATAAGCTGGAGTGATCGTAAAATTGGTATGGTATGCATACTGCTGATCTGGGCCTGCATTCACAACAGGTGTTGGATTTATAACCACTTTTACATCGGTTTCACTGTTAAAACAACCTACTGAATCTGATAGTTGAGCAGTGAAAATGGTGGTTCTATCGGGCCTCGCTACCGGGTTATGGATGCGGGCATTGGATAAACCGGCCGATGGTGTCCAGATGATTTTTTTATCCCTTGGTTCAATTTGAAGCCTAACAGATTCTCCCTCACAAACAGATGTGAACGGAGTCAATGGCACAGCATCAAAGGGTTTATACACTTTAAAGAGGGTACTATCACTTACACTGCATCCAAAACTGTTGGTGGAGGTAACGCGATAGCGGGTAGTTTCCGTTGGCCTTACAAATGTTGAATCGCATGTGTTACAAAATGCCGGGCCCGCAACAGAGGGGGTCCATAATACCTCGTCACTTGTATATGCAATAACAGAATCCTGCTGGCCCAGGCAAAGTGTATCAATCCTTGGAATGATCCACAGGAAAGGCATTGGCCTTACTGCTATAGGTTTAACCAGGCTGTCTTTACAAGAAAATTTATCAATCGCTGTGAGTTTGATATTGTAGTTCTTGTGTACGGGGTATTGATAAGGTGCAGGTTCAAAACCATTGAAGTTTGCATCAGCCCTTCCGAAATTCCATTGCCAGCTTACAATACTGTCTGTAGCAAGGTAGGGTTGCGATAAATTTCTCACCCTTAAAGGCGTGTTTAAACAGAGGCTTACCGGCGACTCAAAGTCAAGTTTTGGGCCACGTACTGTGATGGGGTGATCGAGATGAATAGTATCAGGACAGTAGGCGTTACCGTTATTAATCGATACCAAATTATCATTGAAGTGCCCCAGTGAATCTGCCAGTACACGAATATCCGTTTCACCTGCAGTTGCCAATTGATTCCCAATTACATTCCATTCGTAAGTGGCTGCGTTGTTCTGGTAATTGTTGGTTAACCTGAACCTCGATTCGGTATTAATACAAATGGAATGGTCGGGATTTACCAGTACCGGGTTAGCAGTAAATATCCTTGCAAAGGCAGAATCAACACAACCGGTGATATTGTCTTCTACCAACAATTTGGTACGAAATACGCCCGACGTAGGAAATGTATGAACAGGGTCTCGTTGTGTAACAGTGGGCGTTTGGTCGCCAAACCTCCATAAGATAGAAGACAGGTTCCCATCGCTTGTATTAGTAAAACTAAATGTCTTTTTGTCTTCGCAGGTATTCCTGTATGTAAAACCAGCAATTACTCCTATGACTTCCACCTGCATGGTAATGGTGGGGCCCGGGCAATTGTTATATTTCGGGGTAACAGAAACTGTTTTGATACCCAATGAGGAGAATTTATGTTCAATGAAGGTGTCCCTTACCGTTATTACCCCCGATCCGCCAAAGTTCCAATCGTAACTATCTGCATTGGTAGCATGTGCAATGAATTGTCCGGCTTCAGATCCGCAAAATACCGGTATTACAGGGTAGGCTATCACGTTGGTGGGGGGCGTACCATACTTTACCGAATCAAAAGCAAAGCTATTGCTGCAACCGTCATTTGTTTGAATCGTGAGTACAGGTTGGTAATTGCCCGGATTGGCGTAAGCATGTGTAGTACTGGCTGATGTTGTGTTGATACTTGTGCCATCCCCAAAATCCCAGGTATACTGTGTTACGGTGCTTCCTGAAGGGATACCAACGTTCACATTGAAGCTATTGGTAGCAGGTACACAACCCGTAGGATCGCTCAATGACCCGCTGATCTGCGGTTGAACTACCCTTATTTGTTTACTATAAGTAGCATAACAGCCAAAACTGTTGTAGGATTTGAGGGTGGCGGTATACTCACCGAATGAATCATAATGATGAGAGATGGAATTGCTGGTGGTTGATTCTAACGGTGACGCATCACCGAAATTCCATTCGTAATTAACAATTGAGGAACTCGCGGTTGCATTGAACCCAATCCTTGTAGGGAGGCATACTTCATCCCTGTCGTTAGAGAAGTGCGCCAGCACAGAAGGCCTGATGGTAATGGTATGGGTTTTTTCTGCTGTACTATTTTCATATACTGCAATAAGCCTTACAGTATAATTCCCCGGGTTGGGGAAAACAATCTCAGGATTGGGAAGATTGCTCCTGTTGCCATTCCCAAAATCCCAAAGGTATCCTTTAGGGTTACCCGAAGAATGATGGGAAAATTGTACAGTTGCTGGTGCGCAATAAACAGAGCTGGTTCCAGTAAAGGTGAAATCAGTTGTTTGTGCAGTTACAGTCAGCGATACAACTATTAACCATATGGTTATAAATAGTTTAATACCAGGCGTATTTATGGTTTACTAATTTTAATAGGTACTAAGAAGCGGCTTATGGGATATTAGGGTCCTATTGATTTTTTATAGGAAAAGGAACAAGTGTAGGAACGTGGTTCACTATGTTTGGTAAAGCAATGGTAATATTACAAATTCTATTCCAAAAGTACAAGCAAATAGGCCAATGCTTCGGATAATACGGTATAATAGGGTGGTTTTGCCCAAAATAAAAAAGCCGGTTACTAAAACCGGCTTTCATATATTAATAAATTGATATCGGTTAATTCGCCGTTACCGACATTTTGAAACTGTTTCCTTTGAAAGCGTCTATGAGTAAACGGTATTTATCGTTGACAGCTTTCGTTTGTTCGTTTCCGTTGATTATAAGTTGGTTATCCTTAACAGCAAGGGTAAACGCTTTTTCGTCAATCAATTGGTCGTTTGATAACTGCTGAATGAGTTCCTTGCCTGCAACTTCCGTATCTGCTACATTCATATCATCATTGCTCATTTGGAACTTCTTTTCGATTCTCTGTTCTTTTTTAACTGGTCCGGCTTCGTGTGAACTGCTTCCACTCATTTCGGCTAATGTTGGGGCGATAACCAGTGATACGATGCTCATCAGTTTAATCAGGATATTCATAGAGGGGCCTGAGGTATCTTTGAATGGGTCGCCTACTGTATCTCCCGTTACAGAAGCTTTGTGCGGATCTGATTTTTTGTAATATACCTGGCCGTTGATTTCCACTCCTTTTTCAAAAGATTTTTTGGCATTGTCCCAGGCACCGCCGGCATTGTTCTGGAACATACCCATCAGTACACCACTAACAGTGGCACCGGCCAGGAATCCACCAAGCGCTTCAGCACCCAGTCCGGGCATAAATCCTATGATCAGTGGGGAAACGATCGCAATCGCACCTGGCAACATCATTTTTTTGATTGATGCCTGCGTTGAAATAGCCACACACTTATCGTATTCTGGCTTTCCAGTACCTTCCATAATTCCTGGGATGGTACGAAACTGGCGACGAACTTCTTCCACCATTGCCATGGCAGCTTCTCCCACTGCCCTGATGGCCAGTGAAGAGAATATGAAAGGAACCATTGCACCTACAAATAAGCAGGCCAATACATTTGCTTTGTAAATATCAATACCGGTAATGCCCGCAACACCAACAAAAGCTGCGAAGAGGGCAAGCGCAGTAAGCGCTGCAGAAGCGATTGCAAAACCTTTTCCGGTTGCTGCTGTTGTGTTACCAACCGCATCGAGGACGTCGGTTTTTTCACGTACATCAGAGGGGAGTTCGCTCATTTCTGCAATACCGCCTGCATTATCGGCAATTGGTCCGAATGCATCTATGGCCAATTGCATAGCAGTAGTGGCCATCATTCCGGCAGCAGCGATGGCCACACCGTATAAACCGGCACACTCATAAGATCCCCAGATACCACCTGCCAGCACGATAATAGGAAGGAAAGTAGATTCCATACCTACTGCCAATCCACCAATAACATTGGTAGCATGGCCGGTAGAAGACTGGCGAATGATACTCATAACCGGGCGTTTACCCATCGCCGTATAGTATTCTGTTATGATACTCATTAATGCACCTACAAGTAAACCAACTCCAATAGCACCCATGACACCCATTTTGGTGAAAGTATGCCCGCGGAGAATCATTTGTTCGGGAAGTAACCATTGTACCAGTGCTGCAGAAACAATGGCAGTAAGGATCATTGATCCCCAGTTACCCATATTCAATGCCTTTTGAACGGTAGCCGTATTGATTCCTGCGTTTTCGCCAATGCGAACAAACCAGGTTCCAATAATAGAAAAAGGGATACCAACGCCGGCAATCAACATGGGAAGAACGATGGGCGAGAAGCCACCCAATGTATCAGTACCCACTACTTCTGTTTGTTGGCCAAGTACGATGGTAGCCAACACAGTAGCAACATAAGAACCGAATAAATCGGCACCCATACCGGCAACGTCACCTACGTTGTCACCCACGTTATCGGCAATTGTAGCAGGGTTACGTGGATCATCTTCAGGGATACCGGCTTCTACTTTACCTACGAGGTCGGCCCCAACGTCGGCAGCCTTGGTATAAATACCTCCACCTACGCGGGCAAACAATGCGATCGACTCGGCTCCCAGGGAAAAGCCGGTAAGTACTTCAATGGTACGCACCATTTCTGCTGAATTGATCCCGGCATCCGGAGCGAAAATGTATTTTAAAATAATATATAAGCCTCCTAATCCAAATACTGCCAAACCAGCCACACCTACCCCCATTACCGCTCCGCCTGTGAATGAAACGTTCAATGCTTTACTGAGGCTTGTACGGGCTGCCTGCGCTGTACGCACATTGGCTTTGGTAGCCGCTTTCATACCAATATAACCGGCTGTTGCACTTAAAACTGCACCAATAACAAAGGCAATAGAAATACTCCAGTGAGAATGCGGATTTGCATTGGCCATAACTGCCAGCAACAAGCCTACAATTACCACGAAATATCCCAGGATTTTCCATTCGGCTTTCAAAAATGCCATGGCGCCTTCGGCGATATAATTACTGATTTCCTTCATGCGTGGCGTACCTGCATCTTGCTTTGATACCCACATGAATTTTACGAAAGTGTACAACAGGCCAAGTAAACCCATTGCCGGAACGACGTAAATCAAATTTTCCATAATATGTGTTAAGCGGTTTTTTGGTCGGCAAAAATAGGGTAAAACAGCCAAAAATCAGGAAAATGGCATAATAAGATGCTGAGATACATCAAATAATACTAATTTGGATAAAACACGGGGATCGCTTTCTGCCTTTAGAACGATAGAAATCCAGTTTAAAAAGAACCGCTTATGTTACCCATCGGAGACAATAATTCAGACAGGACAATCACTCCTTATGTTAATTATATACTGATTGCTGCCAATATTCTTGTTTTTGTATTCCTTCAGCAAATGGGCAGGGATATGAATTTTTTGCTCAGTTATGCCACTGTTCCCGGTGAAATTGTATCAGGTTCAGATGTAACTTTTGAGGGAATGGGCGTTACGCCGATTCCGGTGCATGCTACCTTGCTTACCTCTATGTTTATGCATGGCAGTTTAGCGCATCTTGGGGGCAATATGCTTTATCTATGGGTTTTTGGCGACAACCTCGAAAACCGGATGGGGCATGGCAAATACCTTGCTTTTTACCTGGTATGCGGTATCATCGCCTCTTTATGCCATGTATT
Source organism: Bacteroidota bacterium (assembly GCA_052035835.1). GTDB lineage: Bacteria > Bacteroidota > Bacteroidia > Chitinophagales > Chitinophagaceae > Ferruginibacter. The sequence goes on along the minus strand of JBPOHG010000017.1, from coordinate 729 downwards.
GATTAGTGCAGTTATGGGGAACGATATGTTCGTACCAAGCCTGGGTGCGTCGGGAGCCATTTCGGGTGTGCTGGGTGGTTACCTTATTTTGTTTCCCAAAAATGAAGTACGGGTGCTTGCGCTGGCATTTATAATCACAGTGCCTGCTTTTATCACGCTAGGTTTGTGGATTGCCCTGCAGTTATTCAGCGGATGGGGGTCCCTGGGAAGTACGGGCGGTGGTGTTGCTTATGCAGCACATATAGGTGGTTTTTTTGCCGGCATGGTACTGGTTAAATTTTTTGCCGGTAAAGCGAAAGAACAGTCAAGGCAATAAGTATAAGGGGGGCTTACATTATTAATCAGGTGTAGGTGTTGAGTTCAGCGATTGGTTTTTACTTTGCATTAGTAAATGATTTCACTTTAAGAAACGCCTGCTTGCTTCCAGGCTTCCCCCATCAATGCCACTACATCCGATGCCTGCATTGCTTCCCATCCAAACCTTTCTGCCGCCATATCTCCTGCAAGGCCATGTATATACACGCCCAGCATAGCAGCGCCGGGTATTGCTACGCCTCTTGACATTAAACCTGTAATGATCCCGCTCAGCACATCCCCCATGCCGGCTTTAGCCATTCCTGCATTTCCGGTTGGATTGAAGTAAACTTTTTGGCCGGGGGTAACAATGGCGGTAAAACGCCCTTTTAATACAATGCACAATTGAAGCGCTGCTGCCCAATGGATTGCTGT
>JBPOHG010000223.1:0-6050 GCA_052035835.1 Bacteroidota bacterium | reverse complement strand
GGCCTGGCAAAGGCTGATCATTATGATCGGCGGTGTAACGGTAAATATCCTGCTGGCCTTTATTATTTATGCGATGATCCTGATGGTATGGGGCGAAAAGAAAATACAAAACAATTCACTGAAGTATGGAGTTGCAGTTGAAGACAGCCTCATGCTCAACCTGGGCTTTAAAGATGGGGACATAGTAACTAAAGTAGGAGACAAGCCCATTGAAAATTACTTCGATGTGGTGCCACAAATGATTTTAGCCGAACAGGTAACAGTGAAGCGTGATGGCAAAGATCAATTGATAAAATTACCCACGAACCTCATTGGTAAACTGGTTGAGAAAAGAAGAAGGGATATCCCATTGTTAAGCATACGTTACCCTTTTTGGGTTGGAAATGACATAGGAGAAAAATCAGGGGTAAACCCGGTCATTAAAAGATGGGACAGGGTAGTCATGGTAGATTCTGTTGCATCTCCATATTTTGGCGATGTGATTAAATTACTTCAGAAAAAAAAGAACCAGTCGGTAACAGTTACGGTTCAACGTGGGGAAGCGCAGTTTAATGCATTGTGGAAACTAGATAGCAACGGCGTTGTACCAGAAATGAAATACATAGGTAAATTTGAATCCCTCGACAGTGCCGGGGTGTTGAAATATGAAGTAAAAAAATATGGGTTCTTTGAAGCTTTTCCTGCAGGTGTTAAAATGGCCGGGGAAAAACTAAAATGGTATATCGACCAGTTTAAACTTATCCTTTCACCCAAAACAGAAGCCTATAAAGGTGTTGGTGGTTTCAAAGCAATGGGGTCGGTTTTCTCAGGCACTCAATGGGATTGGGAACATTTCTGGACGATCACTGCATTTTTCTCCATCGTACTGGCTTTTATGAACCTCCTCCCCATCCCTGCACTTGATGGCGGGCACGTGTTATTTACGTTGATTGAAATGATTACAGGCAGAAAACCAAGCGATAAATTCCTGGAGTATGCGCAGATCGTAGGTATGGTATTACTATTATCACTCATGCTCTATGCAAATGGGAACGATTGGTTTGGATGGGGTAAATGATTGTTTGCTCTTCGTATCCACCTGTCATTTTTTTCCGTTCCAATCAATACCGAATGGTAATTTTGAGACATGCGCAAAACGCTTAACATCCTGCTCAATTCACTCAGGCTTACTTTTCAGGAACTGAAAGTAAATAAACTGCGAACAGCCCTGAGCTTAACAGGAGTGGCTTTTGGTATTTTCTGCATCATTGGTGTACTTGCTACCGTTAATAGCCTCGAACAGAATATTCAAAATGAAGTAAAGAGCCTCGGTAGCAACACTATTTATATTGATAAATGGGATTATAGCGGCGGCCCCAACCAACCCATGTGGAAGATGAGGGCAAGGCCGGTGATGAAGATAGAGGAAGCTGCGCTTATACGTGAACGTTCTACCCTTACAGGCGAAATTACATTCCTCATTCAAACGATGGCCAATATTTCCCATAAGAACGATATGCTCGAGAATGCCAGGGTGTATGGGATCAACGAAGAACAAATTGCCATTCAGCCGCTCGAGTTTGAAGCAGGCCGTTTTTTTTCGAGCAGTGAATTTATTAACGGAACCAATAATTGTATCATAGGATATGAAAATGCCATTAACCTTTTTGGTAATTCAGAAAGGGCGTTGGGCAAGCAGGTAGAGATCAAAGGAAAGCGTGCAACCATTATTGGTGTGATCCGCAAAGAAGGGAAGAATTTTATTGGATGGGATTATGATAATTGTATCATGCTCAACAATAAATTTGCACGCCAGATATTTGAACCCGAATTCTCAAACCCTATATTGATTGCAAAAGGAAAGGAAGGGGTAAGCACAGAGGCATTGTTGCAGGAGCTAAAGGGTATTATGAGGCAGATCCGTAGAATCAGCCCAACACAGGAAGATAATTTTTCACTTAATAGTGTGGAAGCATTCAGTAAAGCTATTTCACAATCTTTTGTAACCATCAATATTGTTGGAGCCATCATCGGAAGCATCAGCCTGATCGTAGGTATGTTTGGTATCGCCAATATCATGTTTGTAACTGTTAAAGAAAGGACGGCAGTGATTGGACTTAAAAAAGCAATCGGTGCCAGGAAAGGTACCATCCTTTTTGAATTCCTGCTGGAAGCAGCTGTACTTTGTATACTCGGAGGAGCAATTGGATTGCTTTTTGTGTATATCCTCACACTCATACTTTCTGGGCCACTTGAGTTCCCGGTATATATTTCCCTTCCCATGTTAATGAGTACGGTGCTGATTTGCCTTGTGGTGGGTATACTTGCCGGTATCATACCAGCATCGAGAGCAGCAAAACTGGATCCTGTTGTTGCAATCAGGAGTAAATAATATTTTTATCAAACAAACATTATCTCATTGCCAGTCATTTTAGCCATAGAATCTTCCTGTGATGAAACTTCGGCAGCAGTATGTAAAGACGGTGCCATTCTTTCTAATGTTACCGCAACTCAAAAAGTGCATGAACAATACGGGGGCGTAGTTCCCGAGCTGGCCAGCCGTGCTCATATGCAGCATATTGTTCCTGTGGTGGATGTGGCAATGAAAAAGGCCGGATGTACCATGCAAGAACTGGATGCCGTAGCTTTTACACAGGCGCCCGGCCTTATCGGCGCTTTGCTGGTTGGTACACAATTTGCAAAATCACTCGCCCTGTCACTCAATAAACCATTGATTGCAGTGCACCATATGCAGGCACATGTCCTGGCAAATTTGATTGAACAGCCAGCACCAGCATTTCCATTTCTTTGTTTAACTGTCAGTGGCGGACACACGCAGATTGTTTTGTGTGAATCCCCAATGCATTTGAAGGTAATAGGACAAACAATGGATGATGCAGCAGGGGAGGCATTTGATAAAACGGCAAAAATGCTGGGGCTTCCATATCCCGGAGGCCCATTGGTTGACAAGTATGCTCAACAGGGGAATCCTACCGCGTATCAATTCCCTGAACCTATGATCGCAGGGCTCGATTTTAGTTTCTCGGGGTTAAAAACTTCCATACTTTATTTTTTACAAAATGCCGGTAAATCCAACGTTTATAAAGAAAGTTTTACAGCAACCCCACAAGAACGGCAACAGTTTATCAATGACCACCTGGCAGATATTTGTGCATCCGTACAGCAGCGTATCATAAGCATTCTGCTAAATAAACTGAAAAAGGCGGCGCTGGAAACCGGGATCAGGGATATTTGTATCGCAGGTGGTGTAAGTGCAAACAGTGGCCTTCGAAATGCTGTAAAATTGATGTGCGAACAAATGGGCTGGAATGTTTTTATCCCAAAATTTGAATACTGTACCGATAATGCTGCCATGATCGCCATCACTGCGTATTATAAATACCAAAACAATGATTTTGCTGCATTGGATATGATTCCTTCTGCCCGTGCCGAATGGTAGGGCGTATTTATGACCCCATGGCCAATACCTATTTTCAGTTCAAAGCGTTTACCATCCACCAGGACCGCTGTGCGATGAAAGTATGTACCGATGCATCTCTGTTTGGGGCCTGGGCTGCCAGTTTGCTAAGTACTGGCAGGGTGCAGGCTTCTTCCTGCCTTGATATCGGTGCAGGGACAGGCTTGCTTTCCCTGATGCTGGCCCAACAATCGGCTGCTACAATTACAGGAATAGAACTGGATAAGGATGCGGCAATACAAGCTACCGAAAATGTTGTGGCTTCCCCCTGGAACAAACAGGTGGAAATTATAAATATGTCGGTCCTTGATTACTCTCCTGGCCATCCATTTGATTTTATCATTTCTAACCCGCCTTTTTTTGAAGCAGACCTTACGTCTCCGGATGTACGCAGAAATAAAGCGATGCATGAAGTTGGATTGACCTTGATGGAATTAATGAACAGCATTGGCAGGCTGATTTCAGAAAATGGCCATGCGGCAGTGTTATTGCCTTATCACCGTTTGCAGGAAGCGATAGCAATAGCAAAAAATGCCGGACTGGGTATCATATATCAGGTCTTGGTAAAGCAGAGCGAATACCACCATTATTTCAGGGCCATGTTATTGATGGGTAAGCAATCGGTACATCCGCCAGTAGTTGAAGAGATAAGCATTCGCAGTACCGGCAACAACTATTCAGCGAAATTTACTTCGTTATTAAAACCGTATTACCTGTACTTGTAAAAAAATACAATTAGTCGTTCCCGTAAGCGTAGTCATGCATATAGTTAAAATGCTCCGTTAGCTTCCCTTCTTTTACGATGGTAGCACGTTCAATAATCTGGCTGTTCCCGTCTATCAGGTCTTTCAAAACATGTTTTATTAATTGTTCACCGAAATATCGGGAAGCATCCCTGGGAAGTTCATTGGGTAAGTTCCCAACGGCCATGATATCCACAGATCCCGGCAGGTAGGGGGCCGTTTTTTGTAATGTTAATTTATCGATCCCGTATACAGGGTCTTCAATGGTGGAATCGCCCTGGTTGCAGGGGACTGAACCATTCATGTCATCTGTAATATCAGCGATGGTTTGTATGCGAAAAGAAGGTTCTTTAAGCGCTTCATTTTCGAACAGTCGGGGGATATTCTTATCCCAGTAAATCCCATTCATTAAAATATCAGTGTGTGGAATATACTGGTTGAAAATGCAATCGTAGTTTTGTGGGGATTGATGAAAATCCTCGCGGTGGTATTTTTTATCGGCTTTTCTTGCATACAAGTCGGCACCTTTCAAATGCACATATACGGGATAAGTAAATTCTTTTTCTATGTATTCATCGGGTTCTACTTCGTGTATGCCTAGCAGGTTCATGATTTCTAGAACTCCATGTGCCACCCGTCCGCTACCAGTGACTGCTATTTTAATGGGTGGGAGTTTTAATCCGAAGTAAGTATGTATGAGGTCCTGGAAATTTTTTCCTGAGTTCACCCGCTCTAGCTGGAAGTTGCCCGTTTTTTTTCCGTAAGCCATCATGCCATTGTGGGCTCCAACGACGCCTGCAAAAAAGCCAAACCCAATGATCCTTTTTCCATCTTCATGTTCAAGGCATTCATAATCGATCAGCGTGATCTTTTTCCGGATGATTTCTTTTAATAATTTTCTGTTGTAAGGCTGTAGCTTCTTCGTATGCGAAAAAAATAAATAGGTCTTGTTTGGGATCAGCATATCAACAGGCACTTCTTTAATGCCCAGTAAAATATCTGCTTCGCTGATATCTTCCTTAACTGGTGTGCCGGTCATTGAATATTCACGGTCGCTGAAGCAACGGTTGTCGCTATGTTGTACGATCACCGTTGCACCAGGTTGTGTTTTATTCATCCATTTGCAATGGGCTGGCGTAAGGGCCACACGGTTATCTGCTGGAACTTTTCCTTCCCTGATCAATCCAAATGTAAGCATGCAATTTTTCTATTTGCCGCAAATTTACATTTTATATTCTGTATGTGCAGCTATACATTTGCATGATGAATTATTTTGAATTGTTTAAACTGCCGGTGGCCCCCAGTGTTGATAAATCTTCCCTGGCCAAACGTTATTTTGAACTTCAGCGATTGAACCACCCCGATTTCTTTTCGCAGGGTACAGAAGCGGAGAAGGAACTGGCAATGGAACAGTCGGCTGCCATCAATAAGGCTTTTGTCACATTTCAAAATGAGTTGAGTACGATTGAGTATTTTCTTACCCTGAAAGGAAGTATTTACCCGGATGAAAAATTCAGCCTTCCTCCCGATTTTTTGATGGATATGATGGAATTGAATGAAATGATCGGGGTAGAGGATATAGGGGCTGTACAGAAGGCGGTAGCAACAGCAGCTGCTGCATTGGATACTGAAATTTCCCCGGTTATTTCGGAATACAATCCAGCGGCAGATGATCCAGCAGTATTTGACCGGTTGAAAGCGTATTTTTTCAAGAAAAAATATTTAAAACGGATTTTGGATAGGTTATCCGATTAACGTAATATTGCAGCCCTGTATTACGCAAATACAGGGGGGATTTCCCGTTAGAGTCAGTGGCCCAGGTGGCGGAATTGGTAGACGCAGCAGACTCA
>JBPOHG010000221.1:0-1936 GCA_052035835.1 Bacteroidota bacterium | reverse complement strand
CTGATGATGACCTGTACATTATAATAAACATTGTTATTGATAGAGAAACTTTCAGGAAACAAATAGTAAAACTGGCTTGTTACCTGCGCAAATAAATTTAGTGAGAATGCCAGGATGATATAAGATTTGAGCATCCAGACATACCTGGCATTCGGGCGAAAAATAAAAATAATAATCAGAGGTATGAGTAAAGCCCATACCTCTGACCATTCCCAAATGATGCTTAGCAAGTCCACTTTTTTTAATACTGTTTTATTTTTCCAGGGTACTGTCTATAGATGTAGAACAGCCGGATGTGCAACTCGGCGGACAGTAGGGTCTGCAATAAGGGCATGGCGGGCAGGGCAGCGTTCCTTTTGCCAATGGCCGGGTGGAACCGTCACTGTTTACCACCGTTACATCATATATAAGGTACTGTGATTTTGAGGCTGGGTCTGTAAACACATTTGGTTTTAACTGGAGGTAAGCAAAGTTTTTATCCAGTTTGCCAGTTGCATCAAATATGCCCAGATCACTTCTATTTAAAGAGTTGGAACTAATGCTTATATAGTCCGGCAAGCTGGCAATACAGTTATCATTTGTAGAATCAAGATCAAGCCTGCTTTCGGGCACCTCTTTATTATCCGTTTTCAGACCCCTTACGTTTAAGTGGAAATCACTTCCAGGTCCTGCATAACCAGTATAAAAGATCATTGTTTCAATGTAATCGGTATCCCCGGGTTTGGTGTATTCATCTCTTACCCAATCCTGCAACTGTGCTTTGGTGAGTTTCATACAGGTTGGCTTGCCGGTAAAATCGGCTTTTGCTTTTTTTTGGTCCTTGCAGGATGATAAAATTGCGAGTGAAGCAAAGACGAATACTGCTATCCACATGCCACGATACCCGAAACTGCTAATTGATTTAGGTTTCATAATTGTTGGTTTGAGTGGTTATTAAAAGCGGCAGGGAGCTTTCTTCAGGCGGGAATTACTCTTCTAATATAATTCTGATTTTGATGAATTCCAAGTTAATGAAATACAAATGCGTACTTACTTACATCCACTGCGTACTACTACGTACCTGTTTTGAATGAGCATTCATACGCAGTTGCAAAGTCCTTTTCTCCGTTGATCTACGGCATTTATTTTTTCCGCATTTCCTACCTTGATTTCGCCCTATCGGTGAAGCAAAATTTGGGTCATAAAACCAAATGTTATGACACGATATTTCATCTTCACCACACTGTTATTTGCCTTACTGATGGCAAAACCAATCACTACCCTGGCCGGTACACAGCAGCAGTCCGGGCATATTGCTACTAACCATCATAGCGAGGATGGTGGTAAAGCTGCCAATACCGGTCATATACCGATGGGTGCGAAGCCACATCCTGCCGGAGAAAAAGCACATAGCCATGTTCCTTCATGGGATGAGTTGGCCCATATCCATCATTTTCATAAAAACAGGCTGAAAAAGGTAAAGAGACATTACTGCAAATGTGTGTTCATGAGCAAACTGCTGTTATTTATTTGCCATGCCGCCATACTCTTCGTCAGCTACCTGCATGTCACCCATTGACAGGAGTTATCGTTCGATCACAAACCGTTCGAACGACTGGGGAGGGAGTTCTGCTACTTCTACATTTGTTACCCGGGCACGGGGAGGCCCCTGGCGGCACCATTCGATGAATTGATCAAGATGGTTTGCCAAACAAGGAACAATAATAGCAACTGAACCATCGGGTTGATTACGGACATTACCGGTAACACCCAGTTCGGTTGCTTTTTCTTTGGCGGATTGGCGGTACCAAACACCCTGCACTTTGCCCGTTACGATGATGGAAACGGTTTTCAGCATTGGTTAGAATTGAATCAGGCTGACGATCTGTTCCAGGTATTGCTGATCGGTGCTGTCAAACTGGTCGTATTGGTCGCTGTCCACATCCAATACAGCCAC
>JBPOHG010000144.1:0-10554 GCA_052035835.1 Bacteroidota bacterium | reverse complement strand
ATGGTGCTTTTGCCATCAATGCTCTTTCTTCATCACTGGATACCAGTACATCATCATAAAAACCAGGGATGTTGATATGATTGTTTTCATCATGCAGGGAAGCAATCATTTTTGCAAGGATCGTTATGGGATTGGCAACAGCCCCGCCATATACCCCGCTGTGCAGGTCGCGGTTAGGGCCTGTTACTTCCACTTCAATATAACTGAGGCCGCGAAGGCCGATATCAAGGCTGGGGTTTTCGAGGCTGATCATGGCACTATCACTGATGAGGATACAATCTGCTTTGAGCAGCTCTTTGTGTTCTTTTACAAATTTTCCTAGGTTGGGTGAACCAACTTCTTCTTCACCTTCGATGCAGAATTTAATATTGCTTTTCAGTGTACCTGTTTGAATCATGGTTTCAAGCGCTTTTACATGCATATACACTTGCCCTTTATCGTCGCAACTGCCGCGTGCAAAAATTTTGCCGTCAACGATGGTTGGATCAAATGGGCCACTTTTCCACAAATCCAATGGCTCCGGGGGTTGAACGTCATAATGCCCATACACAAGAACGGTAGGTTTGGAAGGGTCTATAATTTTTTCAGCAAATACAATCGGGTGGCCTTCTGTAGGATATATCTCGGCCTTATCGGCGCCAGCTTCCAGCAATCGTGATTTTACTGCTTCGGCACAACGGATCATATCAGCTTTGTGTTCCGATTTAGCACTAACACTTGGAATGCGTAATAAATCGAGAAGCTCATTCAGAAATCTGTCCTTATTCTTTTCCTGGTATTCTTTCCAAACCTGCATAAAAATTTTTTTAGTGAGAATAAATGGAGTGGATTACAAATGTAGAGGTTTTGTCATACATATGCCGGGCCATCATCATGAAATTATTTACAAAAAAATTACCTTTTTTTATTTGGTGAATTTGTTCGGGTGATTATACATTTGCATCACGATTGCTTGTCAATTTATCAGCCTTTGTCATGGTTACATTCTATTTTTAATTTGAATGTTTCCTGGCAAAGGCTGAGTCAATTTTGGGGAATGGGTAACATATGCAGATTAAGCAAATCTTGTATTGATTAAGCAGCTTCAAACCTTTTTTGTACATAGTTCCAGTTAACCAGGTTCCACCAATTGTCTATATAGTCGGCTCTTTTATTTTGATATTTGAGATAATAAGCATGTTCCCATACATCGAGGCAAAGCAATGGGAACCCTTTGTGTTCCAGTCCCGTTACATCCATCAGCGGATTATCCTGGTTGGCTGTGCTTCCTGTTTTTAATGTCCCTGCAGCATCCCGGTAAAGCCATGCCCAACCACTGCCAAACCTGCTTTTGGCTGCCTCAGTAAACTGGCTTTTAAACCCTGCAAAACTGCCGAATTGTTTTTCGATGGCTTCCAGTAGTTTGCCAGTAGGTTTATTGTCTGTTGATTTAGGTTGCATGCATTGCCAGAACATTTCGTGGTTGTAATGCCCGCCAGCATTGTTTCTCATTTTTGTTGAATATTTTGAAATACGTGGAAGCAAGTCTTCCAGTGGCTGCTGCATATCCACCTGCTCGGCTGTAGCAGCTTCCTTTAAATTTTTTGCATACCCGGCCGCATGTTTTGTGTAATGAATTTCCATGGTTAAAGCATCTATCACATTTTCTAGCGCATTGTATCCATAAGGAAGGGGTTGCTGGTCATATCCTGTTTTAAAAGAAGGGGATTGTATTTTTTTAGGGCTGCTACATGCGCTTAATAATGAAGCAATACTACCGGTGCCGGCTAAGAGCATAGCAGTACCGGTAGCAGTGTGGCGAATAAAATCCCTTCTGCTGTTGTTGGTAGTTTTCATTGTAATTTTTTTGATGGTTATGTAGTAGCTTTCTTTCCTGATTGCTGAAATAAAGCTGTTGTTTTTTTGAATACCCTCGAATAGAACTCCTTGCTGAACAATTGTGAATCATGCATGGCTTTGTAGGTGAGGAAGGCCCCTACGGGCACCAACACCAGGATCGCCAACCACATCCCTACAAATGGGGATGTAATACTTTCCTTAACAAATTTTTCGCCAAACATGTTTAGCAAGTGAAAGATGAGGAAGAAAACAATTGCAATGACCAATGGCATGCCCAATCCGCCTTTTCGTATGATAGATCCAAGTGGTGCGCCAATAAAGAAAAGGACGAGGCAGGAAAGGGAAAGGGCATATTTTCTGTGCCATTCTATTTTGTGTAAACGGATATCTTTATTCCGTGCTTCTTTCTCAAGTGCATTCACCTGCAAAGCTGTTTTTAAACCTGCAGCCCTGTTAAATGAATTTTGTCTTACTCGTATGGTTAATGAATCTGGAATTAATTTGGCATACGAAACAGTTTGGGTATCAGCTGATATGTTCTTCCAGGTACTATTATTGATCTTTGAATAGCGGAGCTGTGTCCTTAGTTGTTCTGGCAATGCAGTGGTTAGTTTTGCTTCCGCCAGCATAAGTGAATCTATATTTTTGCTCAGCTGCCTCGAACTCAGCATTTTGAAATTGTTCTTGAAAACACTATCCGGGGTGTTTTGTTTTTGCAAGACACTGAGGTCGAATAACTTTTTAAATTGTTTAAATCCGAGCCTGATAAATTCAGATGAGGTATCCATGTAATTGCCCCTTTCCTGGTACCGGTAACCATTTTCAAGGTTGAACTCAAGGAATTTTTCATCATCCGAAATTTTCATCACCCCTTTTTCGGCAACTATACAATTATCCTGAAGGGAGTTGGTTTGTTCGAATATCAGCACTTGGTGAATTGTTTTTCCGTCTTTGTCTTTTTTGCCTACTTTGATGGCATAGTTGGGAATATGGGTAAAGAAAACCCCTTCCTTAAGGTCGAATGCTGGTTTCTTTACATAAATATCACTGTATAAGGTAACAAACTTCAGATTGGCATACGGGATCACATAGTTGGCAAAAAGAAAGGTAATCCCACAAAGTAAAATAGAAACCCACATGAGGGGCCGCATAAAGCGCAGCAATGAAATGCCTGAAGACTTAATCGCAACCAGTTCAAAGCTTTCGCCCAGGTTGCCAAAAGTCATGATGGAAGAAATCAGGATGGCAATTGGCATGGCAAGCATCAGCAAGGAAGCACTGGCGTACCATAAAAACTGCCCAATGGTTAAGAAATCAAGGCCTTTTCCTACCAGGTCATCCAGGTATTTCCAAAGGCTTTGCATCATCAGCACAAAGAAGGCGATAAAAAAAGTGATAATGAACGGCCCTATAAAAGATTTAAGTATAAGTGTGTCGAGTTTTTTAATCATGTATAATTCAACAGCCGTTTTCCGAAAAAGCGTTAATTTTTCAGTATGCCTTCAGCAACAAAAATAACTCTTTCCGGCAAGGAACTTTCACTCGTTACAAATAGTGACTGGATTTTAACGAAACAGTCGATCATTCAAAAAGTGTTTGAGCGATTTGAGGAATGCGCCACGAGTATCCGCCAAACCATCCTTCAAAACCATCGTTTGCCCGGGGAACTTAGGTTTTCAATACCAAAAATTTCTAAAGGAGAACAATACCGCCAACTTCCCTATGTTATATTAGATTATCCGCGTTTATTTGGAAAAGAAGATATGTTCGCTGTTCGCACGATGTTTTGGTGGGCAGGTTTTTTTAGCATCACAATACATGTTACCGGCATGTACCGGTCATTATTGAACCTGCAATATTTATATCAACAGGCAGCAATTGGGGGAGATGCCTATATATGTATCAGTGAGAACCAATGGGAACACCATTTTGAAGCGGATAATTACAGGTTGATGGCTTCATTGCCTCAGCATGAATTGCAAAGATTGCTAACAGATAATTCTTTTGTGAAAATTGCCTTCAGGTATCCGCTCGAAAAATGGAATGAAATGGAAGGCCTGTTCAATGACGGGTATCAAAAGATAGCAGCCTGCCTGGATTAACTACCCAGCCGGTGAAACAATTCTTTAACCTGGTATTCCCACAACTGGCTTTGGTCTTTGATGTCTTTTTTCTCTGCAAAATCTTTCACCACAAGTATGGTTTGGTTGGTTACTTCAGATCTTTCGATGCTGAATTCGAAGTACTCATCTTTTTGCGCATGTGTCCAATGAAATCTTATAAACTTATCATCTTCCTTTTCCATCAGTTTAGCCATATCGGTAGTGCCATTCCATGAAAAACTGAAAACGCCGTCTCTTTCATCCACTTTATCGGCAAACCACTCCTGTAATCCTGCCGGTGTGCTTAAAAATTCATATAAAATGCTTGGGGAACATCTTACCGGGTATTCCAGGGTATATAATTGTTTTTTACTCATTCTAACGATTTATAAATTTCTTCCAGCAAATAGCTACTATGGTGCAATTATAGAAAAATAATTAACCTGACAAAATATTTACATTACTATTTTTAAACCCTTTTCCCTGAGAAAAAACCGGTCGGCTAAAAGCGTGGTCCAGCCTGATTTGCAGCGTTTTTCCAATAAATATTTTTTTGGTTGCATATAATAATTGCTATAAATTACGTTATACACTTTAACAATTTAGCAACATATTAAAAAACCGGCATTTTGATCTTTTCATAACACCTTAAACCCAACCCGCTTATGAGTATGCGTCAGCTGAAAATAACGAAATCAATTACGAATAGAGAAAGCCAGAGTTTAGAAAAGTACTTACAGGAAATTGGTAAAGTGGAACTCATCAGTCCAGAAGAAGAAGTAAAACTGGCTGTTTTAATCAAGAAAGGAGACCAAAAAGCCCTCGACAAACTCACCAAAGCAAATCTTCGTTTTGTGGTATCTGTTGCAAAACAGTATCAAAACCAGGGGCTCACTCTGCCCGACCTCATCAATGAAGGTAATCTGGGATTAATTAAAGCTGCCCAGCGTTTCGATGAAACGAGGGGATTTAAATTTATTTCTTATGCAGTTTGGTGGATCAGGCAAAGCATCCTGCAGGCATTGGCCGAACAATCGAGGATCGTGCGCCTCCCGCTCAATAAAGTGGGGCTTACCAACCGCATCAGTAAAGCGTATTCACAACTCGAACAAGAATATGAACGTGAACCTACTCCCGAGGAGTTGGCCACTTTACTTGATATAGATACGGAAGAAGTAGCCGCTACCCTGGGGGTGGCAGCCCGTCATGTGAGCATGGATCAGCCGCTTTTTGATGGAGAAGAAGGTACGCTGATTGATGTACTGGAAAATCAGAATGCTGTTAGTACAGATAATAACCTTGCGGTGACCGATTCTTTGAAAACGGAAATTGAAAGGTCACTTAGCACACTCACCGACCGCCAAAAGGAAGTGATCCGTTTTTTCTTTGGAATAGGGATAGATCATCCCTTGAGCCTTGAAGACATTGGTGAGCGGTTCAATTTAACGAGGGAACGTGTGCGGCAAATCAAAGACAAAGCCATCACAAAACTGAGAACTGCTTCCCGGTGCAAATTGCTTAGAAGTTACCTGGGGGCTTAACCTGGGAGTTCAAACGATATCAGGCGGGCATTTGTCCGCCTTTTTTTTGTTCATTCATAGTCTTTATCCTCCATTTTCACTTGATAATTCAATTTTTATAATCCTCATTTTTCCCGAAATTTGCCGGTAAATCTAATCATATCAATGGCTATTGAAATAAAAGTACCAACCGTAGGAGAGAGCATCAATGAAGTTACCCTGGTGAAATGGCTGAAAGAAGATGGGGCATGGGCCGACCGCGACGAAGTGATAGCAGAACTGGAAAGTGAAAAAGCCACCTTTGAAATCAATGCCGAGCAGGCAGGTGCTGTAAAACATGTGGCAAAAGAAGGGGATACCCTTGCCATTGGTGACCTGGTTTGTACCATAGATGTAGCCGCAGAAAAACCTGCCAGTGCAACTACAACTCCGGCAGAAGTTAAACAGGAACCAGCCAAAGCGGTAACAATAGATGTGGCTCCAAAAGAAGTGTGTTCCGAAGCAGCTCCTGTAGCAACAGATGTAAAAGCTACTCCCGTTGCTGCAGCCATCATTGCCGATAAAAAAATCGACAGTAAAAAGATAACTCCATCAGGCTCTAACGGAAAAATCATCAAGCAGGATGTATTGGAAGCTCTCAGCAACCCCGGACGAAAACCTGGAGTACCATTGTTCAGCCGTACCGACAGGCCCGAGAAAATGAGCAACCTCCGCAAGACTATCAGCCGCAGGCTGGTAGAAGCGAAGAATACAACCGCTATGCTCACCACTTTTAACGAAGTGGATATGAGCGCTATCATGGATATTCGTAAAAAATACAAAGATAAATTCAAAGAACAGCATGCTGTAAATCTCGGATTCATGAGCTTTTTCACTAAAGCATGCTGTTATGCATTACAACAATTTCCTGCGGTGAACGCATATATAGATGGAGAGAGCATTGTGTATCATGAATATTGTGATATATCCATCGCCGTTAGTGCCCCTAAGGGACTGGTCGTTCCAGTCATCAGGAATGCCGAAAGCCTTAGCATGGCTGAGATTGAAGCAGCAGTAGTTGATCTCGCCACTAAGGCAAAGAACAACAAACTCACCATTGAGGAAATGACCGGTGGCACTTTCACGATTACCAATGGTGGCATCTTTGGTTCAATGATGAGTACACCCATCATCAATATTCCACAAAGCGCTATCCTGGGGATGCATAATATAGTTGAAAGGCCCATGGCAGTTAACGGACAGGTTGTTATTAAGCCAATGATGTACCTTGCACTTAGTTATGATCATCGCATCATCGACGGAAGAGAATCAGTAGGCTTTTTAGTTATGGTTAAACAATTATTAGAGAACCCATCTTTGCTATTATTTGGAAAAGACCCGGTTGACGCACTGCTTGAATTATAATCAACAACAATAAACAATGGAGTCCCGCTATCATAGTGGGATTTTTTATGAGCCGTTATTTCTCATACCTCAATACTGCCGAACAATTGATTCTTGCATACCCAACGGTGTTGCCATTGCATCATCACCTGAAACAGTTTTTTTCGGCACAGAAGAAGTATGGTTCCCGTGACCGCAAAACGATTGCTACACTTTGTTACAGCTATTACAGGGCTGTTCATGCACTGGATGAGAAACTGTCTATAAAGGAAAAAATTATTCAGGCAGTATTTCTGTGTGGAATTGATTTGCCACTTTTTTTTGAAACTGTGTCGCCAGATTTATGCAGTGTTCAACAGCTACCTATTGAACAAAAATTTGATTTCCTGAGAATTCGAATTGATAATGTGTTTCCCCTGTTGAATGAGGTTAGTCAACAAATTGATACCCGGGCATTTTCGCTTTCGATGCTGGATCAGCCATCTGTTTTTTTGCGGGTAAGGCCGGGGAAAGAGAAGCAGGTAACACAAAAACTTTCTGAAGCAGGGCATGAATTTGAATGGGTTGGAAGCCGGGCCATCAGGTTATCGGGGTCGCCTGCATTGGCAGAAATTATTCAGTTGAATAAAGAGGCGGTCATACAGGACCTCAGTTCACAAAAAGTATTCGACCCTTTCATGCAATTCATCCCTTCGGGGTTTAACGAAATGCCACCAACAGTTTGGGATTGTTGCGCTGCCAGCGGGGGGAAGTCGATACTCATGTATGACCTGTTAAAAGGGAAAGTAAAACTAACGGTATCTGATATACGAAAGTCGATCCTTTACAATTTAGAACAACGAATGAAAGAAGCAGCCGTGAATATCTATCACAAGTTTTCGGCCGACCTTGCATCAAGATCCGGCACTTCACCCGATGAAAAGTTTAGTGTAGTGATTTGTGATGTCCCCTGCTCGGGAAGCGGTACCTGGGCCAGGACCCCAGAGCAGTTGGTTGGTGCAGATGAAGCAATGATCAGGGGCTATGCCAGCCGTCAACAGACAATCGTTGCCAATGTTGCAGGGTCTGTTGCCGACGAAGGTTTTTTGATTTATATTACCTGTTCTGTATTCAGCAAAGAGAATGAAGAGATCACTCGCTACATCGAATCCTCGCTTTCATTTACAAAATTGTATGAATCTTACCTGCCGGGATATGGCCAGTTGGCAGACACCATGTATACTGCTTTGTTTCGAAAGAAACGCTGATAATTACTGGCGCAGGATTTTTTTGGTTACCTGTTTTTTGCCATCTGCAAATACAGATACGAAATAAACCCCACGGCTGTACGAAAGCATATTGATGGGTTTCACCACACTGCCTGCAGCCTGTTGAAAACTATTACTATACATTCTCTGCCCGGCCGCATTTTGAATAACAATATCCATCTTAGCTGCATTGACCCTTTCAATTGTAACAAAGAGCTGGTCCGATACCGGATTAGGCGTAATGAGCACATTGTTCTCGGTAGGTGGAATGATGTTGCATGGGTTGGCATAATTCACCGTAGTAGAATCCAGGTAATAAGTAGTGTCTGTGCCGATGATCATTTTGTACCGGTATTGTACCGACGGGAAACTGGTTCCACTCAAATCATCGTTGTAATTAAAAGTGTGCATCCCGTATCCATCGCTCTGTTGAAGTGTTGTAACAAGATTATATACCGTTTCACCAAAAAACTTCCTTTCTACCTCAATGCTCATCGTTTGGTCGGCCTTAATATGTAATGTGAGTTGTGCATTGCATTGATTAAAGCCAGATTGATGGGTAAAGTATTTTTTCTGCAATGAAACAAAGGCTTTTTTTGCATCGGGTATGCCAAACCCTACACGGTCATCGGGGGTAGAAAAACGATGTGCTGATGCTTCCAGTGTACGAATGATATCCATATTTGAAGCTTCCGGAAATGCTTGCCAGAGACAGGTACTGATGCCTGCCATATTGGGGCATGCGAAAGAAGTACCGCTGCTATAGGCAGGTTGGCCGGTGCCGCCATTGGCAACAATTGCGTTCCAGCCTACTGCAGCCACGGAAGGTTTAATTTGCCCGTCGCTGCTTGGCCCATAACTACTAAAACCAGCCACTTGCGCAAGCGTGTCAACTGCACCCACTGCCATCACGCTATCGGCATCCGAAGGAGTGATAAGGTAATGCCATGAGCCATTCCCTTCATTGCCTGCTGCCATCACCATCAACATTCCACGCGAGGCAGCAATGTCGGCAGCCTTTGCGCTCATAGTGGTATTGCCATTCATGTCATTGTATGAATAATTGAATACCGGATTGTCGAATGTAAAATAGCCAAGGGAGGTAGAACAAACATCAATACCAAGGCTGTCGGCACGTTCGGCTCCTACAGCAAAATTGTGTTCCTCAATGGGGTATTCGCTTGAAACATCTTCGGTACGGTATAAGTAAAAAGATGCTTTAGGGGCAGTACCCACAAAAACACCCGGCATATTTGCACCAATGGTACTGAGGCAATGCATCCCATGCGAATTGTCTTCTGCTACACTGGCTTCACGGGCAACAAAATCCCATGTCTCTTTCACCTGGTTGTTATTCCTGATACTATCAAACGTTGGGAGTATGTCATACCTGAAAAAACCTGCATCCATCACGGCCAGGTGCATGTCTTCTCCCCTGAATCCATGGTTATGCAAAAAATGGCCCTGGTGAATTTTTACCTGTCCGTTAGATTTTCCATAATCAAAATGGTCCTGGGTAGTCCTGCCTATTGAAGTTGCTATGTGTTCGATAGGTGTTAACACTGTTTCCATCGTTTTATTTACTGGAGTAGTAGCAACTCTTGCAGCTATTGGTTGAATGCCCAACACAAATGGCAGTGAATTTATTTTTGCAATGGCAAGTGCGTCGCTGGTTTGAATAGACACCTGGTTCAGCCATTTGGAAACATTCAATATGGTAACGTCACCGGATAAACGAACACTATCAATATACCGGGGGGTAACAGGGATATCATTGCTGTCTATAGCGATACCATAGCGTGTGCGCCTGTCTATAGATCTCGCAGAAAGATATTGGGATGGGTTACTAATGGTAAAAGGGCTGCTTCCTTTATCGGTAAATCGCACAATATACCTTGTGAATTGTGCTTTAACGGAAAACGAAATACCAACCAGCAAAACCAGGAGTAGTGTTCTCTTCATATGCCAGAAATTGAATACTTAAAAATAGTTAATAAAAGCACAGCCTTCACATCTTGTGGAAGGGGGCATCCCAACGAACATGCACTATGTTTGGCTGTCATAGGCCCATTTGAGGAGTGTTGCGCCCCAGGTGAAACCGCCTCCAAATGCAGCCAACACGATATTGTCCCCTTTTTTCAGCCTGGGTTCCCATTCCCATAGGCAGAGTGGGATAGTGGCAGCGGTTGTATTGCCATATTTTTGGATGTTGATCATTACTTTTTCTTTGGGCAGGTTCATGCGGCTGGCCGTGGCATCTATGATGCGAAGGTTAGCCTGATGGGGTACCAGCCAGGCTATATCATCTGCGGTGAGCTGGTTTCTTTCCATTAATTCGTAACTCACATCAGCCATCCCTTTTACAGCAAATTTGAAAACGGCCTGCCCTTCCTGGTATACAAAATGTTCTTTAGCCATCACTGTTTCAACGGTTGCGGGTTTAACTGAACCCCCGGCTTTCAT
>JBPOHG010000256.1:0-6108 GCA_052035835.1 Bacteroidota bacterium | reverse complement strand
GTTCCTTCGTCACCACCTGCAAAGTCGGCCATAGCTAACTTCCAGTCGCCGTTGAGGTTGGTGAACAGGCCTGGCCAGTCAGCTACGGTTTGAACGTTACCGGTTGGGCCATATGTATCACGTTTTTCTGCTGCATAAACGCCGGTACGTGGAGCTGCTGCACCACTGATTGGCGTAACAGAAGTTGAACTGATAACAGTATTGGTGAAGTTGTCGGTTCCGTTGCCACCTGTTCCGTTGTTAAGTGAACCCACCAGGTTAAGGTTTTGGTTGTTTGGAGCAATCAGGTTGATGTCTACATCCCCTACCCAAGTGTGGTTCATATTGAAAGTAACGCTGATATCTGTAACTACAGCTCCTGCAGGGATACCTGAAGTTGTAAGCGGAGCAGTTAATACACCTACCGGATCATCATCAGTAACAATCAAAGCAAGTGTACCAGAGCTAACGGTGGTGGTAACTGAGGCAGATGCAGAGTTGTTAATGGTTAATTGCTGGCTGCTTCCGTTGCAAATGGTAGCCGAAGTAGGCGTTACAAGCGGCGCAAGTGCGGTAATATTTAAAGTAGCTATGTCTGTGAAATCGGTAGCACTGCAAGACCCGGTGAATACTGCACGGAACTGGTATCCGTTCATAGCATCAGGTGCACCAGTGATGGTAAGAGCATTGGTATTTACACCACTGTACACACCACCATTGGTAATGAAAGTCCAGGGAGCCGTTGCACTGGTCCTTTGTTCCCAACGGAAAGCAGGATTGTCGCCGGCAGCTGCCACTGTGAATGTGGCAGAACCACTGCAAGAAATGGTTGCGCTCACAGGTTGTGTAGTGATGGTAACTGGTACGCATGGACGAATACTAACCAGGTAGTCTTCTGTTTCACCCCATGTGTATGTTCCACAAGGCTGAATGTTGTTCGGGTTACCGGTTTCAACATTCACTACCCTCATGAGGGTGGTTCCATTGATTGCAGTAGCAGGGATAAAGGCATTGCCTGTTTCTGTATGAGGGCCAGGTGTTCCGGCAGCAGAAACGTATACTTTTTCAGCAGGTTCAAATGAGCCGCTCTGGTTATAGTCGATCCAAACAGCAGTACTGTTGGTGAAGTTGCCACCGCAGGTTCCGATGCTGATGGAAATAGGGTTGGTTCCACCAGATACTACAACACCCGGTGTAAGCGTCGTATAGTTTGAATACTGGTTTTGAACAGATCCAAATCCAGGCGCAAGTGAACTACATGATGAGGTATTGTCGAGTGTTCCGATTTTTACATTGAAGATATCTTCGTCGGCATCATCCGTAGCAGTAGAACTGCAATAACATCCCGAAGGAGGCGTCAGCAATACCTGTACAGGTGCAGAAGTGGCTGTTTGGCTAGAATTGGTACAGGTTACAATCGCCTGGTACCAGGTAGAAGCCGTTAAGCTGGTATTGTAGGTATTGTTGGTTGCACCTGCAATGTTGGTGTAAGTAACACCATCTGCAGAAGATTGCCATTGGTATGTAACACCAGAACCAGCGGTTGCATTTTGTAAAGAAAGGCTGAAAGGCACGCCCGGACAAGCCGTAGTTAATGAAGCCAGGGTATTGCCAGGAGCTGGGGTACCTGTACATGCAGAAGTCGTATAGTCGATGATGAAATGTTGATCCTGCGGATTGGTGCCATCCAACACGTTGGCCCAGGCACTACCTGCAAGGTCGTGCTGCTTTGAGTTGTTTCCTGGTTGTGTTACCGAACCAACTACAGTACTTGGAGGCGTAAAATTGCTTGGTTGAGAAGTACCAACCTGCCATTCTACCCAATAAGTACCAGCAGAAAGTGAAGTAGCAACTGCAGCTTCAATCTTCCAAACCTGGCGGGTTGTGCCCGGGGTTGCATTGAATATGCGGTATACACTCGCAGTTGAAGAAGAAATCAGCCTGTTAGTGGTTAAATCACCAAAAACAGGCGTGGGGGTACCTACTGAAGGATCCGTATTAAAGATCTGTACCCTTACGTCTGTAAACGGCGATGTGGTACCTGTGTAATTGGTTGAATAAGCAAAAAATGTGATTTTGGTAACACCCCATGTACCCGTCACCGTGAAATCATCGGCAAGGGTAAGGTTAGCTGCAATGCTGGCACCAAAGCCGGCATTTACATTACCGGTTTGAACCTCGCTCCAGGTAAATCCTGCTGGAGCAGCCGTTCCGTTACTGGTAGTAGCACCGGTACTCAGGTTCCCATTGATGTATTGCTGGGCGCTGAGACTACCACTAACCAGGCAAAGTAAACCAAGAGCCAGGAAGGTTTGTTGTAAAAACCCGTAAACTCTTTTAAGTGTAGTTTTGGATTGCATAATAAAAATTTAGTGTGAGAAAAACTTGAATTTCCAGGCAACAGGAAATCGCCCGGAAAATCTGGCGTAAATTACATTAATATAGATGTTTTACAAACTTTTATTTAATATTCAGGGTTTTTAAAAGGGGAATAAATCCGGGGCAACATTTGTAGCAGGTTGGTATATACTACAACTGTTCTATATTGCCCGGTTTACATGCCAAACATTGAATTTTGTAGCTATGGCCGAAAAAATGTCTGGAATCAAAGAATCGGGGTTTGTACGGGGGCTTGTGTATGCCCTCGTTGGCATCATTACTTATCCCGGGCTGAATATCCTCAACCGGCTACGGATTAAGGGGATGGAACACCTGGCGCATTTACCCCGCAAAAATGTTTTGTTTGTAAGCAATCACCAAACCTATTTTGCCGATGTGATTACCTTCATTCATATTTTTTGTGCGTTGAAATGGAGAAAGCGGAACAAACTGGGTATCCCTTATTACCTGCTTTGGCCTTTTACCAGGATCCGTTATGTGGCGGCTGAGGAAACAATGAAAAACAACTGGTTGTCGAGGTTTTTTATGCTGGCAGGCGCTATCACGGTAAAGCGCACCTGGAAATCGGAATCTGGTGAAACCAGGAGAGGGTTGGATCCGGCCGACACCCGCAAAATCACCCGGGCGCTTTCCCAAAACTGGGTAATTACATTCCCTCAGGGAACCACCAAGCCATTTGCCCCTGGCAGAAAAGGCACAGCCTTTATTATTAAACAAACCCGGCCCATCGTAGTACCGGTCGTGATCAGCGGTTTTTGGCGGGCATTCAATAAAAAAGGGCTATTGTTTAAGAAAAAAGGCACGGTACTGAACGTTACGTTTAAAGAACCGCTTCAACTGGATTATGATGCATCTTCCGAAGAAATACTGGAGCAGGTGATGGATGCCATCGAACAAAGCAAACGTTTTTTAAGCCCTTCACTTAAAGCGATTCCCGTTTAGCTTCCTTTACATTACAAACCTTGCAGGCATCTCCCGGGCCCCGTATCTTTGCCAAAAAAAACAGCATGGATAAGAAAGCTTCCGAATCCCTTGTAATTATGACCGAACTGGTGTTACCCAACGATACCA
The DNA here is from genome assembly GCA_052035835.1 of Bacteroidota bacterium. Taxonomy (GTDB): domain Bacteria; phylum Bacteroidota; class Bacteroidia; order Chitinophagales; family Chitinophagaceae; genus Ferruginibacter. The sequence continues at coordinate 2,658 of JBPOHG010000256.1, read as the reverse complement.
ATAATTTCGGCAACCTGATGGGGGGGCGTTTGATGTATTGGATGGATATTGCTGCTGCATTGGCCGCTATGAAACATTGCGCAGCACCAGTAGTAACAGCTTCAGTTGATAATATCTCTTTTGAAACCCCCATTAAAATCGGCAATGTTGTACATATTGAAGCCAAGGTAACCCGTGCTTTTAACAGCAGCATGGAAGTGCATATGAACGTGTGGGGTGAAGATGCGATTCAGCAGTACCGTTATAAAAGCAATGAAGCTTATTATACATTTGTTGCGCTCGACCCCAATGGCAAACCACGCCCGGTAAACAAAGTGGTTCCGGAAACTGAAGAAGAAACCCGGTTGTTCGACGGGGCTTTAAGAAGAAGGCAACTGCGGCTCATCCTTGGTGGCAAAATGAAGCCCAGTGAAGCAGAGGAATTGAAAGCGCTTTTTGTGAAATAAACTGCATGTTCAAATATATCCCAGGCATTTTTTCCAGTAAGCCGAGAAAGAAGGGAAATACCCACTCACTTCCGGGAAGAGGTATTCCGGTTGTTCTGCTATTCCACTGTAATGCATACACGAAGGATGTTGTTTAAAATAAAACTTCGCATGGGGGTAATGTTTTTGCAGGTCGGCGAAGCTGGCCGATGCTATTTGAATACCCGGGATGTTGCTGGCAAGCGACAAAATAAAATCCATCACTTTACGGTTCACAGGGAACTGTTGAAAATGGCCCGGTTCTAATAATAAGACCCGTTCGCCGGTTTCGCCCTGGTGCCATAGTGGGTTGAGGTGAAAACTATTGTAAATAAAAACGGTTTCTGCCAAAGGGTTGGGTACGATGGTTTGCTCCGGAAGGTGGCAGGGCAATTGTACTTCACTCCTTGCCTCCAAATGATAAGGTGTCTTCATTAACGGCAGTTTCTCATAACTGCAGTTGAGGTAACTGTCTGGTTGGTTAGTTTGCGTGTATTCATTTATGTTATCCTGGTTGCAGTAGTATTTTTTAGCAGCGAAGCTCCCGGCTACCCATTGCCAACTGAGTGAATTGCTCGCAGGGTCCCCATCGAGCAGATGGTAGTACATCCATTGGGCAGGGGTTCTCCAATGTGCCTTTGCAATGTTGCAGGCAACGGAGGCCGTATACATCCGCAAGTGGTTGTGCATATAACCGCTTTCATAAAGCAATGTGATGGCTTTGTCGATGGCGGTAATGCCGGTATTGGCTTTTTCAATGGCATCAACCATTGCGTAATGATGCACCGGGTGTTGTGCATGTTTAAGGTCGGCGAACATTTCATCCCCTTTTGCTTCCCATACCCGTTGCCAGTATTCCCTCCATGCGAGTTCTTTTAAGAATGAGTTGAAACCTGGCCCTTTACATTGATTCATCACGGTGTTGCGAACCAATGGCAGTGAAACAACACCCCGTGAAATGTAGGGAGACAGGTAACTCACATTCCCGTTGGTATAATTGCGGGTAGCAGCATAACTGGTAGGGTTAAATGCTTTTAACCGATCGATGATGGCCTGGTATGAAACGGGAAAGTGGAGTGTCATGGGGCTATGGTTTGGCTGGTTTTTTTTCAGACCTGCAACGTTCGCTGCAATATTTTACTTCATTCCACACTTTCTCCCATTTTTTGCGCCAATGGAAGGGACGGTGGCACACCGGGCATATTTTGCCGGGCAGGTCTGCTTTTTTTACCTGTTTCATCCTGCATTGATTATTTTCCTGTCTCGTAAATCCTGTAAGGTAAGTGCGGTGCCGCCCGACAGGTTTTTATAGCCTGTTACGTCACAGAGGAAAGCTACATGGTCCCCGGCTTCCATCCTGTTAATGATGTTCAATTCGATGAGGGCAAGGGCATCTTTCAGTACCGGGAAACCCCGCCAGTTGGTAAGGAGGGCCCTTTTATGCAGCCTGCCTATTTTATCGGTATTGCGTCCCGTATGGCGCCCCAGCAGGTTTACTAGGTTATACTGGCTGCTGTTGAGCAATTGCAGCACAAACTGCGTTTCTGCCTGTACGTTATGTATGGTTTGAGTACCATGATAAATACCGCATATATATCTTTTAGGTTGCATGCTTACAGGTGTTACATAGGTGGTAATGTTCATATTAAAGGCATCTCCTTTGCTACAGATGCTGTATACAGGTGCGTTTACCCTGTTCCATGGGCGGGTGGTAGGTTTTTTGTCATTTTTCATGAAGGGCCATGTCTAATTGTTGAAGAAATTGATGGGCTGCCTGTAAGTGTTGTGCTTTTTTAGCAGCGGGCATTTTATCAAATGTGTTGATTAACATGCCCAGCCTCGGGTTCTGGAGAAAAAAAGACCGGTGTTCGTGCATGAAACGCCAGAACAGCCCGTCCCAAACCTCCTGCCAGTCCCCTTTGGCAAAATCGCTCATTTTGAGGATGTAGTTGCTGCTGCTGATATACGGTTTGGTAGTCATCAATCCGCCATCTGCAAACTGCGACATTCCATATACATTGGGCACCATTACCCAATCATAGGAGTCAATAAACATTTCCATGAACCATTGGTAAACGGCATCGGGGTGAAACTCACATAGCAGCATAAAGTTGCCCAGTACCATTAATCTTTCTATATGGTGGCAATATCCGGTTGAAAGTACTTTTCTGATGACCGTGTCTACCGGTGTAAT
>JBPOHG010000332.1:0-16013 GCA_052035835.1 Bacteroidota bacterium | reverse complement strand
CTACCAACTGCGAAGTTTGTAAATGCTTATCAAAACTTATGGCAGTGCAGTATATGGTGTTGAAGCCATTACCATTTCAGTGGAAGTGGATGTAAACAACCAGGGCAAGAATTACTTTATTGTAGGGCTTCCCGATAGCGCCATAAAAGAAAGCCTGCAAAGGGTTGAATCGGCTATCAAGAGCAATGCGTACCATATGCCCAGAACCAAATTGCTGGTAAACCTTGCGCCTGCCGATATCAGGAAAACGGGCACTGCTTTCGACCTGGCCATTGCAATTGGTACACTGGCAGCTACCGAACAAATCAAAGAACCCGAAAAATTATTGAAGTATATCATCATGGGTGAACTGGGGCTGGATGGTGAAGTGAAACCCATCAAAGGCGCATTACCCATCGCCATACAAGCCCAAAAAGAAGGGTTTGAAGGATTGATTGTGCCTTTAGCCAACGCCAGGGAAGCCGCTATGGTTCAACAACTAAATGTATTTGGTGTTCAGCATATGAAGGAAGTCATTGGTTTCATGAATGGGTCTGTTCCTATAGCACCAACGGTAGTGAATACTCGAGAAGAATTCACTCAATCCCTACAAGAATATGATATTGATTTTGCAGATGTAAAAGGGCAGCATAACATTAAACGTGCTTTGGAAATTGCAGCTGCAGGGGCACACAATGTAATATTGATCGGTCCGCCCGGTGCCGGAAAAACCATGCTTGCAAAAAGGTTGCCCACTATATTACCCCCTTTAACCTTACAGGAAGCATTGGAAACAACCAAGATTCACAGTGTGGCAGGGAAACTCCCCGAACATTCCACGCTGGTGAATAAACGGCCATTTCGAAGTCCGCACCACACCATCTCCGATGTAGCATTGGTGGGTGGCGGTGGTATCCCTCAACCAGGTGAAATTTCGCTGGCGCATCATGGTGTATTATTCCTCGATGAACTTCCCGAATTTAAAAGGACAGTGCTGGAAGTGATGCGCCAACCCATGGAAGAAAGAAGGGTAACCATCTCAAGGGCAAAAATTGCACTCGATTTTCCTGCCAGTTTTATGTTGGTGGCCAGTATGAACCCCTGCCCATGTGGTTTTTTTAACCACCCCGAACGCGACTGCACCTGCCCACCGGGCGCCGTACAAAAATACCTGAACAAAGTGTCGGGGCCATTGCTAGACCGTATCGACCTGCATGTAGAAGTAACCCCAGTGGATTTTAATGAACTCGCTTCTGAAGGAGTTTCAGAAAAAAGTGAATGCATCCGAAACAGGGTGATGCATGCAAGGGCCATTCAATCGAAAAGATACCATACAAATCCTGCTGTTTTTGCCAATGCACAAATGAGCAGTTCAATGCTCAAGAAAATTTGTGCCATCAATAAAACCGGACAATCACTTTTAAAAACGGCCATGGAAAGGCTCAACTTATCGGCCCGGGCATACGACAGGATATTAAAAGTTAGCCGTACCATTGCAGATTTAGGCAATAGCGAATCCATCCTTCCCGAACACCTGGCTGAAGCGATTCAGTACAGGAGCCTCGACCGGGAAGGATGGGGCGGATGATTTTAAAGCGGGAAATAATAACAGCTAAAGAAATAGATCAATTGTTGTGCTCATTGATTTTTCTATCGCTACGGCCAGTGATATCAACCAGCATGTTTACTGCGCCGGCAAAATGGCCTTCCACATCAAATAACGGTGACGAATAAGGTATAACATTTCTTGTGGTTCCATCGGGGCGATGGATAATAATTTCTGTGCCTTGCACGGTCTTTTTTTCCCGTAGCGTAATCGCTATTGGGTGATGTTGAGGTTGTAAGTCGGAACCATCCCTGTTATATATTTTCCATGATCCGCAAAAAAGGTCCTTACCCAACTCTGGCTCCCTGCCCCATAAATCGGCTGCCGCTTTGTTGTATAAAGTAACATAGCCTTCCACATCGCACACATAAATTGCATCCGACAACTTTTGGATCGTCCTTGCATATTGCTTATCTGGTTCCATACTGCACTATTTTGTTTTTCTCTTTGTAAAGGGTTTGTAAAATGCCGGGGATCTGGGTAAAGTCGTGGTATTTATCCAGGAAGTAATCGGCACCCATCGCCATACATTCATCCCGGATGGTTTTGTTAACATGAATCGACAGCACCAGTACCACAACCTCAGGGTTTTTCTTTTTCAGTTCTAGCAACAGCCTGATAAATTCAATCCCCGGCAAACTCATATCCAGCAGTACTACGCCTGGCCGCTCCATCAAAAAAATCGGCATCGCTTCTGCATAAGACGTTGCCCTCATCACAACTGGGGTACGCTCTGCCTCCTCAACAATTTCTGCCAGCCTGTCTATGATGGGCAATGAATGGTCTATGATAAGTACTTTCATGATTTTTAAATGGGCACGCAAAGCAACAACAAAAGCAGTGTGCAGGAAATAGAAAGCAGTGTGCAGGAAATAGAATACGAAAGACATTATGAATAGTATGAAGACGAGGCAGGGGTAGTATGAATACTACCCCTGCTTAACATAGCTTTAAGTATTTGATGCTGAAGGGAAGATTAATGCTGGATATCCCTGATAATGCCATTCGCAATGGCATACCTTGTAAGTTCTGAATTGCTGCCGGCGCCGGTTTTTTCCATAATCCGGGAACGGTGCGTACTTACAGTGGTCATGGCAAGCGATAAGGCCTCTGCAATCTGGGTAATTGTTTTTCCTTCTGCCAGCATTTTAAAGAATTCAAATTCGCGGTTGGTTAATAATTCATGGGGCTTTTTTTCGGTATCAGGCTGCTGAAGTAACTGCTCAGCAATTTCGGGCGTGATGTATTTCCTACCCATTTTGATGCGCTCAATGGCAGTAATCAATTCATAAGGTGCTGCATTTTTATTCAGGTAACCCGAGGCGCCTGCCTTGAGCACCCTTACGGCATATAATTCCTCGGGATAAATACTAAGGATCAATACCGGCAAATCGGGTTTACTTAATTTGATCTGTACCAACGCTTCCAGCCCGCTTTTCCCTGGCATGTCAAGGTCTGAAATTACCAGGTCAAAATCGCCGGTAACCACTTCATGAATAAGTGCATTACCATCGCATACCTCTGTAATCTCTACATCCGGGAACTCGTCTTTAAGTATCTGCACGAGGCCCACCCTGATAAAACTATGGTCATCAGCCAGAAGAATATGTTTCATCCGGAGTTGTATTTTTTAGGAATTATTGCTCCAGGGGAAGTTTAACGATAATCTTCGTTCCTTTTCCCTTCGCGGAAATCAAATCAAAAGTACCTCTTAAAGATAACACACGTTCCTTCATCCCCAATATCCCAAATGCACTTTTTCTCTCTTCCAGTGCTGTGTCAAACCCTTCACCATTATCAGCCACACTCATAGAACATGTTTTATCTTCTACAGAAATATACACAGCCACTTTGGTTGCTTTTGCATACCGCATGATATTGGTAAGCGACTCCTGGTAAACCCTGAAAATACAATTGGCGACATCCTGCGGAATGTTTGCATGCAGGTCGTTGTCTACCATATCAATGACGATACCCGTAGATGCTTCAAATTGCTGGTTGAGCCGTTGCATCGCTTCGGGAAGCCCCTGGTGATCGAGAACGATCGGATTTAATTCATTCAAAATCCTTCTAACGGAGAGATTGCTTCCATCGAGCAAAGAAATGATGTTCTTTAGTTTGGCTTTGATGAGCGTTGCTTCCTCTGCTGTTTTCTTATCGATCCAGGCCACATCCATTTTCACAGCAGTCAGCCGCTGGCCAAGTTCATCATGGATTTCCCGGCCTATTCTCTTTCTTTCATCATCTCTCACTTTTACCAAATGCGCCGCAAGCCCACGAATTTCTTCATAGGATTTACGCAACATTTCTTCTGCTTTTCTTTTTTGTGTGATATCAATCCCAACGCCAATCAGGCATGGCTCTCCTTCAAAAATGATTCGCCAGCCGGTAAAATAAAAAGGTATCCGCTGATTGTATTTTGTCACAAAATGAGCCTCCACGTCCGTTTGTCCGCGTGAGAAAACTTCTTCGCCTTTTGCCAGTAGCATGGCAACTTCCTCCTTGTCGAAAAATTCGATCGGGGTTTTCATTTTTACTTCATCCATGGTAAAACCCGAAATCACTTCAAAGTTTTTATTCCACCTGATAAAGCGCCCTTTTTCATTGAACAGGTAAAATATCCCGGGCAAACTATTGATGATTGAATCTGATAATATCTTTTCTTTGAGAATTTCCTGTTGTGCCTTCAGCCGTTCTGTAATATCCCTGGCAAATACCAGTATCCTTCCATCCGACAACATTTTTGCTGTGAACTCCATAGGAATCACGAGCCCGTTCTTCACCTTTAGCCTTCTTTCAATGATAACAGTTTTGCCTTCTTTCAATGGTTCAAACTGGAAAGGCATTTCCATGAGGTCTTCCGCAAACACAAAATCGTACACCGACATCTGCAGTAATTCTGCTTCCGTATAACCCGACAATTTACAAGCCGTGGGGTTCGCCGTAATAATTCGTCCGTCGAGGTTTGCTATATAAATTGCATCAGCCGCCTGTTCAACCAATGTCCTGTATTTTTCCTCACTATCTTTGATTGCTTTTTCGGCAAGTATCCGATCGGTCATGTTAAGCATTGAGCCAATCATGCGAAATGCTTTTCCATCTTCATTCCGGGCAACATATCCCCGGTCGAAGATGTTGAAATACGTGCCTTCATTATTCATATAACGGTACTCATCCGACCAATACATACCGCCCGATTCTACCACCCGGTAAATGCCTTCCTTCACCCTTACCCGGTCATCGGGATGTACATGGTCTACACACTCATCTATAGAATGTACCACCGTTTCATCATAACCAAACAGGCGGTTATAATTGCTGTTCCACCACAATTCATTTGTATCCAGGTTCCAATCCCAAATAAGGTCATTGGTAGCCGTTGCGGCGAGCAAAAACCGTTCGTTGGAAATCCGGATCGCAGTTTCAGCAGCTTCCAGTTCACTAATGTTTACCCCGGTACCTAATATGGCGGGCCTTCCTTCGAATTCAATTTTTACACCCGTGAAATAGAATGGGATCTGATGGCCATGTTTATCCTGGAGATGGAGCCTTAACTCGGAAGAACCATCTTTATAGGCTTTTTCCATGGCCAACAAAAAAGCCGGTTGGTCTTCCTTTGCTATAACACTAACTGAATGGAGTAAACGAAGTTCATTGCCTGTATACCCTACTATGGTTTCAAAAGCTTTATTCCATTTAAGCAAACGATGAAATTCATCGGCCATGTAAAAAATACCCGGTAAACTGTTAATGATCTGGTCGGCCAGTGCTTTCGCTGCCTGTAGCTTTTGTTCGGCATCAATGCGTTTTGACACATCCCGAAGGTTCGTGAAAATCCCCCTGATATCTTCATCATCCATGCGGTTGGTCATGCTTCCTTCGAGCCATATAAATGACCCGTTCTTATGTTGCAGCCTGAACAACACAGGGATTTCCTTACCGGGGTTTTTCAACGAAAGTTCGGCCAACCCCTTCACATATTCCTTGTCATCGGGATGAACATGTTCTATACCTGCTGCCTCGGCATTGCTCCATCCGGTTAACCTTTCGGCAGATGCATTGCGAAACAACATGCGTACATTTTCATCAATCAGGGAAATAATACCTTCATGGTTTTCAATGAGTGCCTGGTACCTTTTTTCGCTTCGGCGGATGACAGCCTCCCGCTCTTTTAATGAGCTGATATCTTTACAAAGGATGGTCATGCCGTTCAATGAAGGATATACATTTATCTCCATCCAGCGGCCGCTATGGTCGAAATGATGTTCGAAGGATTGATGCTGCTGAAGCTGCAATGCAGTTTCACAAACGGTACAAAAAAGATCACCAAACAATTCGATACAAAGCTGCTTTGCGGTACCTGCACCGGCGTTTCCGGGTATGATACCTAACATAGCGTTGGCAGCTTCATTGGCATACACCATGTTCCCTTCTTTGTGAAAAGCGAGCAGGGGTTCTTTAATGCGTTGAAGAATCTGTTCATCCATGAGCTAGGCGATGAATAACTAATATAAGATTTGTAATGCGTATGTCCAATTTATCCGCTTTGTCAGCCTTCCCCCTGCCTTTAAGTCATTTTTGCCGAAATTGCACCATATTTGATATATAGAAATTCTTCGATTCATATTTTCACCCGATCAGCATGAAATTATTACTTCAATATTTAAAGCCGCATAAGTGGCTGGTTATTTTTACTCTGTTAATGGCAGGTATTAACATTGGGTTTTCCCTGGTAGACCCGATCCTGCTGGGCAAACTGGTTAATCTGGCAAGTGACCACCAGTCGCCGGGACAGGCTTTTAAAGATCCCGATTTTTTTTGGGGATATGAACAAACTTTTCGCAAAGGCAAGCCTTATTTGCAAATGGGGGTTTTTTACATCCTTATTTTCTCCATTACGGTGGCTATGATCAGCCGTATAGCAAAAGCTTTTCAGGATTATTTCTTAAACCTTGTAATTCAAAAGTTCGGGGCCAAGGTTTTTACCGACGGATTAAAACATGCCATGAAACTCCCCTACCAGGAATTTGAAGACCAGCGTAGTGGCGAAACACTCTCCGTGCTTACCAAGGTAAGGGCGGATGTTGAAAAATTCATGAACAATTTTATCAACATCCTCTTTGGCGTTATTGTAGGCGTTGTGTTTGTTTTCGTATATGCGGCACTGTTTATCAACTGGCGCATACCTGTTGCCTACCTCATTGGCATTGCTGTGCTTACATTCATCACCAACAAACTCAGCAAAAAAATTAAACAAATACAAAAAAATATCGTGGGTGAAACCACGGCACTTGCAGGTTCTACAACAGAATCGCTCCGCAATATCGAACTGGTGAAAAGCCTTGGGCTTACCAACCAGGAGGTAGAAAGGCTGAACAAGAATACCTATAAAATCCTTGGCCTGGAATTGAAAAAAGTAAAGCGCATTCGCAGTATCAGTTTTGTTCAGGGTACTTTGGTAAATACCCTAAGGCAAGTCATCCTCTTCATTTTGATGTGGCTGATCTTCCGCAATGAAATGGATGCAGGCCAACTGGTAACCATGCAAATATTTTCGTTCTTCATCTTTGGCCCTTTACAAGAGATAGGAAATATTTTATTGTCGTATCGAGAAGCGGAAGCATCGCTCAACAATTTCTCGGCGCTCATGAAAAAATCGCCCGAACCCCAGCCTGTACACCCAAAAAACCTTGGGAATATAGAACGGCTTTCGTTCAACCATGTATCGTTCAAACACCAGTCGGCATCTCACAAAGCAATCGACAACATCAGCTTTGATGTGAAACAGGGTGAAACGGTGGCTTTCGTAGGACCCAGTGGAAGTGGAAAATCAACACTGATGAAATTGCTCGTTGGATTATACAGGCCCCAGGATGGAAAGATATTTTACAATGGCCTGGATGAAAATGAAATCCACTTTGATGACCTGCGCAACCAGATTGGTTTTGTTACCCAGGATACGAACCTCTTCAGTGGTACCATCCGAGAAAACCTGATGTTTGTAAACCCTGCAGCAACAGAAGCTGATTTACAGGAAGCATTGCGAAAAGCATCCTGTACCGGATTATTAGAACGTGCCGAAAAAGGGCTCGACACCATGATAGGCGAAGGTGGTTTAAAACTCAGCGGTGGCGAAAAACAGCGATTGTCTATTGCCAGGGCTTTATTGCGTAACCCACACCTGCTGATTTTTGATGAAGCTACTTCTGCATTGGATTCACTCACAGAAGAAGAAATCACCAACACCATCAAAGACATTTCTGCCCTCAAAGAACAAATCACCATCCTGATTGCACACCGGCTTAGTACGATCATGCATGCCGACCGCATTTATGTGCTCGAAAAGGGAGATGTGGTAGAAACCGGAACGCATGAAAAACTATTGGAAGAAAAAGGTTTGTACTACGCCATGTGGCGCCAGCAAATCGGGGAGAGAAAGAAAAATAGCAGTGCCACTTTAACGGCTAGGTAACTTTTATCACAGGCCACTTTAAAATTTCAGGTAAATTTGCGGCATGAACAGTACCAAGCGGCCAAAACCAAATTATTACCTGAGTATATTTTCAATGAAATGCCCCCGTTGTAGAAAAGGGCCCATGTTTAAAGACAATAATGCTTACCGGAAATTATCGCTTAAACATATTTTCAACATGTACGACAATTGCCCGGTATGCAATCAGAAATATGACCTGGAGCCAGGCTTCTGGTATGGCACCGGTTATGTGAGCTATGCTTTGGCGGTAGCCATTTCTGTTAGTTCATTTGTTGCATGGTGGGTACTCATTGGAATTTCGGTGAGCGACAGCAGGATATTCTGGTGGCTGGGTGTGAATTCTGTTTTACTTGTTGTATTACAACCATGGATTATGCGCCTCAGCAGGGTAATTTATATCAGGTTTTTTGTGAGCTATGATGAACATTACGAAACCACAAAACCTAAGGAATTTGAGTAGTATATACACTGTCCATCATTCAATTAAAAAAAGTGGCTGCTTCACCAAGCAGCCACTTTTTTTAATTGATTTCCGTATTAAATTCAACTTCAATGTCTGTTGATGATTTTGTACTGTTAACAGGATCATCAATCGCCTTATTGGGCGGGGTTCCCGGATAATGCCTGAGTGTAACTTTAATTGTACCCAATGCAGCCGTACCGGTTGTCCACCTGCTACTAATACCTACTGGGATTCCATCGGGGTCATTACTCAAGTTAGACACTGCGATATTTGAAGATCCGGAAGCTTCATAATAAAAACGGTGAGCATCTGCTTCTTCCTGAACTTCTGTGGTGATATCTTCTACCGGTGTCACAGTTTTATTGAGCAATTGCACAGCAACATCATAGGTTTTTGATGCATCTAATTGAATCAGGTCTTTTGTTGGATTTGCGCCACCCGGGCCATCGGGGTCATCATATTTGTATGTAAGCATTGGTCCCCCGCCCTGCGGTACAAAAACAAGTTGAAGGGTTGTGATCACTTCTTCTTCGTTAGGATCGGGTTGAGGATCATCTTTTTTGCAAGATGAAAATAATACTGCACTACCTGTAATTATTAACGCAATGCCTGTAAGTTTAAAAAAATTGTACTGCATGATAATTGTTTTATTTATTAATTGAATGTTCGAAAATGTATCGAATGCTGATGCGAATATCCCTGCCAGCTTCGTCGGTAAAATATCGGAAGCTGTTTAGATAATCCCTGTAAGCTTTATTCAACAGGTTTCGGCAGTTAAACCCAAATTCAACCGCTTTCTTGCCAACCTGCATTTTACTGTTAAAAGAAATATGGAAAAGAGCATATCCTCCCGGAGCTGGTTTATAATCCTGTTTAACGTTCTTTTCATCTGGTGTTCGTGTTTGGCGCATCACCTGGTTACAGGTAAGCATGAGTGCAGTTTCTTTAAAAAAGCGATTGTCTTTGAAAAGATAAGACACTGATTCTTCCAACCTGTCGGATGGCATCCATATTAACCAGTCATTGATATCGAGATTACGTGCCCTAAGTACACTGTACTTCCCTGTGAACATAATACGGTTTGCCAAATTCCATTTGGCCGAAATATCTGCGCCGGTTAACCTGGCATCGCAGGATTGGTATAGGATTTTTGGAAATGCACCACTGATTGTTAATACAGGCTCTGAAGGCTTTGGTTGCTGATAAATAAAATCCCTTATGAAATTGTTGTACACATGCACATCCAATGATGCCGCAGAATGAAGAGGCGCATAGGTGCCAGACAATGACAAGTTTACCGCTTTCTCTTTCTGCAGATTGATATTACCCACTTCAAACGTTGCATTCCCATGATGCAGCCCATTGGTAAGCAATTCATTTACCTGAGGCGCACGTTCACTGAATGCAATATTGCTATTTATGATAAAACCCGGCTTGATGGTATACCCTGCATTTAGGGATGCTGCATAGGTTTGAAAACGAAAGTCGTAATTTTCATAAACGCTGCCATTCGATTGTAACCGGGTTGTTTGTATCTTTTTCTGGTCGATCCTAAAGCCGGCTTCCAGGTTCCATTTCTGACGCTTCCATTTCTCCAGATAAAAGAAACCAAGCGTATATGCATCATAGTTAGGTATGAGATACCTGCCACCGTACGTATTTTGTTGTTGCTGTGCCGAAATGCCCCCCATTCCGCTGAATGCTCCTTTACGGGGGTGCTCCCAAATGAATTCTTCAGAAAATGTATACAAGGACAAATCAATCTGCGGCGAAGTATTAGAAGAACTTCTCACCACATCAAATTCCTTACGCCGGTTATACTGCATGCCCAATGAAATTGAAAACCGGTGGTTCTTCACATCAAAATTTGTTTTCGATTTCAGTAACTGGTGAACAACTTCCTGCCGTGGCCTGCCAATTGAATAACTATCCTTGTTGAGAAAAACATCACTGGGACGGGCTGCTGCAATGGCATTCAGCAAATCAGAGAGGTTACCTATATGGGAGCCCGAAAAAATACCAGGCTTTGTATCAAAGCGGCTATAATACAGCTCTGTATTGAAATGTTCTTTGTTGTATGCTGCCGTCAAAGAAAAATTCTTTTCTTCAAAAGCAGTGTTGTTCAGCCGGTATCCGGGTGTTGCCAGGTTGGCTGCTTTCTTCACAGTGCCCTGCACACGGTATGCAAAACCTTTGATCCTTTTTACCTGATGCTCAAAAATTCCAGCGCCTGTCCATTGGCGATTGTTACCGAAATACAATGCATTTATTTCTGCACGGTATCCGGGTTGCTGACGAAGCAATGCAGGCTCAATCAGAATTACAGCCCCAATGGCATCCGATCCAAACCTCAATTCATCAACTCCCTTTATCACTGTAATGCGATTGGCCACAAACGGATCAATTTCGGGAGCATGCTCATTTCCCCATTGTTGGCCTTCCTGCCTTACCCCATTATTAATGGTGAGGATTCGGTTACCATGCAGGCCATGAATTACGGGCTTTGAGATACTGTTTCCGGTTTGCAGCATACTAAAACCGTTGATATTGGTTAACAAATCGGCTAACCCATTCGCTTTATTCCGTTGAAGGATGGCTCCACTAAGTTCTTGCTTGAATCCCGATCTTTGTAAAACGCGGCTACTGCTAACTGTTATATCCCTCAACACCTGCTCCCGCATGGTTAAATCCACATCCATATGCATATTGGCTTTTACCTCAATATTCATACGAACGGTATCATAATTTACATGTGTAATGAGGAGCGAGTATTGCCTCCTGCAAAGTGCATTGAACACAAAATCCCCGGTTTGGTTCGTTTTTACGACTCTCCCATCTTCCAGCAGTTCCACCGTAGCACCCGGAAGGTTTTCGTGAATAGACTCACTATGCACATGGCCCGTGAGCACTAAGTTGCAGGTTTGCGCAACCAAGTTATGTGCACCCAAAAAAATGAATACAAAAACAATGAAAAGTTTCAAAAGAATTACTTTAACTGGAACAAGAATAAACTGGTACCCACTCGTAAGAGGTACGCAAAAAATCAGAAAAAAATATTAGCTAATAGTTGGCGGCCCCCTTAGCGAGAAATGAAGAGGCTCTGAATAACTGGCAGGATTAATATGAATATTCTCAAATGGCTGAACATGCACCAGCTTGCTTAAAGGCTGCATCTCAGCACCGGGAACGAAAACAGCAATAGCTTCCAGAAGAAAACAGGCACAGGATGGAGACGCAACACTGAATTGCAAGTCGCTTTTTTGATGAACGGGATTACCGGCTACCATATGATGGCCCGAAATCACATCATGCAAAAATTGCAAAGGTGTAATTACCAGGAAAAAACATACCAGCATGAACAATGCTTTTGCCTTTACGGTATGTTGTGCTTTTTTCATTTTTGCTACTATGTTGCAAAAATACACAAATCTTCCTGTTTAACAAAAAAAAACCACCGCTTGGTGGTTTAGAAATAAAATTTTCTGGTTCATTTATCCATCAGGGGTGGGTTCCACCACTAAAATTGCAAAGAATGCTAATGTCCTGTTCAAACTCACTACGGTTGCCTGCATCATCCCATACTATCAGCTTAACAGTATAATATCCATGAACAGGATATATTTTTGTGGGGGAAATATTACTCGATTTAGTTTGGTTCCCAAATTCCCAAACGAGGGTTTTATATCCTTTAGAAAGGTTGGTGAAACGAATTTCCTGGTTCTCGAAAATATTATTAGGGTCAGGAACCGAATAGGAAAATTTTGCTTCCAGGGGTTCTATGATCGAACCACTCCCTTCTTCTGTCAACAAAGCTTGTTCTTTTTTGCAACCCTGTACAAAAAATAGCAAGCCGAAAACGAGCAATAAAGCAGCTAACTTTTTCATAAAATTTTGTTGTTGAGCCTGAATCTGTTACAATAGTAGCAAAAATAAATGAAGGATGCAATGACTATCGTCAGTCTATATTTTCAATGATCCCCGCAATTCCTTGCCCCCCACCAACACAAGCTGTTACAATCCCATATTTTTTATTCAGCCGCTTCATGTCATTGATGAGTTGAATGGTGAGTTTGCAACCCGTACAACCCAGCGGGTGGCCCAAAGCGATAGCCCCACCATTGATATTCACAATCTCTTGTTGGAGGCCCAGCTGCCTGATCACTGCCAGTGATTGGGAAGCAAAAGCCTCGTTAAGTTCAATTAAATCAATCTGAGCCAATGTCATCCCGGCTTGCTTCAACACCTTCGGTACAGCTTCTACCGGCCCAATGCCCATGATCCTGGGGTGCACGCCGGCACTGGCACAGTTCACAAGCCTGGCAATTGGCTTCAACCCCAATTCATTTACCATGCGCTCACTCATCACAATGACAAAAGCAGCCCCATCGCTTGTTTGTGAAGAATTGCCCGCCGTTACAGACCCTCCCGCTGCAAAGGCAGGCTTTAATTTGGCAAGCCCATCCGGAGTGGTATCAGCCCTTACCCCTTCATCGGTATCCACCACAAAACTGCGTTGTTGCTTTTTCCCTTTTGCATCCACATAAACTTCGTCTACGCTTATCGGTAAGATGCCCGCTTTAAAATATCCTTCCTGTATCGCACGCCCTGCTTTCAGATGGCTGTTATAGCTAAAAAGGTCCTGGTCTTCCCGGCTCACCTGGTATTCTTTAGCAACAGCTTCTGCAGTTAGCCCCATGCTGAGGTAATAATCGGGCTCCTGTGATGCAATAGAATAGGCCGGCACCGTCTTCCAACCTGCCGTAGGTACAAGGCTCATACTTTCTGCCCCGCCCGCAATAATACACTCAGCCATGCCCGTTCTAATCCTGGCTGTTGCCATCGCAATGCTCTCTAACCCACTGGCACAATACCGGTTGATGGTAATACCAGCCGCATGAAACCCAACGGCACGGGCTGCTATAATCCTCCCCACCTGCAATCCCTGCTCTGCCTCGGGTACTGCATTGCCAACAATCACATCATCCACCCTTAATGGATCCAGCTGTGGTACCGATTTTAATAACCCTTTAATCACATCAATGGCAAGATCATCGGGGCGGGTAAACCTAAATCCCCCTTTCTTGCTTTTCGTAACGGCGGTCCTGTATCCCGCAACAATATAAGCTTCCTGCATATCGAACATTTTATTAGTTGGGCTCCGAACCCTGTAATTAATTTCAACGGTTGTACCGGCTATCCGCTGCAAGCTTCGCTGCACTTCGCTTTACGCTGCTATCCGGCAGCCGCCCGGCACCTGAACAAATTGCTACATTTAGTTGTTTATGCAACTTTATTGATCAAAGTTATAATTTCCCTATCAAAAGAAAAAACTCAGCCACCTGTATTAATTTCGCGGCATGTACAAACTGCTCCGCAGCCTGTTGTTTTGTTTCGATCCCGAGAAAGTGCATTATTTCTCGATGAATGGTATGAAAGCCGCCTGCAGTATCCCGGTTGTGAAAAACCTGCTGCGCAGGATATTTCAGCCGGTTCCATTCCCACTTGCAGCTTCTCAAAAGAATAAGGTATCCGGGCCAACCCCTTTATTCAATTTACCATTTACAAATATTATTGGCCTCGGTGCCGGTTTTGATAAAAATGCGTTGTATCTCCGGGAGCTAGAAACGCTTGGATTTGGATTTGTAGAAATCGGTACTGTTACTCCTATTTCACAAGCCGGCAACGATCAGCCCCGTTTATTCAGGTTGCCTGCCGACCAGGCATTGATCAACCGGATGGGTTTCAACAACGACGGCGCTATCACCATCGCTGCCCGTTTGCAACAATGGAGAAAAAAAAATCCCAACAGCAGGTTAATCATCGGCGGGAATATCGGTAAAAACAAAAATACCCCTAATGAACTGGCCTGGAAGGACTACCTTACCTGCTTCCATACGCTACATCCATATGTTGATTATTTCGTGGTGAATGTGAGCAGCCCCAATACCCCCGGCCTACGTGCCCTGCAGGAAAAAGAAAGCCTGCGGCATATTTTCAATGAACTCGCCAACAGCAACCACTCACAATCTATTCAAAGGCCTGTTTTATTGAAAATAGCACCCGATCTTAGTAAGGAACAGGTGGATGATGTGATCAGCCTGATACCGGAAATTGAATTGCATGGGCTGATCATCTCCAATACCAGCATTGCACGCGAAGGGCTGGTTACCCATACAACTACTATTGAGAAGATAGGTGCAGGCGGACTAAGCGGAAAACCGGTAAAAGAAAAAAGTACGGCCCTTATTCGTTATGTAAATGAAAAAACCAACGGGCAGGTACCCATCATTGGTAGTGGGGGCATATTTACCGGTGAAGATGCAGCAGAAAAAATACAAGCAGGGGCATCATTGTTACAGGTTTGGACCGGTTTTATATATGAAGGGCCGGCGATCGTACAAAAAATTTCATCATATCTTGCAGCCCGTGCAAATTGATTAAGCAAACGAATCGTACATGGAACATTTATTTACTTCAGAAAGTATCATCAGCTTTTTTGTATTGGTTATCCTGGAGGTTGTGCTCGGTATTGATAATGTGATTTTCGTGAGTATTATCATGAACCGGCTCAAGTCAACTAAGGATATGTTGAAAGCGAGGCGTACCTGGATGTTTACGGGTATCCTTTCCCGTTGTTTGTTGCTGATGGGGCTCAGTTGGTTACTGGCGCAAAAAGGAAAAGCGGTATTTACCATTTCAGGCAAAGGTTTCGACCTGGCCAGTATTGTGATGCTGGCAGGAGGCTTGTTCCTTATTTATAAATCGGTGATGGAAATACACCATAAACTGGAAGGGGAAGACCCCAATGCCGTTACAGATAAAAAAGAAAAACTTTCCCTGGGCCAGGCAATTGGCCAGATCATGCTGATTGATGCTGTGTTTTCATTCGACAGTATCATCACTGCAGGAGGTACGGCCAAGCACCTGGAAATCATGATTGCTGCGGTGGTGATAGCCATGACCGTGATGTTCCTGTTCAGTCCGAAAATTGCGGGGTTCATACACAAACACCCAACCCTTAAAATGCTGGCGCTATCTTTCCTGGTAATGATCGGGCTCAGCCTTATCATTGAAGGATGGGATGCTGAAGCTGCACACCAGTTACACCTAAAAAACTATATTTATTTTGGCATGGCATTCTCCTTTGTTGTAGAAATGCTCAATATGACCATGCGCAAAAGGATGGATAAAAAGAGAGTGGTACAACTCAACGAACCTGTTTTGCCGGAAACCATAAGGGATTCAGACCAGGCGCATTAATGAGTCGTTTGCATCACCAGGGAAACAGCAGCAGCCATACCGGCAGTTTCGGTACGCAACCTTGTTTGGCCAAGTGATACGGCCCTAAAACCCTGCGCATATGCCTGTGTAATTTCTTCGGGTGCAAAATCTCCTTCCGGGCCTATTAATACAATCGTGTTTTCAACAGGCTTCACCAGCTGGGGCAGCAAAGGCTTTTCCTGTTCTTCCTC
>JBPOHG010000268.1:0-33437 GCA_052035835.1 Bacteroidota bacterium | reverse complement strand
ATGAGTATTGATGCGCATTGGTACAGCACCATGTTTAGCTGGTATACGTTTGCCAGTACTTTCGTAGCAGGCATGTCACTCGTAGCATTGTATATTATCTTCCTCAAGAACCGTGGCCAATTGGAATATGTAAACGAAGAACATTTGCACGATGTGGGCAAATTTATGTTTGCGTTTTCTGTGTTTTGGACGTATCTCTGGTTCTCACAATACA
Organism: Bacteroidota bacterium; assembly: GCA_052035835.1. Classification (GTDB taxonomy): domain Bacteria; phylum Bacteroidota; class Bacteroidia; order Chitinophagales; family Chitinophagaceae; genus Ferruginibacter. The sequence continues at coordinate 33,223 of JBPOHG010000268.1, read as the reverse complement.
TGCTTATCTGGTATAGTAACCAGCCCGAAGAAACCAAGTACTTTGTAGAAAGAATTGGAACAGCCGAAAAAGCTGGTCCGTACAAAGCAATTTTCTTCCTGAACCTGATCATTAATTTCCTTTGCCCATTGTTAATCCTGATGAAGCGCAATGTGAAAAGGAGTTGGACGCTGGTTACTTTCATGGCAGTGCTGATCATCTTTGGGCATTGGATAGATTTTTACCAAATGGTCATGCCAGGTACGTTGGGCGACCATGCCGAGATGATGCCGTTTGAATTTGGTATCGCAGCCCTGTTCATTGGTATTATTATGTGGGGTGTTGGACAATACTTAACTAAAAATGCGCTGGTGGCTAAAAACCATCCGTTCCTTAAAGAAAGTATCATTCACCATACCTAGAACTTAAACAAAAGAAAAGCAGGACCGCCCGGTTTTTAACTTTGTGGTACTGTGAAAAAAATAAGCCATTCGTAAAAAAACTTTTCGGAACCCTGGGAAAGGGCCGAATTAGAAAAAACCGATAAAAATGAAGGAGTTTTTTATTGTTGCCATCGTACTAATGATTTTTGTGGTCATCTTTCAGATTGCGAAAGCGAGTGAGTATGTAAGCGTTCTGAAAGGTGAGGAAAAATCGAGGAAGCAAAACAACCGTATCAATGCGTTCCTGCTGATGGCATTCCTCGTATTTGGAATGATTGGTGCATGGTATTGCAACGAATTATATTTCGGCAAAACCTTATTTCCCCAGGGATCTGCTTCTGTAGAAGGTGAAGAGATAGACAGGATGATGTATATCACGATCGCTATCACCGGGGTGGTTTTTGTCATCACTCAAATCCTGTTATTTTGGTTTGCTTACAAATACCAGGAGAAAGACAACAAAAAAGCGTTTTATTTCCCGCATAATAACAAATTGGAAGTGTTGTGGACAGTTGTTCCTGCCATCTTCCTTTCTGTATTGGTGATTTTTGGTTTGAAATTCTGGTTTAAAATTACCGGTGACCCTCCAAAAGATGCAATGGTTGTAGAAATTACCGGCCACCAGTTTGCATGGGATATGCGCTACCCCGGAAAAGACGGAAAGCTTGGCAAGAAACATTATAAATTATACAATCAACCATCCGGAAATACGTTGGGAGTAGATTTTTCTGATCCCGAAAGCTGGGACGATCTTCATACCACTGAAATGCACCTGCCGGTTGGTAAGCCTGTGAAGCTGGTCATTCATGCACAGGATGTCATCCATGATGTGGGCCTTTCTCATTTCAGGATGAAAATGGATGCTGTTCCTGGTATCCCTACTACACTTTGGTTTACACCAAAGATTACAACTGCCGACATGAGGACAAAAACCGGCAATCCAAACTTTACATATGAGATCAGCTGCGACCAGATGTGTGGTAAAGGGCATTTTTCTATGAAAGGAACTATTGTAGTTGAAACAGAGGAAGAATATAAAAAATGGCTGGCTTCACAAACGCCAGAGTATTTTACTTTCTTCCCCGAAAAAAATCCCAATAAACCGGTTGCTCCTGTAACCAACGATACTACAGGCGCATCAAAACCACTGGCACAGGTATTGCCAGCCAAACAACCATAACGTATTCAATAATATCAGCGTATGAGCAGTGCAATTTCAGTACACGAGTCTACATTACATGCAGGACATGGAGATTCTCACCATGAACACCACCACCACGAAACTTTTATTTCGAAGTATGTGTTTAGCCAGGATCATAAAATGATCGCTAAGCAATTCCTGATCACCGGTATTATCTGGGCGTTCATCGGTGGTATGTTCTCAGTTATTTTCCGTTTGCAATTGGGTTATCCCAATGAAACATTCCCCTGGCTCGAAGATTTCTTAGGCCATTGGGCGAAAGGGGGCAAACTGGACCCCGAATTTTATTATGCACTGGTAACCATGCACGGTACCATCCTTGTATTCTTCGTACTAACGGCAGGGCTTAGTGGAACTTTTGCAAACTTCCTGATCCCGCTGCAAATCGGTGCAAGGGATATGGCATCACCGATGCTGAACATGCTTAGTTATTGGTTCTTCTTCCTGGCATCTGTGATCATGATGTCTTCTCTGTTTGTTCAAACCGGCCCTGCGAGCGGCGGCTGGACGATCTATCCGCCATTGAGTGCTTTGGGCGATGCATCTTCGGGAAGTAAAATTGGTATGGACCTGTGGCTCGTGAGTATGGCGATGTTCATTGTATCATCTCTGCTTGGTGGCCTTAACTATATTACGACCATCCTTAATATGCGTACCAAAGGTATGAGCATGACAAGAATGCCACTTACCGTTTGGGCATTGTTCTTCACAGCAGTATTGGGTGTACTATCATTCCCTGTATTGTTATCTGGTGCCATCCTGTTGTTATTCGACCGCAACCTGGGTACCAGTTTCTACCTGAGCGACATCGTAGTAGCGGGCAAAATCCTTCCAAATGAAGGGGGTAGCGCCATAATTTTCCAGCACCTGTTCTGGTTCCTGGGCCACCCCGAAGTATATATCATCCTCTTACCGGCGATGGGTATGTCTTCAGAAATCCTTTCTATCAACAGCCGCAAACCAATTTTCGGTTACATGGCAATGGTGGGGTCGATGTTTGCCATTTGTATACTCGCCTTCCTGGTTTGGGCACACCATATGTTTGTAACAGGATTGAATCCTTTCCTCGGATCAATTTTCGTATTGCTAACATTATTGATTGCCGTTCCTTCTGCTATTAAAGTATTTAACTGGCTTACTACACTTTGGCGGGCAAACATCCGTTTCACACCGGGTATGTTGTTTGCGATTGGTTTTGTGAGTTTATTCATCAGCGGTGGTTTAACTGGTATTTTCCTGGGAAACTCGGCGCTGGATATCCACCTGCATGATACCTACTTCGTGATCGCACACTTCCATAGTGTAATGGGTGTGGCTTCGTTCTTTGGAATGTTTGCCGGCGTATACCACTGGTATCCAAAAATGTTTGGCCGGTACCTGAACAATACCCTGGCATACATCCATTTTTGGGTAACGATCATTGGAGCATACCTGATTTTCTGGCCCATGCACTATGAAGGTTTAGCAGGTATGCCACGCCGTTATTATGATTACCAAAACTGGGAATCATTTAAAATGTTTGGCGGGCTCAACGAGTTCATCAGCCTTGTAGCAATGATAGTTTTTGCCGCTCAGTTGTTGTTTGCATTTAACTTCTTCTACAGCATCTGGAAAGGAAGAAAAGTAACAACACAGAACCCATGGGATGCTACAACATTGGAGTGGACGGCTCCCATCCGCCCCGGGCATGGCAACTGGCCTGGTGAAATTCCGGAAGTACACCGTTGGCCATACGATTATTCAAAAGACGGAAAAGATTTTATTGCGCAGGATGTACCGGTAGGCCCCGATGAGAGCAAGCATTAATTAAGGTTATAAAGGGCATAGATATCATTTTGCAAAAGTAAAAGTCAAAATAGGAGAATCGTAGTTAGGATTGAATTAAGTATTTTGATTTTTAACTTTTTAAAATAATGCAGGAAAAGAACACCATATCCAATTCAACTTCGTTTGCATTGGCCAGTAAAGTGAAAGATTACTTTTTGTTGATCAAATTCACGCTGAGTTTTATGGTGGTATTCAGTACGGTAATCAGTTACCTGCTGGCACCCAATATCAGGTTCGATCTTGTACAAGTTCTTTTACTTTTTACCGGCGGAATGCTGGTAACCGGTTCGGCAAATGCCATCAATCAATTGCTTGAAAAGGATACCGATGCCATGATGAAGCGTACGGCTACACGGCCCGTTGCAAGTGGGCGAATGAGTGTGGCAGAGGCCTGGTCTTTTGCAGGAATAACAGGTACTGTTGGATTGGTTATCATGTACCAGTTCAGTATGGAAGCTGCTATCATCAGCCTGGTTAGTTTGGTGTTGTACGGCTTTATTTATACACCACTAAAAAAGGTTAATTCAATTGCAGTATTGGTGGGAGCTATCCCTGGCGCACTTCCCTGTTTAATTGGATGGGTGGCCAGTTTTGGCGAGGGCAATGAAAACAGTTGGACAGGCGGTTGGATACTTTTTGCGATACAGTTCCTTTGGCAGTTCCCGCATTTTTGGGCAATTGCCTGGGTGGCGCACAAAGATTATAGCACAGCCGGTTTTAAATTGTTGCCGAGCGATAAAGGGCCAACAAAATTTACAGCACTGCAATCTGTGATGTACAGCGCTTTGATGATACCCGTAGGGATTTTGCCTTATATGTACCACATCAGCGGAATCACGAGTATGTGGATACTGTTGGGTTGTAATATTTTTATGGTATATGTATGTGTGATGTTGCTCATTAAAATGGATGTGGCATCGGCACGAAAAGTAATGTTTAGTTCTTATTTCTACCTGATGATTGTGTTTCTGAGTTTGTATGCGGATAAAATCAGGTAAAAAATTTAAAATATACTCTTCGGAGTGAGGTATGAGTACAGTGGCGATACAAACAAAAAATAAAATCCATCCTTACAAGTTTACCTTGTGGGTAGGTATCGGAAGTATTGTAATGATGTTTGCGGGGCTCACGAGTGCATACATCGTAAAACGTAACCAGGCCAACTGGGTAGGATATGAGTTGCCCGCTGCGTTTTGGTACAGTACTGTAGCCATTGTTTTGAGTAGTATCACATTGCACCTCGCTTCAAAAGCGTTTAAAGAGAGGGTGATGGCTAAGTACAGGAAAATGATGGCCATTACCCTTGTACTGGGAGTTCTTTTTATCATACTGCAAACCATCGGCTTCAGTAATTTCTGGAAAATGGGTAATACATTACAGGCCAATGTGTCATTTTCGTTCCTGTATGTGATTGTAGGTTTGCATGCGGTACACGTGATTGGCGGGATCATTGCATTGATCGTTATGTCGCTGAAAGCTTTTAGCAACAAAACAAGAACTTACAGTTTTGTGCCAATTGATTTGATGACTACGTACTGGCATTTTGTAGACATCCTTTGGGTTTACCTCTTGATCTTCTTGCTGATGATCAGGTAAAACAACACATTTATTTGATAAATTATTAGATACTAGAATTAATATTTATGTCAACAACAACAATTCCGGCAGGAACAAAATGGTGGAACGGGGGAAGAAGCCCGTTCAATGTGAGCTACGGTAAAGTGATGATGTGGTACTTTCTGATGAGTGATGCTTTCACCTTTGGCGCCTTTTTGATTAGCTACGGAACGATCCGTTTCAGCGTGAACCATTGGGCAGATCCCAACCATGTATTCAACGCTTTCCCTTTTGCCGGCCACGCGAACCTCCCCCTGGCATTTGTGAGTTTGATGACGTTCATCCTCATCTTCAGTTCTGTAACCATGGTACTGGCAGTTCACGAAGGCCATAAAATGAATCGCAAGGGGGTAGAAAAATATATGATCCTCACCATCCTCGGAGGATTGGCTTTCCTGGGTTGCCAGGCATGGGAGTGGACGCACCTTATCACTGGTGATCATGCCGTACTGGTTAATGGCCAAATTGAACATTGGGGTACAACTGTAACCAAAAATCCATGGGGCCCGGAAGTAATGCACAATGGTGTTGCTGTTGCCACGCCCGGACCGATTGCTTTTGGTGGTTACTTCTTTGGTATTACCGGCTTTCATGGTTTCCACGTTTTCAGCGGGGTAGTGATCAATATCGTGATGTACATTAAAACAAAACTCGGCCACTTCGATCAAAGGGGCCATTATGAAATGATTGAAAAAGCAGGTTTGTACTGGCACTTTGTAGACCTTGTTTGGGTATTCGTATTCCTTTGCTTCTACCTGGTATAAAAATTAAAAACTGATTTAAAAAATAATTATGTCTGAACATCATCATTCATCACCGGAAATCACATTTCACCCCGATCATTCGGGAGGTACCTCAAAAATATGGAGGGTATTCTGGGTACTTTCTGTATTAACCATCATAGAATTGGGCCTTGGGTATTTCCTGTATGCAAAAGGGGCAACGCTTGGTTACGGAACTGTATTATCCACAAAGGTTGTCATTGGCATCCTCACACTTGCAAAGGCTTATTATATAGTTTCTGTATTCATGCACCTGGGTGATGAAATCAGGAATTTTATTATGACGATTGTAGTGCCCCTGATCCTTTTTGTATGGTTTATCATCGCATTCCTTGCTGATGGCAATAGCTGGAAGAATCTGAGGAATACCGATGCAGGAAGCAGGCAGGCGCCGGTTGAACAAAACAGCCATGCCCCGGCAGCAGTAGAGAAAGGAGCGAAGGATTAACGGGATTGTTGAATAGTAAAATACGTAGACCATCGTTCGCCAACAGGTAACGATGGTTTTTTATTGTAATCATAAATATTAAATCTCTTGAACAAAAAAACAATACTGGCATTGTTGATGGTAATCCTGCTTCCACTTACAGGGTACTGGATAGTAAAGTATTACAGCAAAGATGCGGTGCACATGCCCAGGAAATATTTTTATGATGATGTTACAACCCGGGAGGAAAAAGGGAAAACCCTGCCAGATACGATTTGGCACAAAGTGAGAAATATTTCTTTCACCAACCAGTTAGGTAAAAAGGTTTCACTGGATGACCTGAAGGGCAAAATACTGGTGATTGATTTTTTCTTTAGCCGGTGCCCTTCCATCTGCCCCGGATTAGCGAGGAATATGAAAAAACTGCAGCAATCATTCGTTAAGAATCCAGATATCGTTCACTTTATTTCAATTAGTGTAGATCCTGAATATGACAGTGTTCCCCAGTTGAGAAAATTTGCAGATAAGATGAGTGCAGATCATGATAGCTGGTGGTTTGTAACGGGAGACAAAAAAGAAATATATGATTTTGCTTTTAATGAGTTGAAAGCGAGCATTGCAGATGTAAATGTAGATACCGCGTTCATTCATACAGAAAATTTCTTCCTGCTGGATAGTAACCGGATTGTTAGAGGATGGTACAATGGATTTGATACCGCGAAGCAGGCGCAACTGGCTATGGACATTCCAACGCTAATGCTCGAAAAAGACCGAAAACGGCCTTCAATTTTGCGTGGGTTTATTCCATATCTGCCTGCTATTTTTATTGGTATCGGCTTAACAATTTTGTTGGTAAGCTTGTTAAACAGGTTCAAAAAATCAAAGTAATGCTTGGTCCTACTATTCAAAAAAATGATGCAAAAGCCCGTGTTCTAATATACACGGTTTCAGTTGTGGTATTTGCGGCAGTGGTTATACTTGGTAAAGTTAAGCTTGAACTGCACCTTCCATTTAACGTGCATGTATTTGCTACTGCAAATGCTGTGATCAATTCAATGGTGGCGTTGCTTTTATTAGGAGGGTTAATATCTGCTAAGCAAAAAAACTATTTGTTACATAAAAAAATAATGCTGGCTGCTATCGTGCTTTCTGTGTTGTTTTTACTGAGTTACATTGCACATCACTTGCTTGCAGGAGATACCAGGTTTGGCGACCTTGACCATAACGGCATACTTAGTGATATAGAGAAAAAGCAGGCAGGCGGAGTGAGAATACTATATTATGTGTTGCTGCTAACGCATATCCCCCTGGCTGCCGTTATTCTTCCATTTATTTTATTTACTGCCTATCGGGCACTAACCGGTGAATATGATAAACATAAAAAACTTACAAGGATTACCTGGCCGGTTTGGTTTTATGTGGCGGTAAGTGGAGTAGTTGTTTACCTGATGATCAGCCCTTATTATGCAGCTTAATTTTCGTGTATCGGTTACTGATAGAGTTTATTGTAGCGACAATTCTATCGCCGGGTCCCAGAACCTGGATTTAAAATCTACAACGGTATCATCTTTTATTAATATCCCGTCTTTTTTGAGGAGTTCTTCCATGCGTGTAGGGGTGGCAAAATGATGTTTGCCGGTGAGCATTCCGTTTCTATTTACAACTCTTTGTGCCGGCACAATTGGTTTGGCCTGGTGTGCAGCATTCATGGCCCAGCCCACCATTCTGGCGCTTAATTTGGTACCCAGGTAAGCAGCAATAGCACCATAAGAGGTAACCCGTCCTTTAGGGACCTGCCGTACAACTTCGTACACGTCATCAAAAAAACTATATTCCCGGGATTGCCCCTGCACAGGTGCTTTTTTTAGCTTCGCAACTTTGCTGTTGCTAACAGGTTTACTTTTTTTCATGTGCATGGTTTTGTTGCTGAAGTTGTGTTTTCCTGGGCTCGGGCACTGCATCATAGGCATAAGGGCAATGCCTGCAACCGTTTCCACAGCAATGGCCCCTGTTCAGATGGTATTTTTCGGTAAGGACAATATAACCCTCTTCTGTAAAGTAAAAGTCTTCTCCTTCCTGCAATGGCTGGTTCATAACCTGTTTTGATCAATACAAATTAAACGTGATTTTGTTGCTCGGTATTCCTTAAAAGCGCCTGCAATTCATCATCCAGGTTCGGTAGCAATGGCGGCAAACTGAAACACAGGTAGAATATTTTTTTACTGCCGGCAATATCGAGGCTTTCATAATGTGTTTTTATTTGTAAACGCGGGTCAATTTCTTTCCCGGCATACACATCATCAGAAGATTCATGTAAGCAGAGATGGTACATCTTTATCACTTTCCATGTGAATGCAAACAAATCCGGCGAATCTGTTTTGAGATGGATTTTTCCTCCTGCCTGAAGAATGGATTGATACATCCGTAAGAACCTGGGATGGGTTAGCCTTTTTTTGGCTTTGGAAGTTCGAAGTTGCGGATCGGGGAATGTGATCCATATTTCATCTACTTCAGTTGGTTGAAAATAGTCGGATAGCATTTCAATTTGTGTACGCAAGAATGCAGCATTTGGCAACGGCTGTTCCAATGCTTTTTTTGCACCCAGGTACATACGGTTTCCTTTTACATCAACACCCAGGAAATTTTGTTGAGGATACATCCCCGCCAGTGCAACCGTATATTCACCCCTCCCACATGCAAGCTCTAAGACCAGTGGGTGATTATTATTAAAAAACGATTTCCATTTACCTTTCATTTCCTGCGGATACTCAAGCACATTCGGAAATGATTTGATTTGAGAAAACCGGAGCAGTTTTTTTTGTCCCATCGCCGGCAAAGGTATAAAATCCTGGTAAAGCCGATAGTTTTACAGCATAGAGAAAGCCGCGGCAGCAAGCAAAGCGCCGATAATGGGACCAACGACCGTTACCCAACTGTAATCCCATCCACTACTGCCTTTTCCTTTCATTGGTAAAATAGCATGCATGATGCGTGGGCCCAGGTCTCTTGCCGGATTAATGGCGTACCCGGTAGGCCCGCCCAGGCTAAGTCCGATACCTAAAACAAGCAGCGCTACCGGTAACGCATCTAAAGAACCGAGGCTATTGGATGGAGCGGCTATATGCAATACTCCAAAAACAAGAACAAAGGTTCCTATGATTTCCGTTATTAAATTTTGAGTATAATTCTTGATAGCGGGGGCATTGCAAAAAACAGCTTGCTGCAATGCCGGGTCTTCAGTTTCGTTTATGTGTTGCCGGTAGCATAACCAAACAAGGAAAGCGCCGGTCATGGCTCCAAGAAATTGTGCGGCAATATAAGCTGGCACCAATGCCCAATCGAATTTCCCCAATGCTGCCAAAGCTATTGATACCGCCGGGTTAAGGTGCGCCCCACTGATAGGCCCCACTGTAAATACTGCTACGAATACAGCAATGGCCCAACCCATTGTGATTACGATCCAACCACTGTTTTCACCTTTCGATTTTTGCAGAACCACATTGGCAACAACCCCATCGCCCAACGTAATCAATAAGGCAGTTCCAATCCATTCTCCAGTAAATGCTGTCATGAGTATGATTTTAAGTGAAATGTAAATGTTAATGTATGATATAGTTTCGAGCAATTTCTATGAAATTTTTCACCTGTTCTTTTTCCCAGCTTCCTGGTAATTGCAATTCCGAAGCCATCATGGAAGCTACCAATACAGCGGAATCTATAGCTGCCTGTGCATTTAACAACAGTGCCCTGGTTCGGCGGGCAAGTACATCTTCAACAGTCACTGCCATTTCTGCCCTTACTGCCCAAATTACCATCGCTTTGTTATAAGGAAGTTGCGGATGAATTTTTTCACCCAACGATGGATCGTATTTCATTAATTCGAGAACATGCGCCTTGTCGGTACCATATAAAGAAAGAAAATCATCTTCATTTTTGCCGGTACAATATCCATGTATCTTCAGCAATGCGGTATTGCTTTTTAATTTTGGAAGGTTTCCTGCCGAGGCTGCTTTATCTACTGCTTGTTTTCCCATGAACCGATAGGTGGTCCATTTCCCACCGGTTACTGTAACCATTCCGCTTTTTGAAACAATGGTAACCAGGTCGCGTGACAGAAGCGAAGTTTTTTGTTGCTTGCCGGATGCCAGCAGTGGCCTTAAGCCTGCAAAAACAGATAAAATATCACGGTGAAGTATAGGTGTACTTAAATACCTGTTGATATGGGACAGGATAAAAGAAATATCGGATTCTTCAGGTACTGGCTCAGCTTCAATCTTCTGTTCAGGGGTATCAGTGGTCCCTACGACGAGTTTATCATGCCAGGGCACAGCGAACAATACCCTGCCATCATCTGTTTTTGGAATGATTAAAGCGTTGTTGCCCGGAAAGAAATGCCGCTCTGTTACAATGTGAACACCTTTGGAAGCAGCAATGACAGGATGATGTGCGGGTTCATCTTTTAGCATGAGCTCATCCGAAAACACCCCCGTAGCATTGATCAGTGACTTGCATTGCAATTGGTATTGCTTACCGGTTAAGCCATCAGTAATTTCAATACCATGAATGCGGCCATTTTTTTTATGGATGTTGTGAAGGGTACAATAATTCAGAATGGTAGCGCCTGCATCTGCAGCAGTTTGGGCAAGGTTAACAGCCAGCCTGCTATCATCAAATTGCCCATCTGTGTAAGTGATGGCCCCCGAAATTTTTTGATTTGAAATAGCAGCAAATGCAGCACCTGCTTGTTGTGCAGATAAAATGCGTGAAGCGCCCAGGCTATGGTTCCCCGATAACCAGTCATATAGTTTAAGCCCGATGGCGTAGTAGCATTTTTCCCATAGACTAAAAACCGGAAGCACAAATGTAACAGGTTTGCAAACGTGCGGTGCATTGCGCAAAAGTAGGCCCCTTTCCCTGAGCGATTCACGTACCAGTTTGATATTGCCCTGGGAAAGGTAGCGAACCCCTCCATGAATGAGTTTGGTAGACCTTCCGGAAGTTCCTTTTGCAAAATCATATTTTTCTACAAGGAGTGTTTTATAGCCACGCGACGCAGCATCAATTGCAGCGCCCAGGCCGGTAGCGCCACCTCCGGCAATCACAATATCCCACTCCGCTGTTAGCTGCATTTGTTGCAGCATTTGTTGCCTGTTCATGAAAATAACTTTCGTTAGGATTGATTGGCCCAGGCTATGGCTGCATTTACAGCCCGGCTCCATCCTTTTATTAATATATCGGTTTCACTGTGTGGCATAGACGAAGTAAACTGTGCGGCTGGCTTCCATTGCAGGCTGATGGCTTCCATATCTGGCCAAAAACCAACGGCTAAGCCTGCAAGATATGCGGCTCCGAGTGCCGTTGTTTCGGTGATGGCCGGCCTTATTACATTGGTATGAAGAATATCGCACTGAAACTGCATGAGCATATTATTTGCAGTGGCGCCCCCGTCTACTCTTAACTCACGTATATTAATACCCGAATCGGCTTCCATGGCTTTAAGCACATCCCTGGTTTGAAATGCAATGCTTTCGAGGGATGCCCTTGCAATATGTGCATCTGAACTTCCCCTAGTGAGCCCGGTAATCATACCCCTGGCATCCTGGTTCCAGTAGGGAGCCCCCAGCCCTGCAAAAGCCGGCACAATGTATATACCATCGTTGTCTTTTGCAGTCTTTGCCAGCGCTTCTACTTCCGATGAACTGCGAATAATGCCAAGGCCATCGCGTAACCATTGTACTACTGCGCCGGCTATGAATACACTCCCTTCAAGTGCATATTGGGTTTTGTTGTTGATTTTCCAAGCAATGGTAGTAAGGAGGTTGTTATTAGATTCAACAGGGGATTCACCGGTGTTCATCAGCATAAAACACCCGGTTCCATAAGTATTCTTCACCATACCTGGTTGTGTGCACATTTGGCCAAAGAGTGCTGACTGCTGATCGCCGGCGATACCGGCAATGGGTATACGCGAAGCAGAGATTATCTTTTGCGTGTATCCGTAGATTTCGCTGCTGCTGCAAACTTTTGGCAATATAGATGCGGGAATACCAAACAAATGAAGCAGTTCTTCATCCCAGTTACCGGTATGGATGTTCAGCAACATGGTACGGGATGCATTGGAAACATCGGTTGCATGTACGGTTCCATTGCTGAGTTTCCACAACAACCACGAATCGATGGTGCCAAAACACAATTCACCCCTATCTGCTTTTTCCTTTGCGCCGGAGACATGATCGAGGATCCATTTTATTTTGGAAGCAGAAAAATAAGCATCTATTACCAGGCCTGTTTTTTGTTTAATCTTTTGTGAATGCCCTGCATCTTTGAGTGCATCGCAAAAGGATGCAGTTCGGCGATCCTGCCATACGATCGCATTGTATACCGGTTGGCCGGTGAAGCGGTCCCATACCACCGTTGTTTCCCGTTGATTGGTGATACCGATGGCAGCAATATGATCGGCTGTTAAACCAGCTTTAACAATCGCTTCTGCGGCTACGCCATACTGTGAGCTCCATATTTCATTAGGGTCATGTTCTACCCATCCTGGTTGAGGGAAAATTTGACTAAACTCTTTTTGTGCTACAGATATGATAGCCCCCAGTTTATCAAACACGATGGCCCTGGAGCTGGTAGTGCCCTGATCGAGGGAAAGAATATATTGTTGCATGCCCGTCTGTTTTACCGAATATAAAATAAATTCAGCCATTACATCATGCCATCCCTATCCTGATAATAGAATTTCAGATCAGAACTCCAGGATGCGGAAAAATTCACTCCATGGGCCTATTTCCGATTTATATTGTTTGGCCATAACCCTGGAGATTTGTGCGATATGTGTTAAATCATGCACTACCCAGGTGGCCATGAGATTTTGCAATGTCACTTCCCCCAACACCGGGTGCATCCCTTTTTCTTTCAGTTGCGTTTCGCTTATTTGAAGGCGGGAAAGTGCCAACAGGTTTTGTTTTCGAATAAATGCAAATTCATCGAGCAATTGGTTGATTGTTTTTCCTTTGCTTTCTTCGTATTGGGCAAACCGGTCGTATTTTTCAAAGGCCCTTGTGTTCGCAAATTCAAGGATTCGACGTATACGTTCCATCCAGTCGGTTTTTTCTCCATGTATGAGATGGCCCACTTCATCATATGGAGAAAAAGTTTCTGGGCCTTCGTTGTTCATCACCCAATCAGTATTTATTCCCAATAACAGCGTTGAAAGAACAGCCGGCGTTCTTTCAAGTATTTCTACAGATTTATTGATATCGTATTGCATCGGAAGAATTTGTAATAAATGTAAGCAAAAAGTTCAGGGCTGCGTTTTACAAAGCAGGCGGTTTAATGATGGGTTTGAGTAAAACAACAGCAAATAGTAGGGAAAGAAATCAGTAGCTTTATTACTTAATTCGATTTACAACATTAAATTCTGAGAAATGAAAAGAGGTTTTTCAATGGCGCTAAGCTGTACTGCGATCATTTTTGTGCTGATCGTTTTTCAATCCTGTGAACATAAGCAACAACATGATCCTGTAAAAGAGAAGGCAGCTATTCATTCTTTACTTGATTCTTTTAATATAGCAGCTGCTAAAGCAGATTTCAACCGGTACTTTGGGTATTATGCAACAGATGCAATATTTACCGGGACGGATGCTACAGAGCGGTGGACAAAAGATTCGTTTATGAAATGGGCCAAGCCATTTTTCGACAGGGGCAAGGCATGGGATTTTACAACTGTTAAACGTGAAGTGTATTTAGATAAGTCGGGAGAGATGGCCTGGTTTGATGAATTATTGTCTACTCAAATGAAATTGTGCAGGGGGTCGGGTGTATTAGGCAAGGAAGGAAATACCTGGAAAATTAAGCAGTACATCCTATCTACCACCGTACCCAATTCTATTTTAGATTCGGTGATTGTATGGAAAGGAAAAGAAGAGGATTCAGTTTTACAAACAATGCGAAAATAAGTGTGGCCATCAAAAGCAGGAAAGAAGCCGATGAAGTGGGTAAAAATTAAAAACCCTCGCAGTAAAACTACAAGGGCTTAAAAAATAGAAAAACCTGCTGTAGGGGAAGGGTTCGAACCTTCACGAGGCAGTTAGCTATTGCACAAAATTGTAGAGGAAGCGATCCTCAACCTACTGGTGGTCAACCCCAGTCGGTGCCGTCGTCACGGCATCGGCGTTATGCAATGTTTATCCTGGATTCCTCACCCCCGAGACAAGAGGGCATGTCTGCCAAAAAATTTCATCACCCCACAATGTTTCCGATATTTACATATCGTTTAAGAACTTTGATAAGTCAAAACTAAAGAAAACAATTTTATCTTAAAAATATTTCAATAAATATTTTGAAAATATAGATATATTTCAAATATTTGCATAAATAATTGAATAATTAACAAAATCGCACTGTAAAATGGCTGCCAAATTGAATCTTGACAAACTGGATCTACAGATTATCCACGCAATGATGGAAAATGCAGAGATATCTTATGCCGAACTGGGTAAAAAATTATTTGTTAGTGGAGGCACCATTCATGTTCGCATCAAAAAACTGGAAGAATTTAATATTGTAAAAGGGACGCGGTTGAATGTAGACCTTAAATTGCTGGGGTATGATATAACAGCATTTGTAGGCATTTACCTGGAGAAAAGTTCGCTGTATGATACCGTGGCCAAAGAGTTGATGAAAATACCAGAGATCATACGCCTGAATTATATAACTGGTAATTACAGCATGTTTATTGAAGTAGTGTGCAAAGACATTTCTCAACTACGCAGTGTGTTGCACGATGAGTTGCAAAAAATTAAAGGGATTGAAAGAACTGAAACTTTTATATCCCTGGAAGAAGGATTTAGCAGGAATGTACCTGTAGCGCCGGCCGAATAAGGATCAGTATTTGTTATGTAGCCGACGTACGCACATCCATGGCATCCCTTAATCCATTACCCAGCAGGTTAAAAGCCAGTACTAATAACATAATAGCAATACCCGGGATGATAGCGAGCAATGGTTTATTGGTTATGATAAAATTATAATGTTCTTTCATCATCAGGCCCCAGCTGGGTTGTGGGGGCTGAACCCCGATTCCTAAAAAGCTAAGCCCTGCTTCGAGCATAATGGCAGTGGCAAAATTACCGGCAGCAATTACCATTAATGGCCCCATAATATTTGGCAGGATATGTTTGAAAATTATTCGAGTGTTGCTAAACCCAAGCACTTTGGCTGCTTGTATATATTCCCTTTCACGTAAAGCCATCACCTGTCCGCGAACAAGCCTGGCCACGCTTACCCAGAGCGTAAGCCCCACTGCTATAAATATCTGCCAAAAACCTTTACCCATGGCAATGGTAAAAGCAAATACCAGCAGCAAAGTAGGGATGCTCCATGTGACATTTACCAGCCACATGATAATTGCGTCTATTCTACCACGGTAGTAACCAGCCAGCGCACCAGCAAGGATGCCGATCAGTAGCGAGATAAGGACTGCAACCAGCCCCACAGATAAACTTACCCTTGTGCCAATGATGAGCCTGCTGAGTATATCCCTTCCAAAAAGGTCGGTTCCCATTATATATTTTTTTGTAACTACATAATCTTTAATGGAAGCCGGGTTGTTATGGGTGATGGCATTGATACTAAAATTTTGTGGTACACCCGTTTTGTCGTCAACATATTTTTGAATCAGTAATTGATCGCCAGAAACCTGGTATCCATGTATAGGGATAAATGTAAACGCCGATGGTTTACCTGCGATCAATTGCCGGAGATAATTTGTTTTAACATTGTTCGCTTTAGGGACCTGTAGAAATTGCTGTTGATACCCTGGAGGCTTTGCCTGGATTTCTACTGTTTGAAGGTCGGCATAGGGGCTGTGATCGGGGGCAATGAAATATGCCAGAATGGCTACCATCGCGAAGAAAATAATTACCCAGCAACTGATTTTAGCTGGAAAGTTGCTTTTCAGTCTGCTCATCAAAACCTGTGAAGATGCTGCCGCTGTATTGGCCATACTGCAATTTAATTATCTGTTACCGGAGCAGCAAGCGTTGAAAGGAAATAGCCGTACTTATAAGAGCCATCTATTTCATGTTAGCGATCGCGTTATTGCACTTTTCTATTTTTCCACTTGTAGTGGCCGGTTTTACCCAGCAGGCCGGCTACAACCGTATAAATAATATGAAATGGTTGCATCAGTGGAAAATACAGGCAAATTTTCCGCTGATTGAAAAACCCGGCTACTGGCCATAAAAAATACAATTCCACCAAAATTTTAAGTACGAGCAGGCAACTGCCGGCCTGCACCATGTTATAAGTGATGCCTGAAATTTGATATTTATTCCTGTCGAAAATTGCCAGACACACCAGGAGCAATATAAAGAGGTTGAAAAGGTAAACAATCAATAAAACAGGGAATATACTTTTGTCTTCGTAGTGGTTAGCTTTGCTGGCCCACCTGATGCGCTGCTGGAAAAAGCCACGGATACCTGCCACTGCTGTAGTTTGAACAATAACATCTTTATTTTTCAGGTATGCAATACTGTTAGGATATGCCATCCTTATTTTGTGCATCAGCAGCATGTCATCGCCGCTGGCTATATCATCGATCCCTTCAAATCCGTTTACCTGGTAGAAGGCATCTTTTCTATATGCAAGGTTGGCGCCATTGCACATACTGTGAATATTTCCCGAAACGGCTGCTCCTGTGATGCCCTGCAGGGTCATGAAATCGAGTGACTGAAATATTTCAATGAATCGTGCCTTTGCAGGAATATTAACCGGCATAACTATCATAACGGGAGCCCGTAAACGATAATAAGAATCTATGGTTTGCAGCCATTTGGACGGAACTGTACAATCGGCATCTGTGCAAACAATCAGTTCCCCTTTTGCATAACCGATGGCTGTTTCAATAGACTTTTTTTTGTAAGAATTGATTTGCTGCCCCTTCAATTCTTCCTGCATTGATATGATGCGGCAGTGCACACCCTTGTTTTGCATGAGTTGTTTTGCATATCGGGAGGCCACTTGTGCTGTTGGGTCGGTAGAATGGTCATCGGCCAGGATGATTTCAAAAAAGGCAGGATGGTAGGTTTGTTGCTGCAGCGAATCAAATAACCCGGGGAGCTGTAGTGCTTCATTGCGGGCAGGGATGATAACAGAGATATAGGTTGGTTTACTTGCTGATATTTCTTCGGTTTCCAAGCTGCCAGCCTTTATCCATAGTTGCCGGTAACCAACGAGTAGGCCTGCGTAACATGCAAATAAACAATATGTTATGATGATGAAAATAAGCAGCATAGCGGAATGCAGTACAAGAATGCAACGCAACGATGGCGGGGGATGCAATCTGACGGCAATACAAAAATAATTTTTTGAAAACTGAAACGAATGTTTATCTTTATATAGTTGTTTAAACAACTATATGCCAAACAACCAATTTAAAAAGAGCGAACTCTACAGTTTCATTACCGGCAAAGCCAGTACGGCGATTGCCCGGCGCATGCAGAAAAATTTTAAGCAGAGTGGCATCGACATTACGATTGAGCAATGGAGTGTGTTGTACCATTTATGGAAAAGCGATGGGATGAGCCAGCAGGCATTGTGTGACGCCACTTTTAGGGATAAGCCCAGCATTACTAGGCTGGTAGATAACCTGGAGAAACTGAAACTGGTTAAAAGGGTAGCGAGCAAGGATGACAGGCGGATTAATATGATTTACCTCACGCCGGAAGCGTTGCAATTGCAGGAACAAAGCATGGAGCTGGCCGAACAAACCCTCAATGAAGCATTGGAAGGTGTAACACATGGTCAGGTTGAGATTGCAAAGGAAGTGTTGCAGAAAGTGTATGAGAACTTAAAATAAGATTACCCGTTAACAATTACAAAATACAACATCATGAATACTTCTGTACAACCCGTTGCGGTATTAAAAGGTGGCGAATGGCTGATCAGGGAAAGCCAGGCGCAGGATACTTTCACGCCCGAAGATTTTAATGAAGAGCAACAAATGGTAAAGGAAATGTGCCTTCAGTTTTTACAGGCCGAAGTGATGCCGGTGGTTGACCGCATTGATAAAATGGAGCAGGGTTTGATGCCCTATTTAATGGATAAGGCCGGCTAGCAGGGCCTGTTGGGGGCAGCCATACCGGAAGCATTGGGCGGACTAGGAAAAGATTTTATTACTTCTACCCTGGTGAATGAAGGGCTTGGCGGCGGCTTCTCTTTTAGCGTGGCGGTGGCTGCCCATACCGGCATTGGTACATTGCCAATCCTGTATTTTGGAACAGAAGCTCAGAAATCGAAATATATCCCCAAGCTGGCAACTGGGGAATGGAAGGGTGCGTACGGACTAACGGAGCCGAATAGTGGCAGTGATGCGCTGGGGGCAAAGACTTCTGCCGTATTATCACCCGACGGAAAATATTATTTGCTGAACGGGCAAAAATGCTGGATCACAAACGGGGGGTTTGCGGAAGTTTATACCGTGTTTGCAAAAATTGACGGTGATAAGTTTACTGCGTTTATTGTTGAACGTGGGATGGAAGGGTTTACGCAGGGCCCGGAGGAACATAAAATGGGTATCAAAGGTTCTTCCACAGTACAGTTGTATTTCCAGGATTGCAAAGTGCCTGTTGAAAATGTACTGGGGGAGATTGGAAAGGGGCATATCATTGCTTTTAATATCCTAAATATTGGCAGGCTGAAATTATGTGCTGCAGCCCTGGGGGGAGCCAAGATGGCCCTTTCTTCTACAGTTGAATATGCCAACACAAGGGAACAATTTAAAACGGCCATTGCAAATTTTGGAGCTATCAAACATAAACTGGCCGAAATGGCCATTCGTATATGGGTTTCCGAAAGTGCCTTGTACAGGACGAGCAAATGGATCGATGACAAGGAAACTGAAATGGCAACTTCCGGCAAGCCATTCAATGAAGCTTTACTGGGTGCAGCAGAAGAATATGCCATTGAATGTGCCATGCTGAAGGTGGATGGGAGCGAGGTGCTGGATTTTGTGGTAGATGAAGGCGTGCAAGTGCATGGCGGTAACGGGTTCAGTGATGAATACATGATCAGTAGGGCTTACCGCGACAGCCGCATCAATCGTATTTATGAAGGTACCAATGAAATCAACCGGTTGTTAACTGTTGATATGATGCTAAAACGGGCTATGAAAGGGAAGCTCGACCTGATGACGCCAGCTATGGCCGTTTCGAAAGAGCTGATGAGCATCCCCGATTTTGGCGCAGAAGACGAAGGCGCTTTTGCGGCAGAGAAAAAAGCAGTGCTGAATATGAAAAAAGCCATCCTGATGGTTGCAGGTGCTGCTGTTCAGAAACTTATGATGAACCTGCAGCATGAGCAGGAGATACTGATGAACATTGCCGATATGGCGATCCTCACTTTTAACGCAGAAAGCGCTTTGCTCCGGGTGATGAAAATGAGTGAAAATGACCCTGCTGCGGTGGCTTTGCAAACAGATATTATGCAATGTTACCTCAATGATGCAGTTGACCAATTAAACAAGGCCGGTAAAAATGCATTGAATGCTTTTGCAAGCGGTGATGAGCAAAGGATGATGTTGCTTGGGCTGAAGCGGTTTACTAAAACAGCACCGATGAATACAAAAGACGCACGCAGGCGCATTGCCGATAAAATGATTGCCCAGGGGAAATACTGTTTTTAACCATCTATCAACCTTAACCTGATATCATTTAACAGCACCACCAGTATTAATTTCTGGTGGTGTTTTTTTCATCCGCTCGATCAACTTAACAACATTCAACACGGATAATTTCACAGATTTAATTTATCTTCCTCAAGCCTGGCAATTTTACACGGGTGATAAACAGTAAAAAAATATGAATATAAAAGGGAGGACCCGGCACATTAGTAAAAACTTTAACGCAATTATTGAAAGATGAAGAAGCCCCTGCTTAATAAGTATATCGGTACCGATTGGTATTTCGTAAAGAACACGCCTTTTTGGATATTCCGCGATACCAACCTGTCATCTGTGTAAACTTCGTTGATATCTTTCGCAACAGCAGTGTTGCCATTCCTTGTACCGGGGATATTTTTGCAACTCGATATCCGTGTTAATAAGCGGAATATTTTTTCATTGAAGCTATAATTATCATCATGAGTATGGAGCAAGTAACAACACAGGTAACAGGGACGTTTGGAGATATCATTTGTTACCAGTCGAGGGGCAGGTATATTGTACGTTCAAAAGGCAATACGGGCAGGCAGGCGCCAGAAGCCAAAATGCAGGCGGCTATATTAGGAAAGGCATCCGGGCTTTCGGCCAGGTTCCGCAAAGCATTCACGGATTTGATTCCCGAGCCTAAGAACCGCAGGCTTATGTACCGCCTGAACAATGCGTTTCAACAATGGCTGAAAACAAGGCCCATGGAATCGGCGGATAGAAACGAATCGGTGCCGCAGTTCAATGGTTTTACTTTTAATGAGAACAATCCATTGGGAGCGGTTTTTAATAGTACGATGCCTGTTTGGAAAAATGAATCCAATCAATACTTTTTACAGGTGCCGCAGTTTGATTCGGCCAACCCGGTAGCGCCACTACCATTTGATGGAGTGATAGACATAAAAGTTCGTGTAGCCCGTACCGGGATCGATAGTATGGATGAAGTCGTACAAACTACGTCAAGCCTTCATATCCCATATTATGGATCAACGGTTCCAACCCAGTCGCTTCCAATAGAAGTAAATATTTTGCCTGGCACATTAACACTGATACTCGTATCTGTAAACGGGATGGCAGCAGGCATAACAGCTGCCATCTGGGGAGGCGGCAAACCATAACTTTCCTACAACCCATCTATTATAATCAATGCTGCAGGATATTATATCGCTGCAGCATTGTTATTTATATCAAATCTTAACGGCAGTACCCGTAGCAACAACCATGAGCATGCTGGCATTGCCGCCTACTGTTTCAAAATCAAGATCAATTCCAACAACAGCATTGGCGCCCATTTGGGAAGCTTTATGCGACAATTCATCCAATGCGTTTCTTCTGGCTTCTTCGATCACCCTTTCATAGGTGCCGCTGCGTCCACCAACAATATCGCGTATGCCAGCAAATAAGTCTTTAAAAATATTTGCACCGATGATTGCTTCTGCCGTTACAATGCCCATGTATTGTTGAATGGGCTTTCCTTCGATGGTGGGGGTTGTAGTGAGTAACATGATGTAAAATTTTATGGTTATTGATGGCTTATTTTTTTGGGAAGTTAGCGGCGATCTTCACCGCTTCTTGTATCCAGTCCTGATGGGGTTGCAGCAGTACATTGGGTTGAATTCCGTTTACATCAATTCCCTGCCCAATATCCAGCCTACGGCTACGGGTAGTGGCATACAAAAGCGTATATGGCATACAGGGCAATGGCGCTTCACGCATGTTTGAATAATCGAGCGTTCCGGCACTGGGGGTACCCGCCAGGATTACTTTTGAACTCTGCCTTGCAAACAACAAAAATTGTTCGGCACTGCTTGCACAATTTTCATTCATGAGGATGACTACTTTCTTTGGATATGCCTGAGCGGTATAGGAGGAGTCGGTTTCATCCTCAACAATGTTTACCAGTTTTCCTTTTTGTGCTTCCATTTTTTCAATCATCTTTCGGATAGCGTTCTTGCTATCGTTTGGGATATCATCCATGTTCAACAGTGGCTTCCAGTTATTAATATTGGATTCAGTAGCCAGTACATCTACACCAATGTTTTTTACCGGGTGGGTATATAGTAAAGGCAGTAATGGGCCAAATACAAAATCGGCGCCCCCGCCATTGTTTCGAATGTCTATTACAAGGGTATTGGTTTGTTTAAGTGCGGTAGCATGAACGTTGAGTACAGAGTCTATCAATGGCGCAGTAGACGGAGAAAACGAAGGAACCATCAGGTAAAAATTATTATCAGGCAGAGTATGTGCATCTATCGGAACCCATTTGAATGTTTGCTTTCTTTTTTCCTGCCCCCACCTCGTCCAGTCGCCGCCAATATAGTTTTTACCAATAAAAAACCATTCTATTTTTGGCATATGGTTGCGCATGTATAAAACCCCTTTCAATAGACTATCGTTTACAATACTGGCTTCAAATTTCACCACTCCCTTTTTCCAGTAGGATAATTTAGAATCTGTTATAATACCTACATAATCATGTATTGCCGTCTTTTCCTTTATGACCGCGATGGTATATGATGAATCGTAATTAGATGTATAGATCCCTTCAATGCCGGTGGATTTTTTTAGTGATGCTATTTTATCTTCATCTACAGTACGGCGCAATCTTGTTAATGCAAATGTGGTATCGGTAATACCGGCATCGAATGTGGCCCTCATTTGAATGTGGTCATCTTTAAACATGCGGAGGTATTCCTGCATGATCATCAGGCAGCTTTGAGTATTTGCAGGATCGGCGGCCAGTTTTGCATATTTTTCAGATGTTGATTGATATTCTTTAGCCCCTATTTCTTTGAGCTTATCTGTAAATCCGGCATAGTTTGTTTCCATGAATTTTTTAAGGAAGGAAAACGTGGAATCACAGTTACAGGTTTGTGCGATAGCCATACTGGTAACAAAAGAAAAGATGAGGAGACTGATTAGCCTTTTCATTTTACCTGGTTTTATGATGAAGATGAATAGAACTGCAACAGCAATTTATGACAAGTTTATTTACTGGCATATTAATCGTTGATTAGAATAAGAAATCTACACATCTCTTAACTAATTTTTAAAGCACATAGTATTACATTTACATTTATGACCAAAAGCCGGAATTTTTCTTCTATTTTTTTGCTCGTTTTGATGTTGCTTACGGGGGCATTTTCTACTGCCTTTTCTCAGGACACAAAACCCCCGTTCATTAAACTAGTTGAACCGCTGAAAGAACAAAACAACAGCAGTACTTCCCGAAAATTTATCATAGGCAGTACCTGTAAAGATTGTTCACTTATGATCAATGCCGAGAAAGTAAAAGTATATCCAACCGGTGCATTTGCTTATGAAATCAACCTTCGTGAAGGAGACACGGCTTTTACGCTGGTAGCCATTTCGGGTGCAGGCAAATCTGTTTCCAAAAGATTGTTTTATAATTATTCATTGCCAGCCCCGCCAGAACCGGTGAAGCAGCCAGGCATCGAAAGCATCCGTACATGGCCCGAAGGAGACCTTATTTTGAAAGCCGGCGATGAAATACAGTTTACCGTTAAAGCCTACCCGCAATCGAATGTACGTGTGATGGGCCATACCGTTTTATATGAACAACCTACGAGCAACGCGAAGGGAATGCCGGGAATCTACCAGGGAGTATTCAGGGTATCAGAAAAAGACAGTTTTGTAGAAAGAAAGTTTGCAGTAACCCTTACCGATAGTGCCGGAAAAATATATACCAAAGAAACGGCTAACAGGTTTTCTGTACTTTCACCACTAGCTTCTGATATAGCCCTCACCAAAGGGCGCCTGGCGCACCTCGAATATGGATTGGGGGATGACCGCTTAGGTGGGGCAAAAGTAGGGTATATAGACAGCCTCATTCCATTAAAGATCATAGGTAAAGTTGGAACGCATTTTAAAGTACAACTAGCTCCTTCAAGAACCGCATACATTCCCGATGAACATGTAACGCTTATGCCTAAAGGCAGTTTTGAACCCGCATCTTTAACCGGTAAATGGAGGGTGTTCGGGGATTCTGCTTTTGATTATGTTTCTATTCAGTTATTTAACAGGTTGCCTTATCAAACATTTCACCAGGTTGACCCTTCCAGGATTGTGGTGGATATATTTGGCGCTACCAATAATACCAACTGGATAGATCAATTGGCTTCTGCCAAAGAGGTTAAACAAGTAGAATATGAACAGGTAGCAGATGGTATTTACCGGGTGATCATTCACCTGAAGCACCGCCAACACTGGGGCCATGCTATCTATTACATCGGAAACAACCTCGTGATCAGGGTAAAACAACAACCCAGGCAACTATCATTGAGCAAACTAACAATAGCGGTAGATGCCGGGCATGGCGGTACGAATACCGGAGCAGGCGGACCAACAGGCGTTGCTGAAAAAAACCTCACACTTGCGCTATCACTGAAAATTCAAAAAATACTGGAGTCTAAGGGAGCCAGCGTTATCATGACCCGGGTAAAAGAACAATTCTTCGACAACAAAGAGCGCATCTTGTTTTACAGGGATAGTTTGCCCGATGTATTGCTCAGCATCCATCTCAATTCCTCTGCCGACCCCATCAGGGCAGGCGGTACGTCTACCTTTTACCGTTATACAGGCTTCAGGCCGTTGAACCAGGCTATTTATAAACGGATGCTTGAACTCGGGTTGAAAGAATATGGCAACAACAGTTCTTTTAATTTTATGCTGAATAGTCCAACTGAATACCCCAACGCCCTGGTGGAAACCCTATTTCTTAGCAATCCCGAAGAGGAAATGAAAATCCTTGATGAATCCTTTCAGCAACAAATGGCCGAAAAAATCGTAGCTGGTGTGGAAGATTTTTTGCGTGAGGCAGCCAAAGCAGAATAGTTATTTACATCAGTTTCATAATCATCGGTTGTAGCAGCCAGCAAAATAAAGTAATCATGATGATACAAATGATGTTAAGTACAAACCCAGTTTTTACCATATCCCTCATTCTAATATAACCGCTCGCAAAAACGATGGCATTGGGTGGTGTACCCATGGGAAGCATACTGGCACAACTTGCCCCCAGTGTCATTGGAATGCCCAGTAGCAAGGGGTCTATATGAAGGGCCATCGCTACAGACGAAATCACCGGGGCCATTACGATTACCTGGGCAACATTGCTCATTACTTCACTCAGAAATACTGAAATAGTGGTAACGATTAAAATCATCACCAATACATTGCCTGAAGAAAAAGAAGCGATATAAGTACCCAGCTGGTCCATGAGCTTTACATCCTCCAAAGATTTGGCGAGTGCAATACCTCCGCCAAATAGCAGCAGGATGCCCCAGGCCATTCGGCTGGTATCCGACCAATCGAGTAGCCGTTCTTCCCGGTGATTTTCTTTTCTACCCGACGGAACAATAAACAAGGTTACTGCTCCTGCCATAGCAATAATCGTATCATCGAGTACCCATATTTTTTGGAAACCGTTGATGAGGTCTTTACATATCCATAAGAGCACCGTAATAACAAATACAATGGCTACCCTTTTTTCGGGAGTTGACAATTTGCCCAGTTTTTTTAATTCCGATTCAATGTAATGCCGGCCCTGTTCACTGTGCTTGATACCATTCGGGTATAACCATTTTACCATTACCCAGTACAACATTAACAGCAGGATGATGGTGAGTGGGGTAAAAACGATCATCCAATCTATAAAGCCAATATTGTAATTGAATTTTTCAGAAATATACCCCGCATACGCCACATTGGGCGGAGTTCCAATAATGGTACCTAGTGCAAAGTTGGAGGCATAGGCAATTGCAAGCATCAGTACGAGCGAAAAATTTCTCATATTCGTTCCCGGTAGTGCCTGGTTGCTGATGACATGGATAACCGACATAGCGATTGGGTACATCATCATGGTTGTGGCGGTATTGCTCAGCCACATACTGAGAAAGCCGGTAGAAATAATGAACCCCAGAATGATCATATTGCCATTGGTCCCTGTAATGCGAATGATTCCCAATGCAATTCTTTTGTGCAGGTGCCATTTCTCAATGGCAATCCCCAGAAAAAAACCACCCATGAAAAGAAACACTACCGAATCGGCGTATGATTTGGTAACCTCCTTCATGCTGCTGATATTAAGCAGCGGGTACAGGATAACTGGCAGCAATGCAACTACAGGTAATGGCATGGCATCCAAAACCCACCAACTGATCATGAGAACGGCAATAGACAAAACCAGGCAAGCTTTGGGCTCCAGTACAAGTGGGTTGGCCAGGTAAAAAAATAAAGAAAGCAATATTCCGGCTGCAATCGCCAGTTCTTTTTTATACAAATGGAAAAAATCTTTCATAAACAGGACCTCTACAAGTTAATACAGTTTATCTGATTGCTGAAGTTTTTAAGTTGATTAAAGTTCAACTATTGATATTTCATTGAAACAGATTGCCTTCATTATCTCCAGCATACGCTCATTTGGGTATTACTAAAATGGGATTGATCGCTTATTTTTACAAACACAGCATGAAGAAACGGATATGCATAGTAGAAGATAAACCCGATCTTAGGGAGGCCATGAACCTGATGGTGCAGATGAACCCTTCTTATGATCTTACCGGTAGTTATGCAAATGCTGAAGAAGCATTAAAAAAAATACCACCACATGGAGCTGATGCGGTATTGATGGACATCAACCTCCCTGGCCAAAGCGGGATTCAATGCGTGACAGCGTTAAAAACGATGTTCCCCGATATGTTGTTCCTGATGTGTACAGCATACGAAGACAATGATAAAATCTTTGATTCCCTGAAAGCAGGTGCTTGTGGTTATATTCTGAAAACGGAAGGCCCTGCCCGTATTATGGAAGCACTTGATGAGTTGTTTGCCGGCGGCAGCCCGATGAGCAGCAGCATAGCCCGTAAAGTAGTGGCCAGTTTTATGAACCTGGGAAATGAAAACAGCCTCATTGAGAACCTGAGCGATCGGGAAAAGATGGTGCTCGACTCCCTGGCAAAAGGCTTGATTGGAAAAGAAGTTGCAGATGCCTTACAAATCAGCACGGGAACAGTTCGCAAGCATATTCAGAATATTTATAAGAAATTACAGGTAAACACAAGGGTAGAAGCAGTAAACCTGTACCTGAAGCGATGATTGGTTACGCGATTTGTTATTTATTCACGAAAGAATACCGGCATGAACAGGAGCCAGATGATCGTTTACTTTTTTGAAAGCGTTTCTGTTTTCATGTGTGCTTTCTTTTTCCTGCAATTTATTATCATACGCAGAAAGGACCATTTGTTTTATGCTTTTTTCCTGATGGCGCTATCGCTTTACTACCTGTTGGCGCTCCCCTGGTTTTTTTTCAATATATCACCGGAAGATACATCAGCCATCCGCTCGTTTGATATGTTTAAAAGGCCTGTTCAATACCTCAGCAGTGTTTTTTATACTTTTTTTGTAATGCACTATCTGGGTTTGCAATTCAGGTCGCCTTACCTGTACAGGATATTCAGGATACTAACGTTTATATATTTAGCAAGTGCGGCCACCTGCCTGACATTGAATTACCTCGAAATACATTATGACCAGGCCTATTATATTTTCAGTAGCCTGCTCTTTCCTGTACAGATTTTTGTAGTTACAGCTTTGTTTAAAAACCAGGTGCCCTATTCGAAATACATTATTCTTGGTACCATCATCACGTTACTGGGTAGCTGCTTTTCTTTGTTCCTCTCTATATATACCATCAAACACCCCGAGGCTTCATTGGGACATATCTTTACTGTTTTCATACCTGTTCAAATAAGCACAACACTAGATATTTTTCTTTTTACCATTGCATTGCAGAAGAAAATTGCTGATAATGAGAAATCACTGATCAGTGCAGCTTTTCAACGCCAGCAGGCCATTATGCTCGAAAGGGAAAGGATTGTGGCCGACCTGCATGATGATGTGGGCGGTGGTATCAGTAGTATCAGGATGATGAGCGACCTGATGGCCCAGCAAACAGCCGGACAGCCCGGCTCCAGCAGTTTCCCGGAAAAAATATCGCATACCGCAAAGGAAATCGCTCAACGCATGCACACGATCATATGGAGCCTGAATGAAGAGAATGACACATTGGGGAATTTCTCGGAATACGTTCGCCAGTTCGGCGTTTCTTATTTTGAAGGGTCGGGTATTGTATTTGCGCTCAGCCAGCCCGGGAATGCTTTTTCTTCATTGCAGCTTTCGGGGGTTCAACGGAAAAACCTCTTCCTGGTGATCAAAGAAGCATTGCACAATGTGCTCAAACATGCCCATGCAACAGAAGTAAAAGTGAATATTGGGATTGAAGGCCGCCAGCTTTCCATTACAATTACAGATAATGGGAGAGGGCTTGCTGGGCAGGATGAAGACAATGGTTTTGGGAACGGGCTTAAAAATATGTCGAGACGAATGACAGAAATCCACGGAAAACTCGAACACGTTTCCAATGGCGGCCTCACCATCAAAGCAACCCTTGATGTAAAGTAGTTCAGTTCTTAGCAATTCGACAATTCACGGCTCCATTGGTGTTTTCTTACCTTTACAATTCAAATTTTTTATATGAGCCAACTAGTAAATGATTTCAATGACTACCGGTCACGAATGAACGATTTAATATTGTCGAAGGACAACCTGGTTATCAAACGGCTGTGGAACCTGGATACCAACACGTATGCAGCGGGTGCATTGGATGTAAAAACAAAAGAACTGCTGGGCCTGGTTGCGAGCATGGTACTTCGTTGCGACGACTGTATCAAATACCATCTTGGAAAGGCGCATGAACTAAAAGTAACCACCGAAGAAATGTACGAGGTTTTCGCTGTTGCCAATATTGTAGGCGGAACAATTGTAGTGCCGCATACCAGAAGAGCTGCAGAATATTGGGAAGCGCTTGGAGAATAAGTATGGAGTAAATGGAAGCCACTGAGAATAGTTAAATGAAATGATTTTATTTCCACCATAAAGTGAGGGATGCGTGGCCATTTCCTAGATTGTTTTTCCATTTTAAATGCGACGCTGGGTTTTAAATAGTAACAGTTTGCACGTCAACATTCACCTGTTTCCTGCACTACATTCATTATTTTAATATTGTTTTCTTTTTAGTATCTTTAGCTACCTATTTAACCTACAAAATATATGAGCGAAACAACAACTGCGCCGGCGCTTACGGCTAAGGATTTTGCTACCGACCAGGAAGTACGCTGGTGCCCCGGCTGCGGGGATTATTCCATTCTTGCACAGGTTCAAAAAGTGATGCCAAGCCTGGGGATTCCCCGGGAAAATATAGTAATTGTTTCGGGTATTGGCTGTAGCAGCCGCTTCCCCTATTATATGAATACATATGGCATGCACAGCATTCATGGAAGGGCTGCCGCTATTGCCAGTGGCTTAAAAGCTGCCCGTCCCGAACTGAGTGTATGGATTGTTACAGGCGATGGAGACGGGCTCAGTATTGGGGGCAACCACACCATCCACCTGCTGCGCCGCAACTTTAATATCAATGTATTGTTATTTAATAACCAGATTTACGGGCTTACCAAAGGCCAGTATTCCCCCACATCAGAGGCGCATAAAGTAACCAAAAGCACGCCTTTTGGAAGCATCGACCATCCTTTCAATCCCCTGGCGCTTGCTATGGGGGCTGATGCAAGTTTTATAGCCAGGACAATGGACAGGGATCCCAAGCACCTGCAAGCCATGTTACTAAGAGCAAATGAGCATAAAGGTTCTTCTTTCCTGGAGATTTACCAGAATTGCAACATTTTCAACGATGGGGCTTTTGAAATATTTACTGAAAAATCTACCAAGGCCGACGAAGCTTTGTTCCTTGAACAAGGGAAGCCTCTCGTTTTTGGCGCCACACAAAACAAGGGAATCAAACTAGAAGGTTTTAAACCGGTGATTGTAGACCTGGGTGAAGGAGTTGCTAAAGACGACTTATGGATACATGATGAAAAAGATTTCTACAAGGCACAGATACTCATCAGGATGTTTGATGACCCAACTTTACAAGGCCATCTGCCAAGGCCTTTCGGCGTATTTTATCAAACCGAAAGGGCCTGTTATGAGGATATGATGGATATGCAGATTGAAGAAGTAATCACACAGAAAGGAAAAGGCGATCTCGATAAACTTCTCAGGGGAAGGGAAACCTGGACCATCCAGTAATACATTCATTCAATAACAAGAAAGGGATGGCATCGCAGCCATCCCTTTCTTGTTGATCAATAATAATCATTCAACAAATTTTTTCTGTACCAGCAACTCAGCAATCTGAACAGCATTGGTAGCAGCCCCCTTTCGCAGGTTATCACTTACAATCCAACAGTTCATGGAATTTGCCAGCGACTCATCCCTGCGAATCCTTCCAACAAAAGTATCATCTTTATCATGCGCAGTGAGTGGCATCGGATAAATAAAATTCGAAACATCATCCTGCAAAACAACCCCGGGTGCTGCAGATAAAATGGCCCGCACTTCAGCAATATCAAAATCTTTTTCAAATGTAATATTTACCGATTCACTGTGGCCACCCATGGTTGGAATGCGTACACAGGTAGCCGTTAGCATGATGGAATTGTCTCCCATGATTTTACGGGTTTCGTTCACCATCTTCATTTCTTCCTTTGTGTACCCGTTTTCCATGAATACATCGATATGAGGAATCGCATTGAGGTCAATTGGGAATTTGTATGCCATTTCGCCACTTATGCCTTTTCGCTCATTCATTAATTGTGTAACAGCTTTAACACCAGTACCCGTTACACTTTGATAAGTGCTAACTACTACTCTTTTAATATGGAAACGTTCATGCAATGGTTTTAATACAACAACCATTTGAATCGTAGAACAATTAGGGTTGGCGATGATCTTATCAGAGGCTTCCAAAACATGCCCGTTCACTTCAGGTACAATGAGTTTTTTTCCGGGGTCCATTCTCCATGCACTGGAATTATCAATGACAGTAATACCCGCTTCCGCAAACCTGGGCGCCCATTCCAGTGAAGTGCTTCCCCCTGCTGAAAAAATAGCTATAGCAGGCTTTGCATTAATCGCATCCTGCATCCCGCAAACCTTATATTTATTTCCTTTGAATTCGATTTCCTTGCCGATCGATCTTTCAGATGCCACCGGTATTATTTCAGAAACAGGGAAATTCCGCTCTGCCAGTACCTGCATCATTTTGGTACCCACCAGGCCGGTAGCACCCACAACTGCTATTTTCATTTGAATCAATTGATTTAAGCAAAATTATACTTTAGAAAGATACAGGTTGCCAACAGCCGCAAGAATTTTAATAGCAACACACAGAATTTATACCGGAAAATAAACGGCTATATAAGTAAATAAAACCTGCCGCAACGGTGGTTTTTACCAATAATACTGCAATACCCCTGCATAGATTTGAAGTATGAATTGCGTGAAGAGGATGGGGGCCCTACTGGCCTTTTTATTGGTTTTTTGTTTGAATGGCCAGGCACAGCTTACAGAGGATTTTACGGATGGCGATTTCAGCAACAACCCCGTATGGCAAGGCGATACGTCAGCATGGCTGGTGAACAGCAATGCCGAGCTGCAATCCAATAGCATTGTTGCTAACAGCCATTTTTATCTAAGTACTGCCAGTGACATTGCCGCCAATGCACAATGGGAGTTTACATTGCGGATGACATTCAATCCATCGTCGGTTAATTACGCAGATGTGTATTTAATGGCTTCCCAGTTTGGGCTTACCCAACCGGGAACCAACGGGTATTTTGTAAGGATTGGTAACAGTGAAGATGAAATTGCTCTTTACAGAAAAGATGGGCTCAATGAAGTAAAACTGATAGACGGATTGAACGGGGCCCTCAACAGCAGCAATAGCCTGGTTACTGTTAAGGTTACCCGAACGGCTTCAGGTACATGGTCCCTTTCACGGATTGTAAATGGCGGCCCTTTTATCATGGAAGGTGAAATGTTAGACAATACGTATACATCATCTACCTGCTTTGGGATACTTGTAAGTCAGAGCAGCAGCGGCTTTTTTCAACAACATTTTTTCGACGCTATCAGGATTACGCATTTGGTGCCGGATACAACCATTCCCCTGCTCACCAAAATCACCGTACACGACCAGCAATCGTTATCGCTTTTGTTTAATGAACCAGTATCGGCATTGGCAGCTGCTAACCTTACTCATTTTCAAGTAAGCAATGGTATTGGCAACCCTGTATCAGCACAAAGGGACAGTATCTATACCTCCCAGGTGCATCTACGCTTCAGCGATAGTTTTCCCAAAAGACAGGCCTTACAAATGAACGTAACCGAAATAGCAGACCTTGCAGGCAATATCAATCATTCCATCCAGCGTTCCTTTGCTTTTTTTTCGCCCCGGCGAATGGATGTTTTGATTACCGAAATTATGGCAGATCCCAGTCCGGTAGTTGGATTGCCGGATGCAGAATGGGTAGAGATCAGGAACAATTCCATATTTGATATAGACCTGCAGGGATGGAAGTTGAGTAAAGCATCCACTCAATCGGGCCCCTTTCCATCTTACCTTTTACAACCCGATAGCGCCATTGTGATTTGCAGCACTTCTGCATCATCCTTGTTGCAGGGTATAGCAAAGAGCGTTGCTGTTCCAGGCTTCCCTTCGCTTTCTAATTCAGGGGATTTATTAGTCCTCGAATCAGCAGATGGAAGTATCATTCATACTATTTCATATAGCGATGACTGGTATAACAACGCGTTGAAAAAAAATGGGGGATGGAGCCTGGAAATGATAGACTTACAAAACCCATGTGCTGATGAATTGAACTGGGCCGCCAGCAATCACCCTTTGGGGGCTACACCAGCTAAAGAAAATAGTATTCGAGGAACAGTACCTGATACTAAAAGCCCCAAACTATTGCATGCATATCCGGCAGACAGTTTGCATGTTTGGCTTGTTTTTGATGAACCGCTGGATAGTATTTCTGCTACAGCCCCCGGTAAATATTCAATTAGTGAAAATTTGGGCAACCCATTATCTGTATTGGTGCCTGGCCCCTTGTTCTGTAAAGTTGTACTTGAATTGAGTGCCCCGCTTCGCCAGGGCTTACTTTATAAAGTTTCTGTTAGCGGCATACAGGATTGTATGTTAAATAATAATACCGTTATTCAAACTACCGCGTTTGGCCTGCCGCAACAGGCAGACAGTTTCGATATTGTCATCAATGAAATCTTATTCAACCCGGGTATCGGTGTTACCGATTATGTTGAGGT
>JBPOHG010000193.1:0-25418 GCA_052035835.1 Bacteroidota bacterium | reverse complement strand
TACTTACTAACCCATTCAATTTTTCCGCTGTATGATCCACTCTGCCAGTACAGATATTTCATCTGAAATTATCAGTGAGCATACCATTGCAGAAGTCATCCTCCATCATTCCAATGGCCAGCATTCATTACATGCCATGGTTCCTTTTTCGGCAGGAGATGTTATCAGCAGTTTTACTGCCGGGGAAACATTTGAACAACCAAACTACTTAACTGTACAAAAAGGATTGAGTGAACATATCACCCTCCTGCCTTCATTTCTTCAGTATATCAACCACAGCTGCAATCCCAATGTATTCTTTGATACCACTCAAATGAAACTTATTGCACTAAAGCCAATCGCACCACACGAGGAACTTTGTTTTTTTTATCCATCAACTGAATTAGACATGGCGCAACCCTTTATTTGTTTCTGTGGCAGTAAAAATTGCCTGCAAAATATTAAAGGCGCCCTTCATACCCCCTTACAGGTTATGCAACAATATCGGGTTACCGCATTTATATCAAATGCGCTTGGAATTAAAAAAACGCAATCGCAGGCATGACGGCTTCTTCTATTTTTCCCGGGATTAATTTTGCACACAATACAACATTAAAAGTGTGGGTATTGGCACCTTACGTCCATTCAACGGATGAGAACATCGATTACTATTATGATTTCACTCAAAGTATCGAAGAGTATACAAGGGTATTTACAACTTTGCAACTCCATTGGCAATGGCAGCCGGTAACCATGCTCGATTATGTAGCAGTCATCAACCAAATAGCAAACGAGCAGTTGTACAGTAACACAATTCCAATAGTATTAAACTTATGCGATGGCGATGAGGTAAACGGGGCGCCCGGAATTTCTATAGTTAAACTACTGGAAGAAAAAGGGCTAATATATACGGGGGCAGATGAATTTTTTTACAACATCACTACATCAAAAGTGCCGATGAAAAAAGCATTTGATGTTGCGGCAGTGCCCAATGCGTGCTGGACAACCATTCATCGCCCCAATCAAATATCTGCAGCAGCATTGTTTTCACTGATCGGATCACCTGTTATCATTAAACCGGCGGTTTCGGGTGGAAGCATGGGCGTGGGTGTTCAAAATGTAATAGACAACCCCGATACATACCAGGACCTGATAGAAAAACTATTCAGCGGATACCGGGGATGGAACCTAACTGCCGATGGCCTGATTGCCGAAAAATTCATCAGCGGCCCCGAATTCACTGTATTTATTTGCGGATCTTATCAGTTTGCCGAAGATGCTACCATTTTTACACCGGTAGAACGCGTATTTCATCATTCATTGCCCGACAAAGAAAAATTTCTTTCTTTTGATCGCCTGTGGGAGATTTATGAAGATGAAACTGCTATGCCCAATGACGACAACTTTTATGAATACCGGCCTGCAAGCAAAGAACTCATTGCTCCTCTTCAAAAACTCAGTTGGGATGCATTTTGCGCTACTCGCGGACAAGGTTATACCAGGGTAGATATCCGAATGGATCAGCAAACTGGCCAACTTTATGTCCTGGAGGTAAATGCCCAGTGTGGTATCAGTGAAGATGAAAATTTTACTTCTATAGGCGCTATTTTAAAATTCGACGGGGTGCCGTTCTCCGAAGCTGTACGGCTTATTTTAAAAGACGCCCTGCAACGAGCATCTGCAAAAAATCAACCCTTATTTAACAGCAACAACAATGCCCGTGCATGACTGATCGAGTGAAACCGATGAAATACCCCCTCAGCGTTTGTGTATTACAACCCGATTATTCTACCAGCAATGTAGATTACCAGCATTATGACCCTCCCCGCAACTTATCGGCTTTGCTCCCCGGTTGTAAGGTTGATCATGTATCGCTCAATAAATTAACCACCTACAAACAATTAAGGGCACTTAGCCGCCTGCAGTATGATATTTACGTAAACCTATGTGAGGGTTACCTCGAATGGGAGGTTCCGTCTATTGATGTGATTTATTTTTTAGAGTTGCTTAACCTCCCTTTTACTGGTCCCAACTCACTTTTATATGACCCTACCAAAGACCTGATGAAATATGTAGCTTTTACGGGGGGGATTAAAACACCGGCATTTGCATTGGTAGACGGAACAGATGATTTATTTGCCGCCACCAGCCATTTGCGTTATCCTCTTTTTGTAAAACCATCCAAAGCCGGAGACAGCCTGGGCATAGACGAATTATCGCTTGTTCAAAACCCACAGGAATTGCAGCACAAAGTAAACAGTATCATGGATGCTTATAGCCCCCTATTAATAGAAGAATACATTAAAGGGAGGGAATTTACAGTTATGCTTGCTGCCAATCCCGACACGGAAGGCACTGTCACCGTTTACCGCCCCGTTGAATATCTCTTTCCAAATGGTTTTCAATTTAAGACCTACTCACTTAAAACATCTGAACTGCACCCCGAAAGCAATATAGGGGTACCCGACGGGCCTTTATGCGAATCCCTAAAAAAAGCAGCAACCTCCATTTTTAAAGGATTTGGTGGAGTGGGGTATGCCCGGCTCGATTTTAGAATGGACCAGGAGGGTAACCTGTATTTTTTAGAAATCAACTTTACTTGTTCTGTTTTTTACACGGATGGTTATGAAGGATCGGCGGATTATATCTTAAAAACCGATGGAACCGGTCAATCTGCCTTTTTAAAACATATTATAGCGGAGGGAATGTTCCGGCATCAAAAAAAGCAGAAAAAATACCATATGAAAGGAAACGCCATCGCTGGTTATGGGATTTATGCTAACACGGATGTCAATTGCGGCGAATTGATTTTCAAGGGGGAAGAACGTTCACAACGAATGGCTACTCGGTCATATATAGAAAATAACTGGTCTGTTAAAGAAGTAGAAAACTTTAAAAAATACGCTTATCCTCTCAGCAATGAACTATTTTTGCTGTGGGATGAAAACCCGGCCGAATGGGCGCCCCAAAACCATAGCTGCAATCCGAATACTGCTTACCGCGGTTTGGATGTGGTTGCGCTCAGATCCATTAAAAAAGGCGAAGAACTAACCCTCGATTACGCCGATTTTTTAGATGAACATATGGAACCTTTTACGTGCTCCTGTGGCGCATCCAACTGCCGCCGGCACATCAGCGGCAAACCCGGAAATTCTGTAACAGTCCGGGAAACAAAAAAACGTACTGGTTAAACCAGCCTGGCCAACGCCCGTCTTACTACTCCCATTCTTTTCTACCGGCATGCCGGTGATCAATTATTATTAAAGGATTTTTTATGTTCAAACACTCCGTGATCGGGAAACTGGTTCATCATTACCGGTATAAACTGGCAATTACGTATATGCTTTTCGCCCTCGAAATGACAGGCGCTTTGCTAAGGCCATTGTTTCTTGGTTGGGCCATCAACGATCTCATGAGCGGGTCTTACAAAGGGCTTATATATTTATCGGTGATACATATTGCCTGGTTGCTGATTGGCACATTCAGGCAGATGTATGACACCCGAACCTATTCGGCCATTTATACCACAATGGTGACCAGATTCCTATCCCGGCGTTATGGAAAAACGGAGGTATCCAAACTGAGTGCCCACTCTACCCTATCTCGAGAACTGGTAGATTTTCTGGAAACCGATCTTCCTTATGTGATGGAGGCCGCTTACAATATTTTCGGCTCCCTTTTGTTGCTCCTGTTGTACGACCGCACCATTGTATTGATTTGTTTTTCGATCCTGCTACCGGTAATGGCTATCAGCTATTTTTACGGGAGAAAAATGAAACAACTTACAAGGCTGAAAAACGACGAATTGGAAAAGCAGGTTAATATAATAGCTACCGGTAATAAAGACCAGATTCACGGGCATTATGAGAAACTCAGGGCCTGGCAAATCAGGATTTCCGATAAAGAGGCTTTTAATTTTGGGCTGATTGAAATAATGGTGATGCTGGTGATTGCACTATCACTGATGGTTTCATCGGGAGTTTTCGGCGCTACCATACTGGCCGGGAACCTCATTGGAATCTATCAGTATATACTCAAATTTGTTTCCGGACTAGACACTATTCCATATACAGTACAACGGCTCACTTCCTTACAGGACATCGCCAAACGCATACAGTTACAGGAAGAAGATATCAGTGGTTCACTCAGGCCTGTTTCGCCAATAAATGAAGGTTGGAAACAGGGCGAATTAAAATTATCGGCATAACGATTTAGTCTTCGGCATCTTCCGTTTTTACCAGGAGCAATTCATTTTGTTCGAGGTTCAGGTAGCCGTAGTCGTAAGTAAAATGAAATACCGACCCGGCTTTGTTCCTGATGATATGCGTTCCAAAAGAAAACCTGTATCCCAATTCCTGCAATGCTTCTTTTCTAATGCGGCACAAACCGGTTGTTGCGTTCAATTGTTCTTTTAAAATTCTCCGGTTATTACAAAGGATCCGGTTGATCCTTCTCATGCTGTTGTACTGTCCAGATGCATGGCGGTTGTTGTATTGATTGCGGCAATAGTCATCACAGAATTTTTTATCTGTTCTTCCTTTCAGTGGTTTTGAACAAACCTGGCAACTGCGGCCTTTTTCAACTATCATAAGGCTCATTTTACATGAAAGATAGTAGAGGCCTCATTTCCAGCACTGCGTTTTTACCCGTTCACAAACGCTTATATTCTCCTGTAAGCATTTAAAATACGGATACCGGCTTTGTTGTATTGCATATTTGTGTTGTTAATGCAGGCGCCTGACAACTGAAATATTTTTTCAACTTAAAAAATTTGTTATGTATTCGCTAAGAAACAAAGTGCAACTCATTGGAAACCTTGGAAAGACCCCAGAGATCAGGACAACAGAATCGGGTAAAAAACTTGTAAAATTTTCCGTAGCCACCAATGAAATTTATACCAATCAAAAAGGTGAAAAGGTGAAAGAAACCCAATGGCATAACCTGGTTGCCTGGGGTAAACTGGCTGATATTGCCGAAAAATACCTCAACAAAGGGAGTGAAATTGCCATTGAAGGCAAATTGATTTCAAGAGATTATACCGATAAAGAGGGCAACAAAAAATATGTTACCGAAATACAGGTAAATGAGTTGCTAATGTTGGGCGGCAAAGCTTCCGTTTAACTACTTTTATGCCGTTGTACGGGCAGCCCGGCAGGTATGTTGTTTTTATCGTTGCATGTTTGTAAAAACAATGAATGCCTTAACAGGATTCGTGAGATCGGTTTTGTGAAATGGTTTCCTGTGAGCCGGGTTCAACATGTTGGCTGTTGTTCTGCTTGTATGACGGCATTTTAATTGACTGATATGGAAATACGGGAAGGTGAAAATCAAATGTTTGAGTTGGCTGTTCGGTTTATCCAAAATACCCGGCACCCGGTTTTTCTTACGGGTAAAGCCGGAACAGGCAAAACCACTTTCTTAAAGTACATCCGCGACAACAGCCGAAAGGTTTCTGTAATTGTTGCTCCAACCGGTGTTGCTGCTATCAATGCCGGCGGAGTAACGATTCATTCGTTTTTCCAGGTTCCTTTTGCACCCTATATCCCTTCTAACCGTTCTTTTGTGCACAACCGTACCAATGACTTTACAGCCAAACTGAGAATTTCGGCAGAGAGAAGGGAGTTGATGCAAAAAATGGAATTGCTCATTATTGATGAAATCAGTATGGTTCGCTGCGATGTACTGGATGCCATAGATGCTGTTTTGAGGTTTGTGCGCAATTGCCCGGCCCAACCATTTGGTGGAGTACAGGTTTTGTTGATTGGGGATCTTTATCAGCTACCGCCTGTTCATAAGGCAACAGAATGGGACCTGCTGAAACAACATTACGATAGCCCTTACTTTTTCAGTAGCCACGCTTACCAATGTATTCCGGCGGTGACCATTGAACTCAATAAAGTGTATAGGCAAACCGATCATCTGTTTATTGAGATCCTTAATAAGGTTCGTAACAATGAAATGGACCAGCCGGCTTTCGAAATTTTACACAAAAGGTTACAGCCAAATTTTACGGCAGGGGAAAAAGATGATTTCATCACACTTACCACACACAACGAAAAAGCCGACGTAATCAATAATCGGGCACTTCATCAATTACCCTCTACTGAAGTGTCATTCAAAGCAATTATAGAAGGGCTGTTTCCCGATAATGTTTTTCCTGCTGAGAATAACCTTTTATTGAAAACTGGCGCTAAAGTGATGTTCATAAAAAATGATGCTGAAAAAATCAGGCGCTATTACAATGGAAAAATTGGAACCATCAACAGTTTAGAGGATGACCGCATCTGTGTTTGCTGCGAGGAAGATGGTATTACACAGCTTATTGATGTGAAAAAAGAAACCTGGCAAAACATCCGGTATCATTATAATGAAAAAACCAGGCAGGCAGAAGAGGAAGTGTTGGGAACATTTACACAGTTCCCCCTCCGGCTCGCATGGGCCATCACTATTCACAAAAGCCAGGGCCTCACTTTTAAAAATGCAATCATTGATGCTGGAGCCGCATTTACAGCCGGACAGGTATATGTTGCCCTTAGCAGGTGCACTAGCCTGGAAGGATTGATATTAAAAAGCAAGATTCCCTTTAACAGGTTGCAAAGCGATGAAAGGGTGGTGAATTTTTCGGTACAAGAAAGCCGTTTGCCCAGCGAAATGATGATTGAACAGGCAGAACAATCCTATCAACGGGATATCCTTACAGAATTATTTTCATTTAACCTTATAGAGCGGTACCTGAATGACCTGATTTCCTGGGACCGTCAAAAGCGAATTTTTAATGAACAATTCAAACAGTGGCTGGCTGGTTTAAAAAATCAAATCGTTGGGTTTGTGCGGCATGGCAACCGGTTTTCAGAAGTGCTGCAAGTGTACTTTACCGAAAGCCCTT
This sequence comes from Bacteroidota bacterium, assembly GCA_052035835.1. Lineage (GTDB taxonomy): Bacteria > Bacteroidota > Bacteroidia > Chitinophagales > Chitinophagaceae > Ferruginibacter. The sequence goes on along the minus strand of JBPOHG010000193.1, from coordinate 18,553 downwards.
ACCCTTTAGATAATGAAAAGTTGAAGGAAAGAACCAAAAGTGCTGCAGTTTGGTTTATACAAGCAATCGACCTGGCCATCCCGGCATTGAAGTTATCACCAGCGTATACAGATAACCGTCAGTTTGCAGTAGAGTACCAAACTTTATTACAAAAATTATTCGATGAGCTTTCTTTCAAAAGGTATTTGCTGGATGCCTGCAGTACACAAGTTGATATTCCCACTTATAGAAATGCAGTCCTGTCGTTTAAAAAGGAATATTTAACCGTTTCCGCACATAGCGCACAGGGAACCGGGAACGTACCCGACCATATCCTGTACCCGGCTTTGTATAACATCCTCAGGGATACCCGTAACCGCATGGCTTCCGAAAATAATATTCCTGTTTTCATGGTATGCAGCACTTTTTCGTTGGAGGAAATGGCGAATAGTTTGCCCTTTTCCCGGGATGAACTCGAAATGATTGGTGGATTGGGAAGCCGGCGTATCAAAACATATGGAGACATTTTCTTAGAGCAAATACGTGTATTCTGCGAAACGCATGGAATTGTTAGAAGTTCTTTTTTACATCAGCCTGCTGCTGCCGTTAAACGCCCCAAAAAGAAAAGCATAAAAAAAGCAGATACAAAGGCTATTAGTTTTGAATTGTTCAAAGCAGGAAAAAGCGCCAAAGAAATTGCCGAAGAAAGGAAATTATCTGTTTCAACAATTGAAGGCCATCTTACCAATTATGTGCGCAGCGGGGAAATTGCATTAAGCCAATTAATCAGCAGGGAAAACGAACAACTCATCAAAAAAACAATCGCAGACTCCGGTTTTGTTTCATTGTCGGCCATCAAAGAAAAACTTCCAGAGGCAATTGGGTATGCCGAAATAAAATGGGTGCTTGCCGTGTTAAATAACCAGGAAAACCCTATATAGTAAGTTATCTGCCAAAATCATCCTGTATACGCACGATATCATCTTCGTCGCTGGGGTTTGCAGCATCTGTATGCATCCATATCTCAGCTATCACACCCCACTCATCCAATCCTACCAGCCGGTGCCTTTCTCCTTTTTTTAACTCAATGACTTCTCCGTTTTCTAGGATGATCATTTCTTTTTCATGATCATCATCACTGCGCACTACTGCGGCTGTGCCATCAACAAGTTTCCAAACTTCTGCACGGCGATGATGGTATTGCCAGCTTAGTTTTTTACCTGGTTCCACCAGTAACATTTTCGGACTTAATTTTCCTTCGAGCAGCGATGCTTTATTAAGCATAGGAAAGAAATGATCTATAAATAATGGTGCATCCGTTTCTTCAATTACAAAAAAACCGCCCCATGGCCTGCTGGTATCAATAGTTTTTACATGGAGGTTATTTCGTTGCAGGTATTGCTCTACATCAGAAAATATCTTTTGCTTCTCAGTCATATTTTTTAAATCATTTACCGGCCCATATACAACATCAGTATTTGCACATCACTGGGGTTTACTCCAGAAATCCTGGATGCTTGTCCGAGTGTACGTGGCCTGATCTTAATAAATTTTTGCCTTGCTTCTGTACTTAAAGATACCAGTTTATCGTAATTAAAATTTTCGGGAATGAGTAAATCTTCCAACTGGCTCATTTTCTCAACCAACTCCTTTTCCTTTTCTATGTAGGTATCGTATTTAATTTGGATCTCTGCCTGCTCAAGTACATCTTCAGGATAATCTAATAGCGGTGCCTGTAAAACAGGTATTGCCTGCATCATTGATTTTAAGTCGATCCCCGGCCTCAGGATTACCTGGGAAGCCTTTTGCTTTATTGATAACGGTGATGAATAAACGCTTTTTAAGTATTCATTGGCTTCTGCCGGCTCCAGGTTAATTTGTTGCAGCAGGTTTTTTACAGCCTGCACCTGGTTTCTTTTTTCAATCAGTAAATCCATTCTCTCCTGCGAGGCAAGGCCCATGCGGTAACTGATCTCTGTAAGCCGCAGGTCGGCATTGTCCTGGCGCAAGAGGGTCCTGAATTCGGCCCGGCTGGTAAACATCCTGTATGGTTCATCGGTGCCTTTATTGATGAGGTCGTCTATTAGCACCCCGATATATGCTTCGCTTCTTTTTAACACGAATGATTCCCTGCCATTCACTTTCAGATGTGCATTGATCCCTGCCATGAGCCCCTGGCATGCAGCTTCTTCGTAGCCGGTTGTACCGTTGATCTGGCCGGCAAAAAACAGGTTTCCTATAAGTTTGGTTTCTAAGCTGAAACGTAGCTGTGTGGGTGGAAAATAATCATATTCAATGGCATAGCCCGGGCGGAACATTTTACAGTTTTCGAATCCCGGAACCTTTCTAAGTGCTTGATACTGAGTTTCTTCAGATAAAGAGGTGGAGAAGCCGTTCACGTATATTTCCACTGTATTCCAGCCTTCCGGTTCTACAAAGAGTTGGTGCCGGTCACGTTCGGAAAAGCGGTTTATTTTGTCTTCAATGCTCGGACAATACCTGGGGCCCGTGCCTTGAATACGTCCCTTGAACATGGGGCTCGATTCAAAGCCTGTCTTTAAGATATCGTGTACTTCCTGGCTGGTATAGGTGATCCAGCAACTTCGTTGTTGTCCGGGTTGAAGCGATGGTTTTTGCAGGTAACTAAATCCAACGATACTGTCATCCCCTTTCTGTTCTTCCATTTTAGAATAATCCAGGCTTCGCCCGTCGATCCTTGGTGGGGTTCCTGTTTTTAGCCTGCTACTCTCAAACCCTAGTGACACCAGTTGTTCGGTGATACCGGTAGCAGCTTTTTCAGCAACGCGGCCACCGCCAAAATTCTTTTCCCCTATATGAATGACTCCATTCAGAAAAGTTCCATTTGTAAGTACTACAGACTTTGACCTGATTCGATGCCCCAGCCCTGTTACTACCCCACAAGCCATCCCGTTTTCAATGATCAATTCCTTCACCATATCCTGGTAAAAGTCGAGGTTGGGCGTATTTTCCAGCATTTCCCGCCAGGTTGCTGCGAAGAGCATACGATCGCTTTGGGCCCTTGGGCTCCACATTGCCGGGCCTTTTGAACGATTGAGCATTCTAAACTGGATCATACTTTTATCGGTAACAATCCCGCTATACCCACCCAATGCATCAATCTCCTTTACAATTTGGCCTTTTGCAATACCACCCATTGCCGGATTACAGCTCATTTGAGCAATGGTTTGCATATTCATGGTTACCAGTAAGACCCGGCTACCCATATTGGCCGCGGCAGCAGCAGCTTCGCAGCCAGCATGCCCGGCTCCCACAACAATTACATCGTATTCAGAAAACATAAGTATGCAAAATTACTATAAGTAAAGAGGATTATCAGGGCAAACTGCTTTATCCGAATTTTCGAAGGATTTCTTTCTCCGCCAGGAGTTCTGTGAGGCTTTCTCCACTATTGATACGTGAATAGTCAGATTGATTCAATCCGGATAGAATGTGAATTTTTTCCTTTTCTGCTTCAAAAAACAATGTTTCCGAATTAAGGTCTGGTAAGCTGCTAGTTTCTATTTGCTGTAGTTTTATAATCATGGCCTCGCAAACAGGGTTTTGGGTTGATTCAAACAACAAATGATAATACCTCTGAGCGGAAATTTCATTCACTTGTGGGCATTCAATTCCAATTGTCTCTAACCATTCTACCCTGATATTGGTAAAATGCCAGCACAACTTCATGTCGTCTTCTGCTTGAAAGTTGAAATACGATACTGGCACAACATGGCTGAATTGCCATTTACTTCCAAAATCTTTCCAGTCAGCCTTACCATTCAATTGAACCCAGATCCACCGGCGCATGGTTTCAATATCCAGCGCAAAATAGGGCGCATAGTACTCCGACAGGTTCTTATCAATGATATAACGCCGAAGCGCTACCTGCCATTTTCTTTTTTCGCGTAGACTGATAAGTTCAGGAGTTAATTCCTCCCTTGCGGTCCACTTTTTCCTTGCCATAATTAATTATTGATGTTTCAATGAGAAACAGGGATTCGTGGAACAAATCTAGTAATATTATTCAAATTCATGTTTCTGGGTGAAACAGGGATTCGTGGAACCTATTTAAAATAGAGTTGAAGATAATGGTCTTCCTTAGACCGCATCTTCAATTGCTCTCCTTTTGATTTATCCTTATATCCACAAAGGTGAAGTAGTCCGTGAAAAATGACCCTATGAAGTTCGTGCGTAATGGTTGTGTTGTATTCCCTGGCATTATCTCTAACTCTATCCACACTGATATAGATTTCACCATGAATTCCATTGTCCGAATCGAGGCCAGCTAAATCAAACGTAATAATATCTGTGAAATAGTCATGTTGCAGAAAATTGCGATTAATGCCCAACAAATAATCATCGCTACAAAATATATAGTTCAAGCTGATGATACTGTGTTGTTCCTTCTTAGACAGCTTTGTAAGAAAGGCTTTCAGGTTACTCCGGTTTTGTAAACTAATCGCTTCTTCAAAATGAAATGATATTGCCATGCTTGATTTTCTGATATCGAAATTACAGCGTTAAACAATCACCTAACTTTACCTTTCAATTTGTAAGAGTAGATGTACAAAAAATTATCAGAGGTAACATTGGGCAAAGAAGCTGTCATTCGCTCATTCGAAAGTGATGAATTATTCCTAAAATTGATGGAAATGGGCTGTATTCCGGGCGAAAAAGTCATTATTGAACAAATTGCCCCATTAAAAGACCCTATCTCCATCAGTGTAGCAGGATATCATCTCAGCTTAAGACTAGATGAGGCAGATCATATAATAGTAGAAGAACTTATTTGATATAATTATTTTTTATTATATGAAAATTGGTTTGTACTTCGGTTCGTTTAACCCCATTCATACCGGCCATCTAATCATCGCTCAACATGCATTGCAATCTGCCGACCTCCAGGAAGTGTGGTTCGTAGTATCCCCACAGAATCCATTTAAGAACGCACAATCCCTTTTAAACGAACAACACCGCATCAACCTTGTGAGAACGGCCATTGAAGGGTCTGTTGGTTTAAAGGCTTCATCCGTGGAATTTAAATTACCCAAGCCTTCCTATACTTCCAACACCCTGGTATACCTGAAAGAACAATATCCAAAGCATGAATTTGTGTTGCTGATGGGCAGCGATGGATTTCAAAACATAGCCAAGTGGCACAATGCCGAGTTTATCCTGCACAATTACGAAATATATGTTTACAAACGACCCGGATTTGAAATCAACAACAGTACACAAGCCAGGCTGAAAATATTAGATGCCCCGCTGCTTCAAATTTCGTCTACACATATACGTGAGTTAATTGCGGCTGGCAAATCCATTCGCTTCCTGGTACCCGATCAAGTAAAAGAAGTAATTGAAAACAACCATTACTATGACTCTGTCTTAGAAAACCCAGCCAAGAAGAAGGCAACCTAAAGCAATAAATGGCGGGGGGATTTTTGTATAACGTAGAAGCATAAAGGTAGCGGCGATAATAACAAGGCTCATAATACTGGTAGAAGAAAACCCTTTGAGGGGAATCCCATTCAAAAGGTATAAGGTAGCCGCCCACATTACACCTACCACCACCGCATTAATCCCCTCAAGCGCCCGGTAAACAATCACATATTTTTTAAGGTATTGCCATACAGGAAAGAAAAAAAGTACCAGTAATGCACTCGGCAAAAAAATAGCCACAGACCCCAGCATACAACCGATGAGCTGCATTTTCTTTCCCTCTTTTTCAAGCGCCATACCCCCCGCAAAGGAGGCCACAGAAAAAACCGGCCCTGGAATTGCCCTTACCATACCATACCCGGTTAACAAATCGGTTTTTTCAATTTTAATAGCATTGGGGTTCCTTTCACTCGCTTTGGGATCATTTGGCCTTGCCACATACTGATCGAGCATCATCGGTAATAACACATCCCCTCCACCAAAAACAAAGCTGCCAAAGCGGTAAAAGTTCTCAAACAAGTTATACGCCCGCCTGTTTGGCCACTCCTGTTTCCTTGCCGTTTCACTCAATACCCCGGCCACTAAGAAAACAATCACAAATAACCAGATATTGGTCCACCTGATTTGCCTTGGCTTTATCTCTTCCTGCTTCGGAATACGTTTACTGCTAAAATTCGTTGCTATGCCTCCTGTCACAATCAACACAGGAAAAATCCAGGGGGCTTTAAATAAAAGGTAGGTAACCACCATGGCTACCAGCATAATTACCTGTGTGATGATATTCTTTATTGAAATAGAGAACGCCCTTACTGCAGCAAATGCCAGAAACCCGATGGCCATTGGTTGAACATACTTAAAAACAGTTAGGGTAAGGTCTTCATGCTCAATTGAAGTAAGCAAAAAAGACAAAGCCCCCATCATGATACAAGCCGGCAATATCCAAATAATCAAAGTAAGTACAGCTAATAAAACCCCGCCCCGCTTGTATCCGATTAAAGTAAGCACCTGGGTACTGGAAGCTCCTGGCAATAGCTGGCAAAAAGAATTGTAATCAATCAACTCCTGCTCAGTAACATCCTTCCTTTTTCCTACAAAAGTCTTCAGCATCATTCCCAGGTGGCCCTGAGGGCCTCCAAAAGCAGTCAGTGTGTATAACATCACTTCTTTCAGGAAAGGGATATGACGCAAAATGGTCAATGCTGGCTGGTTTGCATGTTAAGGGGTTGAATGTAAGGGTTGCTATTTTTTTAAGCCAATCTCCCGAAGCCTTTCATCAAGGTACGCTCCGGCAGTGATATCTTCATACGCTTGAGGATGCTCCGGATCAACACATCCGGGTAAACATGCCAGCGGCATACCGGCTTTTGGATGCAAAAAGAAAGGGATGGAGAAACGGCTCGTATGCCACAAAGAACGGTCGGGGTTCACAACCCGGTGGGTTGTACTCCTCAGTTTATTATTGGTTAAACGTTGCAACATATCTCCCACATTCACCACAATTTGCTCGGGCAAAGAGGTCACTGGTACCCATTGATCCTGCTTATTGAGTATTTCCAACCCATCAGCAGAAGCACCAATGAGCAAAGTAATCAGGTTGATGTCCTCATGCTGCTCTGCCCTGATGGCCGATTTTGGCTCGTGGGTGATGGGAGGATAATGAATAGACCTCAAAATAGAATTCCCGTTCACGACATGTGGCTCAAAATAATTCTCATCCAGGCCAAGGTACAAAGCAATCGCTTTTAACAGGGACCTGCCAGAAGTTTCAAAAGCCTGAAAAGCATGGTCAAATGTTTGATTGAAGCCGGCAACTTCTGCAACCTGTACATTTGGCGGGTACAAGGCCGGATGGTTGTTAGTCATCAATTGCCCATACTGAAAAAATTCTTTCAGGTCGGGTGCATCACTTCCTTTCGCATGTTCTGTACCAAAACTTGTATATCCCCGCTGCCCGGCCATTCCTGGAATTTCATACGTTCTCTTATGAGCCAGTGGAAGTGAAAAAAATTGTTGTACATGTTTGTACAGGTCGGCTATCAATTCGTCTGATATACCATGGTTTTTAACAGCTACAAAACCAACTTCCTCGTAGGCTTTGCCCAATTGGTTTACAAAATCATTTTTTCTTTTTGGGTCCCCACATAAAAAATCAGCTAAGTCTACAGATGGAATGGCCATTTTATTGAGTTGTTTTACTTCAACGAATGTAGATTTGATTATGAAAATTTACAAAAGATATTTTTTCCTCCCTATATGGCTGATCATAATACATCCAACTGCATTTGCCCAATTTGTCCCATATGCAGATACATCCACAATGCCCGATTACAGCCAATTAAAGCATTGGGCAGCACATCCATGGAAATACGACCTATCAGACAGTACCCCAACTGCACTGCTTTCCCAACCTTTGATTAAAGACTCGGTGACTGATGTGTTTTTTATACATCCCACCACTTATACAAAAAACAGTTTTACGCGGTGGAATGCTTCCCTTGAAGACGAAACGCTGAATGAAAAAACAGATCAAACCAGCATTTTATACCAGGCATCTGCATTTAATGAAAGCAGCCGGGTATTTGCTCCTCGCTACCGGCAGGCTCATTTGCAGGCATTTTACATAGATCAAGCCACTGCAGCCCCTTATTTTGACACTGCCTATGCAGATATCAAACTTGCATTTGAATATTACCTCCAGCATTATAACAATGGTAGGCCCGTCATCATTGCAGCACATAGCCAGGGAACGGTTCATGCCGCCAGGTTATTAAAGGAATTCTTTGAAAACAAACCTTTATACAACCGGCTCATTTGCGCTTACCTGATTGGGATGCCGGTTCCGGTGAATTATTTCGAAACATTGCGTCCGTGCAACAATGAAAATGCAACCGGTTGTTTTATATCCTGGCGTACTTACAAAAAGGGGTATGTCCCATCCCATGTGAAAGCTGAAAAAGATACCATGCTGGTAGTAAACCCACTTACCTGGACAACAGATGAAAATCCGGCATCTTCCAATCTCAATAAAGGAGCAGTTTTGAAAAATTTTAATAAAGTAGTGCGAAAAGCAGTAAGCGCACAGGTAAAAGGGAACATTTTATGGTCATCGAAACCAAATGTACCCTTCAAATTCCTGTTCTTTAAAAAGAACTATCATATTGGAGATATCAATCTTTTTTACGTAAACATCCGGGAAAACGTAAAGAAGAGGATTGCTGCTTTCTGGAAACGATAGCATTATAATCCCAATCTTGCACTGATCTCCAGCATGCTGTCGATCGGTTTTTTTGCTGCCAGGCGCAGGCTTTCGTCCATTGTTATTTCGGGGGTTTCATATTTCATACAGAGGTATAATTTCTCCAGTGTATTGAGTTTCATATACGGGCAATCGTTGCAGGCACATGAATTATTGGGAGGTGCAGGTATGAATGTTTTATTCGGACTTGCTTTTTGCATCTGGTGAAGGATGCCGGTTTCCGTGGCTACAATGTATGTTGAGCTATTGTCTGTTTGGGTATATTTCAACAAACCGGTGGTACTGCCAATATAATCGGCGATGGCAAGAACAGCTTCTTCACATTCGGGATGGGCGATGAACTTGGCTTTTGGGTGCCTGATGCGTAGTTTGGTAATTTTTTCAAGGCTAAAAATTTCATGTACCATACAAGCACCGTTCCATAGCTTCATATTCCTACCCGTTTGTTTATTGATATAAGCCCCCAGGTTCTTATCAGGAGCAAAAATGATGGGTTGGTCGGCCGGAAGGCTTTCAACGATTTTTTGGGCATTGGAAGAGGTACAGATAATATCACTCAGCGCTTTCATACCAGCACTACAGTTGATATAGGTGATTACCATATGGTCGGGGTATTTTTCCCTGAATTGCCTGAATATCGCTGGTGGTGCAGAATCACTCAGGGAGCATCCGGCGTTGAGGTCGGGCAGCAGAACCTTCTTGGTAGGATTGAGGATCTTGGCTGTTTCGGCCATGAAATGAACCCCGGCAAAAACTATTACTGATGCATCGGTACGTTCTGCCATTTGAGAAAGCCCCAGGCTGTCGCCTATATAATCGGCCACGTCCTGAATATCCGGTTCCTGGTAATAATGCGCCAGGATAATGGCATTTTTTTCTTTCTTCAGTTTTTCAATTTCTGCAAACAAATCTATCTGTGGGTCAATCTCCACATCCAGGAAACCTTTTTGCGAAACAATTTTTTCTTGCTCAACGCTGCTGTTAATATCTGCCATAATATGTATTAATACTATTTATTTATATAATCACCTATTACTATTAGGGCTGTTAATAAGTGGAAATCATTTTTTGCGATGCTATTGTAAAATTAAAGAGTTTGATTTATCCACTCTACTTTACATGCAATTAACATGTATTCTTTTAACATATGTGTGCCCAAACACAATACAGCACCTGTTTTAGTAAATTGCTCCATCCTTTACCCACATCGGTTTATAAAAAAGGGCGGGGGTAAAAAAAATACCAATTTTTAATTTTTTGATGTGGATCGGGATGGGATAAATTGTCTTAAATACCCGGTTTGGATCGAAGAAACTGAAATCAGGTACATTTTCACCCCAATTATCCCAAGCCAAAAAAGCCAAAACCCTTCAATATCCACCGTTTCTTATGTTTATACACATATGCATGTGGAAATCAGAAACCAGCCTTTCGGAACAAATGTGTAATTTTTTTAATAAAACTGATTTTGTTTCTCAAAACGCAGTTGCATAAGGTTTTCCACAATTTGTCAATATCCTTTTTTACCCTATTTTTGCCGTCCAAAAAACTTATATATAGTTATATGCAAATTATTCAAAGTATTCGTGATAAAGGCGCAGCCATTGTAATTGTGGTGATCGCATTAAGCCTTATTGGCTTTATCCTGATGGATGCGCAGCAGGGTGGCAGTAAGTTGTTCAGCTCCTTTTCCACGCAAATCGGGGAAGTGAATGGAGAAAAAATTGAACTGGCCGATTTTAATAAAAAAGTGAGGGTAGCCGAAGATATGCAGGCGCAACGTACCGGCCAGCGCCCGGGCGGGGCTCAAACCTACCAGGTTCGTGAGCAAATGTGGAACCAGGTAGTTGCCGAGAAAATTTTCTTTGATGAAGCTGCAAAACTGGGTATTACTTTCACGTCGAAAGAATTATCATATATATTATTGAGTAATGATCCTTCAAACCCATTTCTGCAGGAGCAGGGAATGAAAGATTCCCTCACCGGAAAACTGGATATCAAAAAAGCGCAGGATGCTATATCTAATATTAAAAAATTCAAAGGCGAACAACGCGATGCAGTAAATGCACAGATAGTTGAGCCATTGAAATTAAGCACTACTGTTGCCAGGTATACCGGCCTCTTAAATGCCAGTGCTTATTACCCAAGTTGGATGACAGAGAGGGAAAACAATGAAACAAATAATTTTGCTATCATTAGTTATGTAACGATTCCATACACTGATATTGCAGACAGTACCATCAAAGTAACAGATGAAGATATTAATGAGTATGTAAAGAAAAACAAGGAACTGTTTAAACAGGAAGCAGGAAGGAATATTTCTTATGTTTCTTTCAGCCAGTCTGCCAACGGCGAAGACAGTATACGTACCAGTACCAGCCTATCTCAATTGAAAGCTGCTTTTGAAGCAGACAGCAATGCAAAAGCGTTTATTGCCAGGAATATTTCTTCCATTGATTTTTCTGATGAATTCCAACCTAAATCCCGCCTCGGTTCAATGGCTGATACCATTTCAAAACTACCTGTAGGCGCAGTATACGGACCATACGTAGAAGGTGGAAATTACATCCTTGCTAAAATGCTGGGATCAAAAGAGCTGCCGGATAGCGCAAAAGCCAGGCATATTTTGATTTCACTGAACGACCGCAACACCGGCGCAGCATTGCGCTCAGATTCTGCAGGAAAAGCGTTGGCTGATAGTATTTACAATGCCATTCTCGGAGGAGCCGATTTTGCCAGCCTGGCGAAGCAATTCTCTTCAGACGGTAGCAAAGACAAAGGTGGCGACCTCGGAACTTTTGGATATGGCGCCATGGTTCCCGAATTCAATGAATTTTGTTTTACAAAACCTGTAGGTTCTAAAGGCGTGGTAAAGACTCAGTTTGGATACCATATCATAGAAGTACAAAGCCAGAAAGATTTTAAATCTGCTTATAAGGTAGCACAGATGGCAAAGTCAATCGAAGCCAGCGATGTAACCATCAATAAAGCCAGCCTGGATGCTACCAAAGCTTCCGCAGAAAAAACAAAAGCCAATCTCGAAAAATATCTTTCTAAAACCGGCTTATCATTAATGCCCATTCCAAACCTGTTAAAAGAGAATGATTATATGGCCGGTTCGCTGCAGGATGCCCGTTCATTGGTTCGCTGGGCATTTGAAGCAAAACCGGGAGATGTAAGTGAGCCGTTTAATATTGGCGATGCATTTGTTGTTGCAGTACTCGATAAAGTAAACAAGGAAGGGGTTCAGGATGCTGCTACGGCAAGGCCTGGAAGCGAAGCCATTATTCGCAATAAGAAGAAAGCTGAAATAATCATTCAAAAATTGGGCGCAAACCCAACCCTCGAATCTGCAGCAGCAGCTTATGGTAAACAAGTACAAATTGCCGGTGCCGATTCAACACTTACGTACAATTCTCAAATCATCAATGGTGTGGGAATGGAATCAAAAGTGATTGGTGCTGCTTTCAATAAACAATTTCAATCAAAAGTAACCCCACCTATCAAAGGGACCACCGGGGTATTCCTGGTGAAAGTGAACAGTATCCAGTCTAAACCGGGAGAAACACCCGAAGTGGCTGCACAGCAGGAAACCAGCCGCATGAATGCCATGCGCAGCCAGTTAAACGGTTGGTACGAAGGCTTGAAAAAGCAGGCAACAATTAAAGACAAGCGCAGCAAACATTTTTAACGCATTTCGAAACTCATTTCAAAAGCCGGCCTGTTACAGCGCCGGCTTTTTCATTTAATTTTGTGTTATGGCCGATCCATTAGTGAATAAAGTAGCCGAAAGCGGGATTATAACCATTGACCTGGAAAATTATTTTCCAAAAGAAGCGATCGTTGTATTCGACCTCAAAGAATATCTTTTCATGGGGCTTATTCTCAAAGAAAAGGATTTCAGGGAAGCATTAAAATCCCTCAATACAGAAGCATACCGCGATAAAATTGTAGCGATCACCTGCTCGGCAGATGCCATCATTCCCATGTGGGCCTATATGCTGGTGGCTAGCATACTTCAACCTGTTTGCAGTATGGTGGCTTTTGGCAATGAAGAAGAAGTGGCGAAAAAACTGTTGTTGAATAATATTGCACGTATAGAGGCTGCAGATTTTGCCGACAAGAGAGTAGTGATCAAAGGGTGCGGTGAAAAGCCAATTCCCGAAGAGGCATATATAGCAATAACCAGCGTTCTGAGGCCAGTAACAAAAAGTATCATGTACGGCGAACCATGTAGCACAGTTCCTATCTATAAAAAAGACAAAGCAATATCTTCCTAAAACCAACCCCTTCGCCTGAATGCAAAGATCATCCATAATGGGATCAGCAACATCAGTCCAACAGAAATGAAGAAGCCCCATTGATTATGTAACAGAGGTATACGGTCGAAGTTCATCCCAAATATCCCACCAATAACGGTGGCGGGTGCCAGCAGGCAGGTAACGATTGCCATTACCTTCATCACTTCATTGAGTTTTAAATTAACATTACTCATATAAAGGTCCTGCAGGTTGATCATCATATCACGATAGTTTTCGGCCAGGTCATTGGCCTGAATGATATGGTCATATACGTCTTTGAAATATTTCTCTGTTCTTTCCTCAATCAAATCGCTTTCGCTGCGAAGGATCCCATTCACAAGCTCCCGAACAGGGCCAATACTCCTTTTTAAAACGATCATTTCTTTTCGCAGCATATTAATTTTTGCAAGCGAGCGCTGATTGGGTTGCCTGATAATATCTTCTTCCAGGTGTTCTATCCTGTCTCCCAGCTTTTCCATCACCAGGTAATAATGATCAACAATAGAATCTATCAATGTATAAAAAAGGAAATCGGCCTTGTTTTGCCGCACTTTGCTGTTGCTGAGTTTAATTTTATCACGAAGCGCATTAAATACATCCCTGGATGCATCTTCCTGGAAACTGATCACAAAATTTTTTCCTAGCACGATGCTTATTTGTTCTGTTTCTACAGAAGATTCATTTTCGTTGAAATACATCATGTTGAGTACACAAAACAAAAGCCCGTTGATTTCGTCCATTTTCGGCCGTTGTCCAAGGCTTAAAATATCTTCTGTAATCAATTGATGGATGCCATAATGGTTGCACACTTTTTCAACTTCTTCTTTTCGTATCCCATCTACATTGATCCAGGTGATTCCGGGTGAATCGAGGTGTTCGAAGCTTTGCTCAACATTCTCAAGCGCTTTGTAAAAGCATTTTTCTTTGTCATATTCATACAGGAAGACTTTTACAGAAGCGGCCTCTTTTCGCTCTGGGATAACGGTGGGGTTTACCTGAAGTACTTTTTTGGTACGCAGCAATTCCAGCGGATTGATCAGATAGTCGAGGTATTTTTTCCTGCTCATAATTTATGTACAATGAGAATAAAAATAGTACATACTATTCCTTTCAGGAAATAAAAAAACCGCAACAGGAGCTGCGGTTCAATATTAAATGTAAGAATATTAAAATGATGCACTTTTAGGATAGCGTGGGAAGGGGATCACATCCCTGATATTTCCCATACCGGTTACAAATTGTACCATGCGTTCGAAGCCAAGGCCAAAACCTGCGTGTATACAAGCGCCAAACCTCCTGGTATCGAGGTACCAATCCAGCTCTTCAGCCGGTATGTGCATTTCTTTCATGCGCTCTGTAAGTTTATCATATCGTTCTTCCCGTTGCGACCCGCCAACAATTTCACCGATACCCGGTGCAAGTATATCCATGGCTGCAACAGTTTTGCCATCGTCATTTTGACGCATGTAAAAAGCCTTGATTTCTTTAGGGTAATTAGAAAGGATCACTGGTTTTTTGAAATGTTTTTCAACCAGGTACCGCTCATGTTCACTCTGAAGGTCTACCCCCCACTTATCTACGATGTACTGAAATTTCTTCTTCTTATTATGGTTGCTCTCTTTTAATATCTCGATAGCTTCTGTATAAGTGAGCCTTTCGAAATCATTGTTTACCACGAATTCCAGCTTTTCTATGAGCCCCATTTCACTCCGCTCCTGCTGCGGCTTCGATTTTTCTTCTTCTTCTAAGCGTTGTGCCAGGAATTCGAGGTCTTCCCTGTTGTGTTCCATCGCATAACTGATGATATACTTTATGAATTCTTCGGCCAGGTTCATGTTGTCTTCGAGATCGTAAAAGGCCATTTCGGGTTCTATCATCCAAAACTCGGCAAGGTGGCGGGTGGTATTGCTGTTCTCTGCCCTGAAGGTAGGCCCAAAAGTATAGACATCACTGAAAGCCATTGCCGCCAATTCGCCTTCGAGCTGCCCACTAACGGTAAGGTTTGTACTACGCCCAAAGAAATCATCTTTAAAGTTGATACTGCCATCCTCATTGCGTGGAGCTGTGCCATCGAGTGGCAAAGTGGTTACTTTAAACATTTCACCTGCGCCTTCTGCATCGCTGGCCGTTACAATAGGCGTATGTATATAAACAAATCCTTTCTTGTTAAAAAATTCATGAATAGCGAAAGCGATGGCGTGCCTCACTCTGAAAACGGCGCCAAAAGTATTGGTACGAAAACGAAGGTGTGCAATTTCACGCAGGAATTCCAGGCTATGCTTTTTAGGCTGAAGGGGGAATTTTTCGGCATCGCTGTCACCAAGGATTTCTACAGAAGTTGCTTTAAGTTCAACTTTTTGCCCTTTGCCAAGGGAAGGGATGATTTCTCCGGTGGCTTTAATACAAGCACCCGTAGTGATGCGTTTGATGGTGGTTTCATCAAGCATCCCCAGCTCGGCTACTACCTGTATATTTTGATTGGTGCTACCATCATTAAGGGCTATAAACTGGTTGTTCCTGAAACTACGAACCCAACCCATTACGGTGGCTTCATAATTTGTCTTATCTGATTGAAGTAATTCCTTTATCCTGGTCCGCTTATTGAACATGGTAAAAATTTTAGCTGTGCAAAGATAAAAATTGATGATTTGTTTTTATGATGAGCTCCTTTTTTGTGCCGAAAAATTCCTTGAAGCTTGCTGATCGGGCCTTCTGTTCCTGCCTCCAGAAAAGCGGCGGTTGGCCGAGGTCCCCGGTTTCTTTTGAGGCACCGGCTTTTGGGCGGGTGAAGCACCGGTTTTACCTGCAGGAAATTCTATGTGAAATGGGTGGCTGATATTTTTGGGTATTTCCTTACCAATCAGTTTTTGAATGTCTTTGAGGTAAGGCAATTCCTCCTGCTCGCAAAATGAAAATGCGGTTCCACTGAGGCCCGCTCTACCGGTACGGCCTATGCGATGTACATAGGTTTCGGGTACATTGGGCAATTCATAATTAATCACATGCGAAAGCTCATCAACATCAATGCCCCTGGCGGCAATATCTGTAGCCACGAGGATTCGGGTATGCCTGCTTTTAAAATTGCCCAGCGCACGCTGGCGGGCATTTTGCGATTTGTTCCCATGTATGGCTTCGGCACGGATACCCAGTTTTATGAGGTCTTTCACCACTTTATCTGCGCCGTGTTTGGTACGTGTAAAGACCAGCGCCGATTCAATATTTTTATCTTCGAGAACATTCGCCAGCAGTGCTTTTTTATTGTTCTTTTCTACAAAATAGATATGTTGATGGATGGTATCGGCGGTAGAAGAAACCGGTGTTACTTCTACTTTAACAGGGTTTGTTAGGATTGAATTTGCCAACGCCTGTATTTCTGATGGCATGGTGGCGGAGAAAAAAAGCGTTTGCCTTTTCACCGGAAGTTTAGTGATGACTCTTTTTACATCATGCACAAATCCCATGTCGAGCATACGGTCGGCTTCATCCAATACAAAGATTTCTAGCTCCCGAAGATCGATATAACCCTGGCTCATCAGGTCGAGCAGCCTTCCGGGTGTAGCAACCAGGATATCTGTGCCTTTTTGTAGTGCAGCAGTTTGAGGAACCTGGCTTACTCCCCCGAAAATGACGAGGTGTTTTAATCTTAACTGGCTGCCATACGCCCTAAAACTTTCTTCAATTTGAATAGCAAGCTCGCGGGTGGGGGTTAGGATCAAAGCCCTGATTGCACGGTGCCCCGGTTTAGCTGCATGTGGCTTACTGAGTAATTGCAGCATAGGAATGGCGAATGCAGCTGTTTTTCCGGTTCCGGTTTGTGCACAACCGAGCAGGTCTTTGCCCGACAGAATATGCGGAATGGCTTTTTGTTGAATGGGGGTAGGCTGTTGGTACCCTTCCTGGTTGAGCGCATGCAGGATGGGCTCAATAATGCTTAAGTCTTTAAATAACAATGTATAAAAATTAAAATGAGTGCGGAAATGAAGCCTGGCTTCATCGTCAAAAACGGAGTTGCTTTTCAGCAATTATTGGGAATGGAATATAAACAATATATATCCGGCCTTGCGCCGCAGAAATTAAATGAACTATTGCAAAGATAGGCTATTTTGGCGAAGCAGCTAAAAAATAACAAAGCCGGTACTTTTGTACCGGCTCGGGTTTTTTCATTAAACGATTCAATTATGCGGGAACAGCATCATGTTTATCAAGTGTTTTCACCACTTCATCTACATTCACGCCAAGCCCTTTTGCAACGGCCATACCCAGCTTTACATCAACCCTGAAGAAATGACAAAGCTGCCTGTTTATGATGATGTCTTTCTTTGGTCCGGCAATACCACTCATGGCACCAACAATGTTTGATACCAGGTTATGCCTGTCGTAATCATTCATAACCCTGTTGAATAGCCAGCCCGGTTGCGTATAATGGTCATTTTCACCGTCTGCGTTTCGGTCGTACCAATCGGCTACATCGGAGTCTAGTTTCAGCGGGGGTTCTTTATAACTTTCATCAACATAAATATCATCAAAACTGTTGGGAAAATAGTTGGGTTGGTCTTCACCGTTACCATCAACCCTCATTTGCCCGTCGCGCTGGTAATTACTTACCATAAACGGGCATTTATTTACCGGTATCTGATCGTAATTACCACCCAGCCTGTAACGGTGGGCATCTGGGTAAGAAAGCAGCCTTCCCTGTAACATTTTATCAGGAGAATAAGAGATGCCGTCAATTACATGTGCCGGGGCAAAAGCGCTTTGCTCAACATCTGCAAAATAATTTTTGGGTACCTGGTTAAGTTCCAGTACACCTACATCAATCAGTGGAAAATCTCCCTGTGGCCATATTTTAGTAAGGTCGAAAGGATTGAAACGGAAGCTGGCGGCCTGTTCGGCAGTCATCACCTGTATTTTCAGGGCCCACTTCGGGAAATCTTTTTTATCAATCGCATCAACTAAATCACGTTGTGCAAAATCAGGGTCTTTCCCTTTCATTTCAGTGGCATCGGCATCAACAAAATTCTTAATGCCCTGCATAGATTTAAAATGAAACTTTACCCACACTTTTTCATTCTTTGCATTGATCATACTGAAGGTATGTGAACCAAACCCATGCATAAAACGATAGCCTACCGGTGTACCACGGTCGCTCATTAGGATCATAACCTGGTGCAGGCTTTCGGGATTAAGGCTCCAGAAA
The DNA here is from genome assembly GCA_052035835.1 of Bacteroidota bacterium. GTDB lineage: Bacteria > Bacteroidota > Bacteroidia > Chitinophagales > Chitinophagaceae > Ferruginibacter. The sequence continues at coordinate 360 of JBPOHG010000193.1, read as the reverse complement.
TCCCACATCATGGTGGGGCTTTTGCAATTGGTACGTGGATCCCTTTTTTGTGTATGAATAAAGTCGCCGAACTTTTTGGGGTCTTTGATAAAAAACACCGGGGTGTTGTTGCCCACCAGATCCCAATTCCCATCTTCAGTATAAAACTTTACAGCAAATCCACGGGGGTCTCTCTCGGTATCTGCACTACCTTTTTCGCCCCCTACGGTAGAAAAACGAAGGAAAACTTTGGTTTCTTTACCAATTTTGTTGAAAAGTTTTGCACGGGTATACTTTGAAATATCGTTCGTAACAGTAAACGTTCCGAATGCACCGGTTCCTTTTGCGTGTACCACTCTTTCGGGTATGCGTTCCCGGTTG